>JASGCJ010000055.1:0-1925 GCA_030054195.1 Minisyncoccota bacterium
TCCCCTGTCGCGGATGGCTCGAACACGATTGCATGGATGAAGCAGAGGGCAAGGGAAACGGGAGTGGCCAATGTTTTTCCAACGGGAACGATTTCGATCGGACAAAAAGGGGAGCAGTTGGCTCCCATCGGGTCGTTGCGCCAAGCCGGGGTTGTCGCGATTACGGATGACGGGCACTGCATTCAAAGTGCGGAGTTGATGAGGCGAGCGCTTGAGTATGCGCGCATGTTTGATCTGCCCGTCTTGGATCACTGCGAGGACAAGACGCTTTCTGCCGGCGGGGTCATGAATGAGGGGAAGTGGTCGAGAATTCTGGGTTTGCCTGCGTGGCCAGGAATCGCGGAGGAGGTGATTGTTTCTAGGAATGTTCTATTGGCTGAGTTAACGGGGGCTCGGGTGGTGTGTCAGCACATCAGCACAGCGGGGTCGGTACGGATTTTGCGTGAGGCAAAAAAGAGGGGAATCCTCATCGAAGGGGAGGCCTCACCACACCATCTCACTTTAACGGACGAACGAGTGGAGGGGTACGACACATCTTTTAAAATGAATCCGCCGCTTCGAACTCAAGCGGATGTGGAGGAGTTGCGGCGGGGTGTGGTGGATGGAACGATTCGGTTCTTAGCGACGGATCATGCACCTCACTGTACGTATGAGAAGGAGGTAGAATTTGATGAGGCGCCTTTCGGGGTGGTGGGGTTGGAGACGGCGCTTGGAATTTATTTGACGGAGTTGGTGCACTCGAAGTTTATGACTCTGCGGGAAGTAGTGGCCCGGATGAGTGATTTTCCCTCACGGTATTTTGGTTTAGGTCGTGGAAGTTTGGCTGTGGGGGCGATTGCAGATGTGACCGTAGTAGATCCCGAGAGAACTTGGACGGTTCGAAAGTCTGAATTCCGAAGCTTGGGTAGAAACACGCCTTTTGAGGGTCGGGAGTTGAGAGGGCGTGCAGTATTAACAATTGTGGATGGAAAAATTCGTCATGATCTCGACGGGCGAGTTGGGCGCTCCTAAAGTTTTACCATTGTGGAAGCAATTTTAGCACTCGAGGATGGAACGATTCTGAGGGGGCAGGGATTTGGTCATTCCGGCTGGGTGGCCGCGGAGTTGTGTTTCAACACTTCGATGACTGGATATGAGGAGATTTTAACCGATCCGAGCTATCGCGGTCAGATTGTGGCTTTGACCTGTCCTGAAATTGGGAATACGGGAATCAACCCAGAAGATGAGGAGTCCGAGGGGCCACAGGTTTCGGGTTTATTAGTGCGAAGATTGTCCCGACGTATGAGCAACTGGAGGGGGAGGGAGTCGCTTGATGTGTATCTCAAGAGACACAAGATTCCTGCTTGTGAGGGAATTGATACAAGGTGTTTGACTCGGAAACTTCGTACCAAGGGAGCGATGAGGGGTGTGTTAGCGAATCAAGGAATGAGTGGTGAGGAGGCCGTGAAACGGGCCAAGGAGTGGCCTGGGCTAGGGGCAAGGGATTATGTGGCTGAGGTCACGTGCAAAAAGTCTTATGAGTGGGATCCCGAGGGGGTGGACTTTCCTGGAAAGTTAGGTACGGAGAAGGTTAAGATGTCCAAAGTGCGCCATCGAGTGGCTGCGATCGATTGTGGAATGAAGCGAAATATTTTGCGCCAACTTCGGGCGGAGGGAATTCAACCCATTGTTTTTCCTGCCCAGGCTACTGCAGCGGAGATATTAAGCGCAAAGGTGGACGGTGTATTTTTATCCAACGGGCCAGGTGATCCTGCTGTACCGACCTACGTGCATCAAACCGTTCGGGATTTAGTGGGGAAGAAACCGATTTTTGGAATCTGTCTCGGGCATCAGATGTTGGCGCATGCTTTGGGAGGAAAGACGTTCAAGCTTAAGTTTGGTCATCGAGGGGGAAATCAGCCTGTGAAGGATCTGCGGTCGGGCAA
>JASGCJ010000055.1:2025-7412 GCA_030054195.1 Minisyncoccota bacterium
TGGTGGGGCCTCGGATGGCGGTGGGGCGAATTGACGGCAACGAAATCCAGATCGTTCACGGCAGCATTTCTTCCCGTCACGCGG
Source organism: Minisyncoccota bacterium (assembly GCA_030054195.1). Lineage (GTDB taxonomy): Bacteria > Verrucomicrobiota > Verrucomicrobiia > Methylacidiphilales > Verrucolacustridaceae > Verrucolacustris > Verrucolacustris abundans. The sequence continues at coordinate 2,110 of JASGCJ010000055.1, forward strand.
AACTTGTCGCTGAGGGGGCGGAGTACCGAGTGCGTGATTTGGAATCCACGAACGGGACGCGAGTGAATGATGAAAAAGTCACTGAAGTTTTGTTGCAGGATCGGGATCGACTGCAGTTTGGGCAGATTCCATTTCGGTATGAAGGGGCTGTTCCGCGGGCTGCATTGGCGCTGCCACAAGCGGGAAGCGGTTTTCAAATGGAGTTAGGAGTAGAGGAGGGGATACCAGAAAACTTTCGTAACTTGTCTCCTATCAAGGGGAAGGGCGAAAGTGGAAGCCCGATATGGATTTTGGCCTTAGGTGGTTTGGTAGCGGTCTTGGGTTTGGCCTTCTACGTTTTTCGCATGTTATTCACAACTTGAAAAAAATCTGATTTTTTTTGTAAGAGGGTGTTGACAGGGGGGTTGGGAAGTAGGCATGCTTATCGTTTCCCCTTGGTCTGATTTTTTGTTTTAAGCCGATAGGCTCTGAAGCAGATTTCGTGCCGAAGGGAAAACGCCGGGCGAATTCCGGAATTCCTAAACGAATTCCATCTCGCCCATGTAGCTCAGTTGGTAGAGCACGTCCTTGGTAAGGACGAGGTCACCGGTTCAAACCCGGTCATGGGCTCGGTCGCTGTGAAACCCCGAGTGGGGACACGGTCGGCGGAGTTCCGATCCGGCGAACTAGGAGATCTGAAACCGCAAGGCAAGGAGATTAGAATTTATGGCGAAAGAGGCATTCAACCGTTCGAAACCCCACGTCAACATCGGCACCATTGGGCACGTTGATCACGGGAAAACCACACTAACCGCGGCCATCACCACGATCCTTTCCAAGAGCGGTTTGGCCGAAGCTCGCGCGTATGACCAGATCGATAACGCGCCCGAGGAAAAAGAGCGCGGAATCACGATCAATACCTCTCACGTAGAGTATGCAACGGCAACACGGCACTACGCGCACGTGGATTGTCCTGGACACGCTGACTATGTGAAAAACATGATCACGGGAGCCGCCCAGATGGACGGCGCCATTCTTGTTGTCAGCGCGGCAGACGGTCCGATGCCTCAGACCCGCGAACATATTTTGTTGGCCCGTCAGGTCGGTGTGCCTGCACTGGTCGTCTTTCTGAACAAAGTGGACATGGTGGACGACAAAGACCTGTTGGAACTCGTCGAGGTTGAAGTGCGTGAACTCCTGACGAAGTATGAATTCCCCGGAGACAAGATTCCGATCATCAAAGGTAGTGCCTTGAAAGCCTTGGAGTCTGGCGATCCCAAGAGCGATGCGGCCAAGTGCATCATGGAACTCATGGATGCAGTTGATAAATTTATCCCCATCCCAGAGCGTCCGAAGGATCAGCCCTTCCTGATGCCCGTGGAAGACGTGTTCAACATCGAAGGTCGTGGAACCGTCGTCACTGGTCGTGTGGAGCGCGGCATTCTCAAGAAGATGGAAGAGGTTGAGATCGTGGGTATCAAGCCTACGGCCAAGACCGTCGTTACGGACGTTGAAATGTTCCGCAAGCTCCTCGACACAGCGGAGGCGGGCGACAACGTCGGTCTCCTTCTGCGTGGAACGAAAAAAGAGGATGTGGAGCGCGGGCAGGTCATCGCCAAGCCAGGGACGATCAAGCCTCACACCAAGTTTAAAGCGACAGTCTACGTTCTGAGTAAGGACGAAGGCGGTCGTCACACACCTTTCTTTAATGGATATCGTCCTCAGTTTTACTTCCGCACAACGGACGTGACGGGGGTCGTGACCTTGAAGGCCGGGGTGGAAATGGTGATGCCCGGAGACAATGTCGACATCGAAGTCGAGCTGATTACCCCCATCGCGATGGAGAAGCAGATCCGCTTCGCTATCCGTGAAGGTGGAAAAACGGTAGGCGCCGGGCGCGTCACCGAAATCGTGGCCTAACCCCCACGAATCATACCGGAGGGAAGCGCCCACTCTTTGAGTGGGATCTGCCCAACCGGACGGAAAAGGAGGGCAGTAGCTCAATTGGTAGAGTAGCGGTCTCCAAAACCGTCGGTTGGGGGTTCGAGTCCCTCCTGCCCTGCACCTTACAAGGGAGAAAGATTACGAAATGGAAGCATTGAAGATCGGTGGAAGCTGGTTGATCACGATCGTTGTGGGAGTTATCTCCTTCGGCGCCGTGGCAGCTATTTTTCTCAATCGGTCTCAAATTTCCAAGTTCGTGGTCGAGGTAAAAGGGGAACTCGTGAAGTGCTCATGGCCTTGGGACCCGAGTGAGTCGGGCATGAAGAAATATCGCGAGTTGATCGATAGCACCACGGTTGTGGCGCTCACTACCTTGGTGTTGGCTGCCTACACCTCGGGATTCGATTTTTTAATCAGCCGAGTTGTTGGCTGGTTGGTGAGGTTTTAATCCATGAGTGAGATCGCAACCCCTGCAGCTGAAGCCCGCTGGTTCGCGGTGCACGTTCTCTCTGGTCAAGAGACCAATGTGAAGCGTCACATGTTGAGCCGGATCAAGACCGAGGAGTTGGGGGAGGTGGTGCAGGAGGTGATTATTCCAACCGAGCGCATTTCTGAGATCAAAAGGGGAAAGAAGGTCGAAACCGAGCGGAAACTTTACCCTGGATATATTTTCGTGAAGATGGAGTTGTACGATTCTGAGAAAAAGTTGCACGAAGTCCCCTGGTACTTCGTGAAGGAAACTCCTGGCGTTTTGGGTTTCGCAGACGGAGATCGGCCGACTCCGATGAAACAGGATGAAGTCGACGGAATGTTGAGTCAGATTCGCGAGAAAGAAGAGAAAATTACCCCGAAGATTATTTTTGCCGTCGGGGATCGGGTCAAGGTGGGGGATGGTCCCTTCCAGAGCCAAGAGGGCGTGGTGGAAGAGGTGGATACGGAGCGAGGACGCGTTCGCGTGGCGGTTTCTATTTTTGGACGGTCCACTCCCGTGGAGTTGGAATATTGGCAGGTGGAAAGGAACTAAGTTTTTATGGCTAAAGAGATCACAGGAATTATCAGGCTTCAGATCCCCGCTGGCGCGGCAAACCCAGCTCCTCCCGTAGGCCCTGCACTGGGTCAGCAGGGAGTGAACATCATGGCTTTTTGTAAGGAATTTAATGCGCGGACGGCAAAAGAAGCCGGAAATATTTTTCCTGTCGTCATCACTGTTTATAAGGACAAGACCTTCACGTTTATCACCAAAAGTCCGCCTGCATCCGTACTTCTCAAAAAAGCTGCTAACTTGGCTTCTGGATCAAAGGAACCGAATCGTTTGAAGGTGGGCAAGGTAACAAAAAAGCAGGTGATGGATATTGTGAAAATTAAGAGGAACGACCTGAATGCAGCTTCGGATGAGGCCGCTTTTCGCACCATTGCAGGAACGGCCCGACAGATGGGCCTTGAGATTGCAGACTAAGGAGATTGATCATGCCTAAGAAACCTAGTCGCCGTTACGAAGAAGCCATTAAATTGCTCGAGCCGAAAAAGCGCTACAGCATTCCTGATGCAGTATCCATTTTAAAGAAGATGCCTGCAGGCAAGAGTAAGGGAAATCCGAGCGTCGATCTTTCGTTTCATTTAGGTGTGGATCCTAAGCAAAGCGATCAAGTGGTTCGTGGCACCGTGAGTCTTCCACATGGTTCGGGCAAAACAGTCCGTGTCATCGTCTTTGCCCAAGGGGCTGCGGCAGAGGCAGGCAAAGCGGCTGGGGCTGTTGCCGTGGGTTTCGCCGATTTGATCAAGAAAGTTCAGGAGGGTTGGGCCGACTTCGACGTGGCTGTGGCGACTCCGGATGCGATGATCGAAGTTCGTAAACTAGGAAAGGTGCTCGGACCTCGAGGCTTGATGCCGAACCCAAAAACGGGAACGGTGACCGAAGATACCGCAAAAGCTGTGAAAGAGTGTCAAGCGGGCCGTGTCGAATTTAAGATCGATAAGGGCTCCAACCTTCACGTGAGCTGTGGAAAACTGAGTTTTGAAGGCAAGGCGCTGGGAGAAAATGTGAATGCCGTCATTGAATCCGTTTCCCGTGCACGCCCTGCAGGAGCCAAAGGCAAGTATCTGAAGAATTGCGTTCTCTCAGCCACATTTTCACCTGGAATTCCGTTGGCCGTGGCGGATGCAGCTGCGGGGTCAGAGGATTAAACGAGGAGATTTATGAAAGAAGAAAAAGCGTTAGTCATTGATACAATTCGGGAGTGGGTCAAATCCTCTCCGTATTTGATCGTTTTGGATTATACGGGAATGAAGGTCTCTGAATTTTCTGAGCTAAGGGGGCGTCTGCGCAAGGTAGGAGCGGCCGTGAAGGTCGTGAAGAACACCTTGTTCAAGCGTGCGATCGGCGAGGAAGTTTTGGCCGGTTTAGGTAAAGATCTGACAGGCCAGACTGCAATTGTTTCTGGCGGAAAAGATGCTCCGGCCGCAGCGAAGGTGATTAAGACGTTTAAGGCGGAATTTACTCGTCCAAGCCTGCGTTCGGGATTGATGGACGGCAAAGTTTTAGGCGTAAGCGAAATTGTGATGTTGGCCGATCTGCCTTCTGCAGAGGTTCTGCGGGCAAGGCTTTTGGGTGCAATTTCCGCTCCAGCCTCAACCTTGGCACGCCTCTTGGCGGAGCCCGGTGCACGGTTGGCTCGGGTGATGAAGAGCAAAGCGGAGGCGGCCCCGTCGGCCGCATCGTAACGATGTACATGAAAGGCAATAACCTTGTGTTAGCCCGGGAGCCTTTCCGGGATAATTCGGTCACGGGTGTGATCGTCTAACCTAGGACAAACATTAACACCTCGGTCCTTTCATCGAAAGGGCAGGGGAAGGAGAAATAAAATGGCAATCAATCTGGAAGAAGTGGTAACGACGTTGAGCGGGCTAACCGTTCTCGAAGCGTCTGAACTCGTCAAGAAACTTGAAGACAAGTGGGGCGTCAGCGCTGCGGCTCCTGTCGCTGTAGCTGCAGCAGGCGGAGCGGCTGCGGGTGCTGCACCTGCTGAAGAGAAAACAACTTTCGAAGTCGTTTTGAAAGATGCAGGCGGCAACAAGATCGGCGTGATTAAGGAAGTTCGCACCGTGGTGCCTGGATTGGGCCTTGCGGATGCGAAAGCGCTTGTCGAAGGTGCACCCAAAACCATCAAGGAAGGTGCCACGAAGGACGAGGCTGCTGAGATCAAGAAGAAGCTTGAAGCTGCTGGTGCCAAGGTAGAGATCAAATAACCAATCCCCGGGAAACCGGGATAAGGAGTACGTAGCATGTCGAAATCGACCAAAGTCGAGCGGGTCAATTTCGGGCGGTTGCCCGAGACGGTGGAGATGCCGAACCTCATGGAGGTTCAGCTGGACTCCTACCG
>JASGCJ010000016.1:0-4057 GCA_030054195.1 Minisyncoccota bacterium
CTTGGTATCGAGCCCTGATCAAACAGTCGATCCAGTCCGCTTGGAAAAAACCCCCAATTCCCGCTGGCGAAAAGATCTATACCGAAGTAGAAATCAAAATTTCTGAAGCCGGCGCAGTCACCTTTCTCCGAATCTCCCACCCCTCAGGGGATCCCAGCATGGATGCCTCAGTCGAACAGGCCGTCCGCTCCACCCCTCGACTTGCAAAACCCCTTCCATCTGGCCTTGGCTCTCCCGACTACACCGTCATTATTCAGTTCAAACTCGAGTAAGGAAAATAAAACCCCGGGAAGCCGAAGCCTCCCGGGGTTTTAAAAGACTATCGTTGTTTAGAAACTGTAGACCACTTCTGCACCCGCATAGTGACATGGTCCACCCGATTGAACCCCCGAAACTCCATTGTCATTCGGCGTGGTTTGAGTTGAGTTGATACCCGATCCCCAATCCAAGCGGTACTCGGCCCTTATCAATAGATTGTCGATCACATTAAAGGCTGAGGTCAACGTGTAGCTCCAGTAATTATTGCCCGTAACATGACCACTGTTGGCAAAGCTATTGGCAGCAGAGCTTGTTGATATAGCCCCCTGAGTTCCGAATTTTCCTGCATTGTTGCTGCCTAGATAATCCGCTCGACTCGCCAAGCTAAACCAGTCGTTGAACTGATATTTCGCATAAACCGCAGCACCATACCAAGTCGTATTCACGGTGATATTTTGCACGCTGCTCCATGACGCGTTTCCTAGTGCAGAATCGAAAGCCAGCAACAGCTTGTCATTCGCAAACTTTGGTGCCCAGTTCCCCCAAGAATTATAGACGACGGCGTAACCGCTCGCAGGAGACGCGAAGTTGTTGACCGGAGCACTCGAAGTAGGCTGGCCACTGTTTTGGTAGCTTGTGTTGTTTTCTAGGGCGGTGCTGTACTGGAAGTTATTACTCCAGTTCGCATTGCCTCCAGGAGCAGTCACATTCAGTGCCGCAAGAACGGCAACACCGTCACTATCTCCGTTCACCGTGGTATTGTTGTCGGTGTTTGATCCGTTCACTACTCCCAATTTAGCATCCAGATAGTCATCAAAACGGTAAGAGGAAAGAACTCCTACGTAGGTCAAAGGAAACGCATTCTGCCAGAGTTGGCCATAAGTGATGTTCATATTGGCCGGGCGCTCAATCACCTCATACCCCAAGATGGTGACGAATTTTCCAACCTTAAAATCCCAACCGTTCCCCACGGGAGCTCGAATATTGACATATGCCTGCTCAAGGAAAAGGGCATTCGAATTTGCCTGAGTGTTGCTATTCCCGTTCGCTCCGGTCCCTGCATTGTACGGTTGCCCACGGTTGATTAGGTACTGTGCATCCTCACCAATCATCACATCAGCGCGGAACCCAGCCTGGGCTTTGTTCTCTGAAGTCAGCGCCTTTTCGAGCGCGATTTTGACTGCGTACAGGTTGAAGTCGCCTTTCTGGGTGCTGTCACCAAGGAAACGGCTGTTCACCTGGGAACCCTGAGTCGAGCTACCAGTAAAATTATAGCTGTAGCCGGCATCAACATACCCGCTCAGCTTGATCCCTTTCTGGGCCGTCTCAACGAAGTTATTTTGAACCATCTTTTTTGTGTCTTGAGCGGAGGCTTCCGGGGCGCTGTCCGCGAAGGACAAGCTGGTCACGGCTGCAAGCACGCCAAGAATCGCTGTAATATTCTTGATCATTTTGTTTAGTATCTCCTTTGGTTTGTGTTTTACGTATCAAATACAATAATTTTCGCACGAGAGTTTAATTCAAAGTCTTTGTATCTTTCTTTGAGCACAACTCTGTTAATAACTTTTAAATAACGCCGTCTCTTGAATGCAAAATTTCACTCGCACTTTGGCCCCCATGCTCTTGTCTCTCGCGATGAAATTCATCCTCTCCATCCTCCTCTTCACCCCTTGCCTTCTCCCTGCTCAATCCTCCGCCCCTGTCATCGTCATTGAGCAAACTCGCAAAGTCGATGTCGCCATATCACCAATCTCGGGTGCCGAAGGTCCCGCCCTTACAAAAGTCCTGCAAAACGACCTAGACCGCTCAGGTGCGTGTCGCGTGGTCGAACCAGCCTCTGCCGCCTTTACTCTCTCTGCCACTGTTACGCCTACCGGCGTCGCAGGTCGCGCAATCCCAAAAGCTGGTGGAGCCCCCTTAGTCGACTCCTCCTTCAGCGGGGACGCCCGTCGCGCCACCCACCAGTTTGCTGACGCATTTGTGGAAGCCCTCACAGGCACTCCTGGATTTGCCTCTAGTCGAATTACCTTCGCCTCCGCTTCCGGTGGAAAAAAAAGCAAAGTAAAAGAGATTTACATCTCAGACATCGATGGAGCCAATGCCCGCCAACTCACGCAAGACTCCGCTCTTGGGTACTGCCCAAAGTTCTCCCCCGATGGGACCAAAATCGCCTACAGCTCCGACAAAAGCGGATACCGCGACACCTATGTGATCGACCTCCCCACAAAAAAACGCTCTATCGTCGCCCAGTTCCCCGGGCAAAATACCGGTGCCACCTTCTCCCCCGATGGGCGTACTCTCGCCCTCAGCCTATCCAAATTCGGAAATCCAGAAATCTGCACAATCCCATCCTCCGGAGGCCAACCCTCCCGCCTCTCGAACACACGCGGGACCGACTGCTCTCCATCCTGGTCCCCCGACGGAACCAAAATCGTCTACGTGTCCGATGAGCGCGGTAGTCCTGGCCTCTACATCCTTCCCGCAACCGGCGGAACTCCCGAAAAACTGAACACCGAATCCTCCTACACTACGGAGCCCGACTGGTCCCCCGACGGAAAAAAAATTGCCTACAGCATCACCTCAGGCGGAGGTCAGATCGGCGTTTATGACCTCGAGACAAAAAAGGCCCGTATCGTGAGCCGCGGTTCTGGACTCGAAAGCCCCTCATGGACAAGGAATTCCCGTCACCTGGTTTGCTCTCAAAATGGGACGCTAGTTCTGCTTGACTCACTTACAGGGGAAGCTATCAAAGTACCCAATAACTTGAGTAACAACACCGAACCCAATACAACCCGCTGAAAAATATGAAATATACCTACCTCTCACTTCTAGCCCTCCTCGCCATCCTTTCCGGGTGCGCAGACAAAGATAAAAAAGGGGACGGCGCTGCCTTTGGAGATAGCACCGACAATATTTACGACCAATCCTTGCCTGAACGCTCCGGCAATCCCGACACTGCCGATTACGACACTCTCAAAAGCGAAACGGTCTTCTTTGCTTACGACAGCTTCACCATCGAAGCCAAGGAACGCCCGAAGCTCGACAAACTCGCGAACTACCTCAGCAACAACTCGAATACAAAGATCGTGATTGCAGGTCATACCGATGCCCGTGGCACCCCCCAGTACAATCTGGCCTTGAGCGAAAAACGTGCCAATGCCGTTCGCCAATACCTCATCGGCCTCGGCGCCAGTGGCAGCAACATCAGCACGATTGGTTACGGAGAAGATCGCCCCTCCTCTGAAGGCGAATCTGAATCCTCACACAATTCGAACCGTCGTGCTTCTCCCGGAATCTTGCGGTAAGAAGGGCCAGCCATCCGGCTGAACCTCCGCCGGAAATCACCTGGTGATTCCTGCCCCAACAAGTCCCGATAAGCCCCACCTCCTTCGCCTGCCCAACTGGCTCGGCGACTTCATCCTCTCTCTCCCTTCCGTTCACCTCTATCAGCGCTGGCTTAACCATCGTGCCCCTCTCGTCATTGTCGGGCCCCCATCTCTCTCCTCTTTGGCCCCCATCCTACTCCCCGGAATCGAATTTATCTCTGCACCCTCTTTCCCCTTTGCCCTCCACTCGATTCTGAAAAATAAGCAGGTTTCAGCTGCCACACTCCTTCCCAACTCCCTCCGCGTTGCTTTCGAAAGTCTCCCCATCTCTTATCGCGCGGGATTTTCCCGACCGCTAAGAAACTTTCTCCTCACCGAACATAAGCCCCGCAGAACATCCCCATACGGCTACGTGCACGTGGCCGACCAGTACCTCGGCCTTCTTGAAGATCTTGGTCTGCCTAAAGGCAAAG
>JASGCJ010000016.1:4157-5607 GCA_030054195.1 Minisyncoccota bacterium
GTGGCCGACCAGTACCTCGGCCTTCTTGAAGATCTTGGTCTGCCTAAAGGCAAAGCCGAGCTTCCCCCACCCCCCACTCTCCCAAAACCAAAAGATGCTCCCTCCCAGCCCTACCTAGCGATCCTACCTGGCGCGGCCTACGGACCGGCCAAACGCTGGGACTCCGCCTCCTTCGCCTCGGTCATCCGCGATCTCCAAAAGTCCCACTCCCTCCAACCGATCCTCTTGGGCGGCCTTGGAGATGTCGAAACCTGCCAAGCCGTTGCCCAATCACTAGGCTCTCCCGTTACCGACCTCTCAGGAAAAACCACGACTCTTGAGCTCGCCCACTGGCTTGCTCACGCCCGCCTCATCCTCTGCCACGACAGTGGTCCGATGCATCTGGCCGCTTTCCTCCGCAAACCCGCCGTCGCCATCTTTGGCTCCACCGAGCCCGCCTGGACGGGCCCCCTAGGCTCTTCTGTCAGCGTCGTGCGCCACAAAGTCTCCTGCAGCCCCTGCTTTCTCAAAACCTGCCCCATAGATCGGCGCTGCATGACCCGACTCACCCCCGAAGAAGTTTTGACTGCGTGCGTCCAAAGGTTGAACCAAAAATGAGCACCAAAGGCACATCTCGCGTGATGGCAGCGATCGGAGCCTCCCGCGTTCTCGGGCTGGTCCGCGAAATCCTCCTCAACACCTTCCTCGGAGCAGGCAAGGAACTCGATGCCCTCATCGCCGCATTCCGCATCCCCAACCTCCTCCGCGATCTCTTTGCTGAAGGCGCCCTCTCCACCGCCTTCGTCACCACCTTTTCCCAAAAACTGGCCAAGGAGGGTAAAGAGTCTGCCTTTCGACTCGCCAGCAACGTCAACACCCTCCTTTTCATTGTCCTCTTTCTCATCGTCGCTGCCGGGATCATCTTTGCCGATCCTCTCGTCCGACTCCTCAACCCCGGATTCGCCGCCGTCCCTGGTAAACTTGATCTCACCATCGAACTCACCCGCATCCTATTTCCCTTCATTCTCTTTCTTTCCCTTGCTGCCGTTTACATGGGACTACTCAATAGCCTCCACCATTTCGGTCTGCCCGCTTTTGCTTCCGCCGCCTTTAACTTTGTTTCCATCGCCGTAGGCCTACTCCTCGCCTGGATTCTTGATCCTAACTTTGGACAACGCTCCGTCTACGGATTCGCCATCGGTGTTCTTGTGGGAGGCCTTGCCCAATGGCTCGTCATGGTTCCCCGCGCCATCTCACTTGGTTATCAACCCCGCTGGCTCCTTATTTGGAACGATCCAGGCCTAAAACAGGTTCTTCGCCTTCTTGGCCCCGCATCGATCGGAGCCGCCGCCGTTCAGGTCAATGTCATGATCAACGGCTACTTCGCCTCTTATCTCGCGGATGGCTCAGTTACCTGCCTCAACAACGCCTTCCGCCTCATTCAACTTCCCATCGGCCTTTTCGGCGTCGC
>JASGCJ010000016.1:5707-16613 GCA_030054195.1 Minisyncoccota bacterium
CACGTAGGCAGCTACTTCGAACCCCACTTCCTCCAAGGGGTCGGAAAAATACTTCTCTGCTGCGTCACCTTGATTGGAACCCTACTTCTAGGCCTCCAATTCATTCAACCCATAGGCCAACCCATTCCCGTTCGTATCGGTGGAACCTTTGCGCTCGTTCTTCTCGGGTCACTCGCCTACTTCCTTGTCGCCAAACTGCTCAAGCTTCCCGACCTTGGCCTTCTCCTCCGTCCTAAAAAACCTTAACCGTCTTATCACTCATCGATTTGTCTCTTCCTTAATTCCTTAACCCCTGAATGCCTTAACCCCTCTCCCCATCACCCCTTAACCCCTTTCTCACTCCGCCATAATCCCTGCCTCTCTGACGATTTTCTGCTATCAAGAAACAGTCTGGCGCCCGTAGCTCAGGGGACTAGAGCAGCGGATTTCTAATCCGCGGGTCGGTGGTTCGAATCCACCCGGGCGCGATAAGCCGGCACATTTTGTACCGTTTTTCATAATGCCCTCCACCCGCTGGTGGTAAGCTGGAGTCAGGCGATCATCGGACCTGTAATCACAAAACTACCATCATTTTTTCAAGATCTTCCTAGGGCGACGCGAAAAAAAACACCGTGTCAGCACTTTGACCCAATGTCCGGTCTATGGCGTGGTTAGACCTTCTTGCGAAAAGTATGGCGTAATGCAATTTCAATAAGTTACGATTAGTAGAAGAAATGTCCCTAAACAAACAAGATTCACTTCGCCAAACGCTACCGGCAAAGAAAATTGGTCTGCTGGCGTTTAGCGGGGCGACCTTTTTGTTTTTTTACCAGCAAACAATCGAAAATTCATACGCGCCACTTCGCGCGGAATTTGCGCAGGATCTTGACCTAAGCACTTTGCAAACCGCGTTCATTTCCACGGCATTTCTGATTGCGTTTGCAATTGCGCAAATACCCTCCGGATTATTACTGGATCGATTTGGTCCTGCGCGGTTGCTGCCAGTAGTAGCTATAACAACTGGGTTTGCCGCAGCCATGCTTAGCAAATGCGATGGACTCGCTGGCGCGATCGCCGCGCGCGCGCTGTTGGGCGTGGCGTCCGCATTTGTTTGCCCGGCCATAGCCGCCATTACACGCCGCGCAATGCCCTTGCATCTGTTCGCGCTGTTCATGGGCGCGGCCGACATGGTGATTGGTTTAGGAGGAGTTACCGGAATTTGGGGTGCGAATGAGTTGCAAGCCGCCACAAATTGGCGCGTGGCATTACAGATTGCCGCCATTGTCGCCCTGCCAACGGCGTTGATATTGTATTTCTATGTGCCGCAGAAGTGGTTTGGGGCTGGCCCGCATTCTAAATCACATGCCTGCAAAAGAATTTCCGCGATCGACTCGGTGAAGGATTTGTTGACGCGCGCCGACGTTCGCGTGGCGTGCATGATTTACGCAGGCGTGTGCGGAACCTTGTGTGGCTTTGGTGGCATGTGGAATATGCAGTTGGCCGAGTCGTGGGAGTGGAAAGAAGCCCAAGCCGTGTTGATTGCGACAAGTTTCTTTGTGGGCATTGCAATTGGCTCGCCCTTCACTGGATGGATTGGCGGCAAGTTTGGTTCTCGCGCCACACTCCTTGTCTGTATGTGGGTTACCTTGATTGCATTTCTATTTTGGCTGTTGGTGCCATCAGATTGGCCACTTTGGTTTGATGCCATGAATGTTGGTTTGATTGGAGCGGGATTGTCTTCCATGGTGCTCGCCTTCGAAATTGCGGGCAGATCATTACCGCCAGAACGCGTGGCTTCTGCGATTGCCTTGGTGAATTTGGCCGGAATTTTGGCAGGCGTGTTGCTGGAACTTATTCCGGGTTTCATATCGCAACTTATGAACGCGCCGCCGCTTCGCGAAATGCAAATGGCCAATGGGGTGTTTGCAGTTGTGCTAGCATTTACAATTTGGGTCACACGCAAAGTTGATCCCAGGTAGAATAAATTATGCCGCGGGGCAATTTTAAAGGAACTTGATCATGATCACCCCAAGAGTAATCAGCGCTGCTCCACCCGGGCGCGACGCCTCATTCCCTAACTTATCTCGAACTTGCAGCCGTATTCGTTGAGTAAAAGATCACCCGATTACTTCCCTTTGCCTCGAAGTAGTGAGCAGGATTCGAGTCCGGATTCGTCGGATCGCAGTGAAACTTGATCTCCGTAAAGTCGTCAAATCCATCCTGGTCGGAATCGATCAGTTCCCCCAGCGATCGAGGTGCCTCCAGTGTCTCCCCCTTCTTCACCCATCGCCCCTCCAGCCAGTAGATCTCCTGCCTCACCAAGGATCGATTCAACTTCGCATCCTTCGCCTTTTCTTTCTCCCGCTCCAAACGAGCCTCCTTGGACTCAGGCGTCTCCAACCCAGGAGACGGCTCAATTATCACCACCCCATTTTGATTAAATTCATTCCAAACTGTTGAAACCTCATCTTCTCCCATCCCAGATATCGGCCAAATCGCCAACACAAGTAGAACCCCGCGACTAGCAAACAACCTCATCCCGTAATTCTGCAATCTCAACACGCCCTACCAAGCCAATTTAAGGTCCCACCGAATCCCCGCGCGTCAGCTCATTTCTCCACTCCCGTAACTCCCTCGCTTTCTGCGCGGATAGCTTCTTTGTTTTCGGCGTCTTTCTCTCCCCGACACCCGCGAAAAGAATCCTCTCTACCATCTCCGTTCCCTCATCAATCGGTAGGTGCCCAACCCCAGGGAGTACATGCACTCTGGCCTCAGGGAAGACCCGCCGCCACCGCTCGACCGCCAGCTTGACCGCCCCAAAGGTCTTCTGCCCATATATAATGTCGTTCGGAGTCTTTAAGCCCTGAAACTGCTCGGGCGCTCCAGCACTTTCAAACATCCTCAAATAAGCCAATGTCACCCGATGGTTCACTTGAGCAAATGACTCAGTCAGATCCACTTTTCCTGACCTCTTTTCACTGAGGAACAGATTTGTAATCCATCGACCCAACGGATTGGCAAATGCCGTCGCATACATGACTCGCCCTAGGACAGGCATGAGAAAGAGGCGAAAATACCAAGGACACTCTGCAAAGGGATCGATCATCACGAGTCGTCCCACAACACTTTCTCGCCCCATCTCCACTAGCTCCCTCGCCACGAAAACCGCCATCAATCCCCCCGTACAACTTCCCACCAACGTCAGATTCTCCTTTTCCAGTCCCACCAACTCCTTCGCCAAACTCCGTGCTACCTCACGGATTTCCCAACGTGCCGGTTCAGGCGTTTGGCCACACCCTGGCAGATCATAGCTGTAGAACGATATAGCCTCAGGAACCTTCTCCAGTAACGGTTGAAAGGTCCTGTGATCCCCGCTCCACCCATGGAAACCTACAACCACTTTACCCCCTCTTCCTGTTTGGACACGGTGCATCCCTAATTCTCCCTTTTTCACCCAGCGAGACAATCCAGACTTCCCACAACGATTCCCTGCTTTTAAAATCACCCTATGCTGAAACGTCCTGATTTGCGTAGTTGGATCTTTACCCTGCTCGTTGGTGGAGGAGTTCTCGGAATCAGCCTGATTGTTTTTGTTCTTAGCTATCTCCGTCTCCGAGCCCCTTAGTCGGCCCCCTCATCCCCCAGCTCGCGTAACGCCCGCTGCGAGGCCTGATACCCTTGCGCCGCGGCTTTGCGATACCACTGAATCGCCTGTGCCAAATCTTTTCTCACCCCCTGACCGTGGTAGTAGCAGTTTCCTAAGCGATGCTGAGCTGCAGGATAGTTCTGCGCCGCCGCCTTTCGAAACCAGCGCACCCCTTCTTGCTCATCCTGGGCGAGGCCTTTCCCAAAAATATAACAGTCCCCAATGCTGATCTGGGCAGGCGCATAATCTTGTCCGGCAGACTTTCTCCACCATCGAATCGCCGCCATTAAGTCCGGTTCGATTCCCATCCCCTCGTGAAAACAGCCACCTAAATTAAATTGCGCCTTCATCTGCCCCGCCTCTGCAGCCTTTCGATACCAACTTACACCCTCCACCATATCTCTTTTGACTCCTAAACCGAAAAAGTAGCAGTCCCCGAGCTGATACTGCGCATCCGCATCTCCGTCCGCGGCTTTTTCCTGCAACTCCTGACTGAACTTGGGGGTAGGATCGACCGTCTCTCCCCAAGACAGACAGGAAAGGAGTCCAAGCATGAGAAATACTATCCATTTCATTTATCTAAAACTGATGGCCATCTATTGATTCGCAAGCCTGTTCCTTGACGAAGCCAATTCTTAGGCTTGGATGAGCCTATGAAGAAAATCCTTTGCCTCCTTGCCGCGATGGCCCTCGCCCCGGTTTACGGGGGAGACAAGAACAGCAGTAACGATTCCTCCGAATCGTCCAGCAATCTAACCCCCACGGCCGAGCGCCCCCCAAACATGGCAAATCCTGAAAAGCCAGGTTGGCTTCCCCAGCGGCACGGAAAGTAATTTCCTGACCAAACGGCGATTAAGGCCGTTTCAGCGCGGGCTCGGGCATCTCGCCCTTACGAAGAGCTTCCAAGGTGGCTGGCTCGGTCATACGAGGCGTGTTTAAGCTCCACATCTCCATCAACATTTTGCTCATCTTCTCCGTCTTATCACCGCTCAAATTCCCCTTCGCTTTAGCTTCGCTTAACGAAGCCTCGGGTGTAGTGCCCGCTGCATTCAGATCGGCCAAAGCTGCCAGACCTTTCCGAATCAGCTCTTTTCGATCCCCATCAGCTTCTGGGTTGATCGCTGCGGTCACTTTAGCAAGAAGTGCATCCTTATCCGCTGCAGGCGCCTGCGCCATGGAAAAGGAGGTAAAGAGACTCAGGACAAGGGTAACAAATGTGAAACTAGATTTGATTTTCATAAGATAAACCTACCTTACGATTCCTCTCCGTCGATCTATAACATTCCACTCCCACCCTTTCCACGTACCACAGATTGTGGAAGAATCTCTCTATGAGTCGCCTCTCCCTCATCCCCAAGATCGGTGAAATCCCATCCCTTCTTCAAGCCACCCCTTCAATGCTTCGAGATTCCTTCAAAAGGAAATACCGCAAGACACCTTGGGGGACGCTAACGGGAGGCATTTTCTCCATCCTCTATCTCCTCAATCCCCTCGATATTATCCCAGAAGCCCTTCCCATCATCGGGATCGTCGACGACACCTTGGTTTTTGGGGTTTTCCTCGCCTTACTCTCCCGGGATGTTAAAAAGTACCTTCTCTGGAAGTCATCTCATGAAAAATCAAACTCCATCCCCAAAAAAACCTGACTCGGGTATTCCAAACTGGCTCTTTTACTCCGGGATCGGAATGGTTCTTTCCTTAGGTGCCGTCAAAGTCTTCTTCGGCATCCTCCGTCTCTACCGCTAATCGCTTGCTACTCGTCCAACCAGTCGTCCACGGGTCGAAAATCCGTATCTTTCACAATCTTCTCGATCCTTTTGTGCGGCACAGGCTCAAACGGTAAAATCACCCAAGCAATCTTGCCCGCACGCTTGCCGCGAATCACAACTCGCAAGGTGTTCGGTGAAGCCTCAGCCACTTTTCCAGTGACATAAATCTCTGCCACATCTGCACTTAAAGGCACCCGCTGACAAAGAAAAGCATCCGGTATCGCTCCCACATCCTCCTCAAAAGGTCCCTTGGCTTCCGCCTCTTTTGCCCGCAACTCCTTTAACCTCTCCTCATATCCATTGATCTCATTTTGAATCACCGCAGCATCTCCACGAAACTTTTGCAGTTCCTTAGCCTGAATCCCTACCCGCTGCGATTTATCCTCTAAACTGGTGCTCGCAGGACTTCGCAACTGTTTGGCTTTCGTGCTCAATCCTTTGTACCGGGCATTCCAATCCTTCTCAAACTTATGCCATTCACTCAGTTTTTTCTCAATCCAGCCGAACTGATCGGGCATCTTAATGCTGGGTGGAGCCCGATACAGCGCCAAACGATACTCATTGGCAGCAATTTCCGGTTGCTGCAGATCCTCGTCCTCCTCTGGATGGTAAAATAATCCCACTTCCCGCGCCCTTACCTCCACCTCCCCCAGAAATTTTTTCCTCTCGGCATCAAACTCCAAATCCAGAGTGCCCGCCTCCTCCAGCCAGAGACGACTGACAGATGTTCGATAATCCTCATACACACCCTTGGCTTTTGTCGTTTCCTCCTGCACAACAGATTCCACCATCCGCACCTTTTCTTGGGTTCCCGCCGCATCCGCCTTGGCTAAGGCCAAAGTTCTTTCTAACTCGCGGATTTGTGGCCGTATCGGAGCTAACCTTCTTCCGTAGTCCCGCCGCAGACCTGCCAAACGCTCTGAGAAATCGTACAACACCAAAACCTCCGGCCTATCCCCTAGACGGATCTCGTCCAAATCCACACGCACACGAACCACTGTTTTCCTCCACTCCACCCAGCCCCCATAGATGACAAGCCCCGCAACCACCGCCCCGATCGTAAACCATACCTTTCGATCCCAATTCCGCATTGATTGAAGCAATGACGATCCCACATCTCGAACTATTCTTCCCGCTCCCACTCGCCGCTCTTCTACTGCGGCTGCCGCCTCTACCCCAGGCTTGGGCGCAGGCACGGCTGTAACTACTTTTTTACGTACTCGTGGCTGATTCTCTTCGATCGGCCGAACTTTGAGCCTCAATTTTTGCTGAGGCGCTTTTCCCCCTTCCCCAGACGAAGTTGGGTTTTTCTCCTCCGCCATCCTAACGCTCTTCTGGGTAGCTTCCCAGAATCCGCAAATCCTGCGTATGGTTTTGAAGTTTCAGCAACGCCTTCCGAAACTCAGGCCGGTCGATATGACCCCGTACATCCACAAAGAAAACGTATTCCCAAGGCTTCCCAGGTGCAGGGCGAGACTCCACGCTCAGCAAATTCAACTTTTTCGAAGCTAAAACCCCTAAAGCCCGATGCAAAGCCCCCGCTCGATGCGGCAGGGTAAAGAGAAGGCTCGTTTTGTCTTTGCCCGTCGCCCCTGCGGGTTCCTGTCCCAAAATATAAAATCGAGTGCTGTTCCCTGAGCGATCTTGAACGTCCCGCTGCCGAACCACCAACCGATACAGCTGAGCTGCCCAAGGACTGGCCAAAGCCGCTGCACCCCTCTCCACGGAGGCGCGCCTTGCCCCCTCCGCCGTGCTAGCCACCTCGACCAACTTCGTCTTGCTCAAATTCATAGCCAGCCAGTGCCGACACTGGGCCAAAGCCTGAGGATGACTGTAAAGAACTCGGATCGGCCCGCTTTTTGTTTTACTCAGCAGGGCGTGCCGAATCGGAAGATAAACCTCTCCACAAATTGTGACATGAGAATTCAGCAAAGCCTCTTGAGTCGCGCCAACAGCTCCCTCGTTCGAATTCTCGATCGGGACAACTCCCGCTTCTACCTCGCCTCTCTCCACCGCGGAAAAGATCTCAGCAATGGTTGGACACGGAACAAGGTCCGTTGCCGCCCCAAAGCGCTCGCGTGCTGCTTGATGACAGTAGGAGGCCGCAGGCCCTAGAAACGCCACTCGCGTTCCACCTTGGCAGTGCCGACCCGTGGCCAGGATTTCTCTGTAAATAGCCTTCAAATTGTCCTGATCCATCGTCCCCTTGAGTCGGGCGCTTAATCTTCGAAAAAGTGCCGCTTCCCTTGCTGGGGCAAAAACCGACTGCCCACTCTCAAGTTTTTGGCGACCAATCTGGCGAGCAATTCCAGCTCGCTGCTCCAGCAGGCGGACGAGCTGATCGTCTAACCTGTCAACTTTGGTTCGTAGACTCGATAGTTTCATGGATCAGCTCCTTTTGCTGTGGACTCGCAGGATCAACGGGTGTGGGAAGTTTGACTCTTCTTAACTCCTCCGAATTGGGCAACTCCTCCAAATCCCTGAGGCCGAAATGCTCTAAAAAGAGTGGAGTAGTAGAGTAAAGAATCGGTCTTCCTGGTGCGTCACTTCGTCCTGAAATTCGTATCACCCCACGCTCCACGAGAGTGTCCAAAGTTCCACTGCAGTCCACCCCCCGTACCGCCTCAATCTCTGCCCGAGAAATCGGTTGCCGATAAGCAATCACCGCCATCGTCTCAAGTGCAGGAGGACTCAAACGGGGCGGACGAACGACCCCTTTCAACTTTGCGACCCAGCCCGAGAGATCAGGAGCCGTTCCAATTCGAAATCCACCCGCCACCTCCCGTAAGATCAACCCGCGGGGAGCCAATCTCTCCGCCAAGTGGGTTAGCTCTTCCCGTACCTCCTCCTCTTTCACGTCAGGCCAACCTTGACCCCCCTCCGGCCCATCTCGCAAAATCGTGGCCAGACGCGAAGGCTCCATCGGCTCCGTTGCCGCAAATAAGAGTGCTTCCAGTACTCGTGCCCATTCCATAGTTCGTATCCTTTAAACTGCGGAATCTCCACTCGGTTGACCAGTTCCTTCCTCTGTGGGAAGGCTTGCCGTTGGAACCCCCAAAATACCCTCTGGGGTTCTTCGAATTCGGATCGGCTTCAAGGGCCCCTCTTGTACTGCCGCAACCTGACGAAGCCGAATCAACTCTAACATAGCCAAAAAGGTAACCACCACCTCTCCTCGGGAAGACATGTTCCGGAACAGATCCTCAAATAGAACCTCCTCCCCAGGCAAAACCCGATCCAAGATAAATTCGATCTTCTGCCCTACGGTGAACTGCTCGTCCTCAAAACGACCCACCTTCGATCGATCCTCCAAAGAACGAAGGACTTTCTGAAACGCCCAGACCAAATCAAACATCGAGACTTGGCCCGGTCCCTGCATCGCCTGATTCACGACCACCCGCTCAGGAATTCTTCCAAAGATTCGGGAGTGTAATGCTTCCCGATCCCCCAACTGCCCCGCAGCCTCCTTAAACTTACGGTACTCGATCAGCTGACGGATCAACTCCCACTTCGGATCCTCATCCTCAACCTCTTCAGGGGGTCGATCCTGCACAGGAAGCAGTGTCCGGCTTTTTAGATAAATCAGAGTTGCCGCCATCACTAAAAACTCACCTGCGACTGCCAGATTTTCCTCCCGCATCTTATCCAGACGCGCCAGATACTGCTCAGTCAGCTTCTCCAAACGAATCTCATAAATATCCATCTCCTGCTCTTTAATAAGGTGGAGGAGCAGATCCAACGGCCCCGTAAAAGCGGATAGCTCAACACGCAGGGCCTCACTCCCAGGCGTCTCCAGCATCGGAATCATTTTTGCGTTCCCACAGCAGCTCGAACCCGAGCTAAAACTTGCTCTGCGGTTTTCCGAGCCTTGGCTGCACCTTCCTTCATCCACTGCTCCACACGAGGCGAATTGGAAGCCAATTCCTCCCTCTTTTTTCGCATTCCGTCAAACTCCCGCAAAACCAGATCAGCTAGGCCCTTTTTTAAATCCCCGTATCCTGTGCCACCTTTTTCCATCTTTGCGCGATACTCCGCACGCTCGGCATCCGTCCCCATCAATCGCACCAAACCCCACAAGGTACTACCCTCAACTGCCTTAGGGGCCTCCACTGGCGTGGAATCTGTTTTGATAGCCATGATTTTTTTCCGTAGATCCTTTTCTGGGGCGAAAATCTCAAGTGTGTTCCCATAGGATTTGCTCATCTTCTGCCCGTCCACCCCGGGAACGACTCCGGCATCTTCCCGAATGATCGACTCCGGCAACTTAAAAACCTGACCGTACTTGTCATTAAACTTTCCCGCAATATCCCGTGCCACCTCCAGATGCTGTTTCTGATCCTGCCCGACCGGCACTCGATCGGCATCATACAGAAGAATATCTGCTGCCATTAAGACGGGATAAGCAAAGAGGCCGTGGGAGGGAGAGATCCCCTTCGCGACCTTATCCTTATAACTGTGACACCTTTCCAGCAATCCCATCGGGGTGACGGTGGAAAGATACCAAGCCAACTCGTGCACCTCAGGAACTGCACTTTGCCGAAAAACAACCGCCCTTTCTGAATCCACACCACAAGCCAAGAGATCGAGAAAGGTTTCTTTCACCAACCCCTCCAACTGACCCACCTCACTAGCACCTGTTAAGGCATGGTAGTCGGCTAAGAAGTAGTAGGCCTCCCCTTTGGCCTGTAACTCAACAGCAGGGCGTATCATTCCGAAATAGTTCCCCAGATGAAGCCGCCCGGTGGGCTGAATTCCAGAGAGATAACGCATAACCAATCGTGGCCTTGCCAAGCCCTTGTCGACCAGAATTTTCCTACAAGTTGTTCAGCAGAAATGCGAAAGAATTGGCTCTACTTGTCCGCTCGCACCGCACTTAAATATCTGTAAAATTGACCGAATGCAGTCCTCATCCTCAATACTTGATTCACCCGCCCCTGTGCCTACCAACCCGTACGAGGCCTGCTCCAAACTAGCCCGGGAGCACTACGAGAATTTCCCTGTGGGAAGGCTAGTTCCCAAGAAACTCCGCCCTCATGTCCATGCTGTCTACGCATTTGCGCGTGTGGCCGACGATCTGGCTGATGAGGGCTACGCCGACCCCCGAGCCCACTCAAAAGGGCAAGCCCCTTCTGAAGCTGAACGCCTTGCCGTTTTCCGCAACTACCGCCAAGCCTGGCAAAATGCCATCGATGGCAAGGAGTATGACCGATCCTATGCGTGGATCTTTGAACCTCTCCAAAGAACCAAGGCCGAACTGGACCTTCCCGACTCCCTTTTCCTCGACCTGCTCAGCGCCTTTGAACAGGACATAGTCCAACGCCGTTACGAAGACTTCCCGTCCGTTCTCGACTACTGCCGCCGTAGTGCCAACCCGATCGGACGACTCGTCCTCCTTATCCACGGAGAACGAAGCGCTGAGCTTGCCCAACTCTCCGATAACATCTGCACGGGGCTTCAGCTCGCAAACTTTTGGCAAGATATCTCCGTAGATCTTGGGAAAGACCGCATCTAT
>JASGCJ010000016.1:16713-19694 GCA_030054195.1 Minisyncoccota bacterium
CAATCCTACAATACCCTCACAAAGAGGCCGAAAGTTTCAAAACTGGACTTCCTACGCCTCGGCATCCAATCCTTCTTCGGAGGATGAGTACGACCCCAGCATCTGGAGGAACAGGAGAACGGATTACTCGTAAGAGTGGATCCAACCTTGCCCTATCTTTTATCTGTCTGCCCAAGGAACAAAGGCAGGCTATGTCCACCTTCTACGCGTTTTGTCGGACAGTGGACGATATCGTGGATGAAACCACAGTTCCGCAAGCCGAACGCCAAGCAAGACTCCAGACTTGGCGGGAAGACATCCAAGCCATCTACAAGGGGAATCCCACCCAACCCCTAGCAAAAGAACTCGCGCCCGTGGTGCGTCGCTACCTGATTCCACCCGAGCCCCTTTTTGAAATTCTGAGCGGAGTCGAAATGGATTTAACACGAAACCGCTACGCAACGTTTGAAGATCTACGCAAATACTGTTACGGCGTAGCCTCGGCCGTTGGACTCGTTTCCATTAACATCTTCAACTGCCAAACAAGAGCCGCTGCGGACTATGCCGTTGCTCTCGGACTTGCGTTCCAATTAACCAATATTTTACGCGATGTCTCATACGATCTTCAGAAGTTTGGTCGTATCTACCTACCCCAAGACGAGTGCCGCGCGCTTGGAGTTACGGAAGAGGACTTTCGACGTCCCCACCCTACCCCCGGAATGGCGCGTCTTCTTCGACTTCAATACTTTCGTGCCCGCCACTATTTCGAGAAAGCAGATCGGTTAATTCCCGAGACTGACCGGCCCCATCTCTCGGCAGCCCTACTCATGACGGGAGTCTATCGCGATCTTCTGGAAAAGATTCATCGCAGGAACTACGAGGTTCTATCTGGACCCATCAAGCTCACACGTTGGGAAAAGCTCAAAGCCCTTCGACGAGGACGAGCCCAATTAAAGATTTCACATAAGAAGCGCAGAAGCCCAAGCCGCATCGCTGTTATCGGAGGCGGTTTTGCAGGAAGTGCAGCAGCTTTTTCCCTCACAAGAGAAGGACACAGTGTGGAGCTGTTTGAAGGAAAGCCTCAGTTGGGCGGGCGAGCTCACAGTTACAGGGAAGCGAAGACAGGCACCACTTTGGACAACGGACAACACATTCTCATGGGCTGCTATCATCGTGCCCTTGAGTTCATTGAAGCCCTCGGAAATAGTGACCGCTTAGAAAAGCATGATCGGCTGGATCTGGCTTTTGCAAGTCCCCAACACGGGCGCACTATGCTTCGGTCCTCAAAACTTCCACCCCCTTTCCACCTTCTCGTTGGCCTTATGGGGTTCAAGGAATTGAGGGCGCTGGATCGATGGGCGATCATTCTATTTCCGCTACGAGCAAAAGGTATACCCCCCAAACCAGGAGAGGCGACCCAGCCTTGGCTGGAAAGATTGGGACAAACCCCAGGATCGATCCGCGCTCTTTGGGAACCCTTCTGTCTTGCCGCTTTGAACGTTCCCATTCAAACCGCTGATGCATGTCTTTTTTGGGAAGTGACACGGCGCGCTCTTTTTGGCTCCGCTACGGACTCCGCCATCTATTTCGACCGCGACGGACTCTCCAATCTCCTCCAGCCAGAACTCGGTCTTTTTCTAGACAGCACAGAGGGAAAGCTTCACTTAGCCCGCCCCGTAGAATCTTTACAGTACGACGGAAACAGACGCCGAGTTGTCTCACTCAGTCTCAAACAGGGCGAATCGATATCCTTCGATCAGTTTGTTCTCTCTGTTCCTTGGACGGCCGCCGCAAAGCTTTTACCCGAGGGAGATCGTTCCGCCCTACTCGCTCGTGAACTTCGCCCAGGACCTATTCTAGGAGTTCATCTTTGGACCGATCAACCTCTGACGCAGGATCTCATTACTGGCTTTCTCGACTCCCCTCTCCACTGGGTGTTCGACAGATCAAGCACACTCCCCAAAGGAGCCTCGGGCCACCTTTACGCGGCTGTCATCAGTGCGGTAACAGATCTCATTGACCAGACGGGCAAGCATTTAGTCGATCTCATACTGTCCGAAATCCAACGCCTCATTCCCGAGAGCCGCAAAGCGAAAGTAACTCACCACGTCGTTTATAAATCACGTGACGCCACATTTACTGGGGAACCAGGCAAACCCCTTTCTCGTCCTGGACCTGTAACTTCAACAGAGAACTTATTCCTAGCCGGCGATTGGACTGAGACAGGCCTGCCCGCAACAATCGAGGGAGCTGTCGTTTCCGGCTTCCAAGCAGCCGAAGCCATTGGCTAAAGCCCCGTATAAACCCCAATTCCATGGGGCCTTAGCTCTAAGTTATTTGAATTGTTGAATCATCGATCAACGGCAGTTGCGATGATCCTTTGGTAGCCTGGGCCTAACTCAAACTCAAGAATCAGCAACTCCGCCTACCCAATCTAGAAACTCGCTCAACGATTTCGACATCACGTTGCGCGCGTGAATGCACCCACCCACCGCAGGTATGAGCTCCCGCAATCGCCATGGCCGAATCAGTAAATGCATCGCGATCTTCATAGGAGTGCTTTTCCCTGTCACTGCGTCACAACCTAAAAGAAATAGATCCGCTGGTAACAGCTTGTCCGCATGATCACTCACCGCTCGAAGCCCCACCAAAGGAATTCCATGCTTATGACACGCCTTTGCCACGTAATCCCACTCCATTTCCACGATTCCACACCCAGTTCGCTTTCCTAAAGCAATCTTCGCCTCGCCCGTTGCAATGATCTCATGTGCAGTATGCCACTTTCCAGGTCTCACCTTGGATTTGCCTTTGGTCCATCGATGGAACTCCTCCCATTCCTCTGATTTGAAAGAGGTCAGATCGCCCTCGTCCCAAGCTGGATCCAAGGCCCCAGCCAATCCTGCCAGAATGATCGCGCGGCACGGATGATCCTTTAACCAATTGTCTACTTTGTTCTCCTGACCTGAATGACCCATCCCAATTCTCGCCGATAGAATCGTCAC
>JASGCJ010000016.1:19794-30608 GCA_030054195.1 Minisyncoccota bacterium
TCATACCTCAGATAAAAGACACAAGGAAAGCCTGTCCCCGTAATCAACTTCTCGTCCCAACTGCCGTCGGATTGCTGTGTCTCGATCAAATATCGGACTGCACGCCGTACGCTCGGGCGTTGGATATCCCCACAAGCAAGTAAACCCATCAGACCCCAACCTGTTTGAGAGGCAGTACTAATGCCTCTTCCCTTAAAACGAGGATCATCGTATGAACCGCAGCTCTCGCCCCACCCACCATCTGGATTCTGTGTGCACTCCAACCAATCCCGCCCCCGAATGACCCAGTGCTCATTCATATCGTATCCAATTCCATGCAAACCCCGCAAAACCTGCCATGTTCCATAAATATAGTTCACCCCCCAACGCCCATACCACGAGCCATCCTCCTCCTGAGTCTCTTTTAGAAACCGAACTGCACGCTGTACTTGGTGATCTTTTTTGGGAACGCCGCACTTCCCCATCGTTTCCAACATTCGACCCGTGATATCTGCACAAGGGGGATCTAAAATCGCGTTGTGATCGGCAAACGGTACATCTTCCAACCACTTCTTATTTACGTTTTTATCAAATGCACCATATCCGCCGTTATCGCACTGGAAGCTTTTAGCCCAAGCCAGCCCCCTCTCCGTTGCCCCTTTTTGGGCCGCGGGATCGCTCGCCCTAGCCATTCGTAGCCCCAAAAGAACTTTTGCCGTATCGTCCACATCCGGATACCAGTCGTTGAAATACTCAAAAGCCCAACCACCCGTAACCCGCGTTGGATTTTTTACAACCCAATCCCCCCTCATTTTAACCTCTTTAGCCAACAGCCAATCCGCTCCCTTTCGCATGACTGGGTCGTCTGCCTTCACTCCCGCTGCTCCTAAAGCGGTCATCGTAATTGCCGTATCCCAAACAGGGCTCAAACAAGGTTGAACGCGGAAATCCCCATTTGCCACGTCATCTACCTCCAACCCCTCGAGATCTTTAACCGCTTTGCGCATTCTGGGATGGTCATCCGAATACCCCAGACACTGAAACACGAGAATTGTATTCATCATCGAAGGAAAAATCGCTGCCAAGCCCTCTGACTCAGGCCCTGTTCGATCCAAAATCCACTTCTCCGCAACCTTCAACGCGTGCTTTCGAAACGGCTTCCACGAAAGCCCCTCAAAAAAGCCGAGCAGTTCATTTACTCGAACAAAGAAGTTTTTCATCGATAGGAATCTTCTTTCAACAGGATGAAAGAACGGCCCGCCCTCCACGCCATACGGGTATAGCTCATGAAGCTGTTTTTCTGGGGGGAGATGAGTCGTCGGGCGAAAACTGCGAATGACAGAGAGAGTCACCACAATCGCCCGTGTCCACGAGCTCATCTCAAATATATTAAATGGGGCCCAGTTGGGAAGGAGTAGAATTTCGGGAGGAATATTGGGTAAATACTTCCACGGGTACTGCCCCAACATCGCCAGATAAAGTTTGCAGTAGGTGTTCGTCCTCGGAATTCCTCCCAAGCGAAGCGCCGTCGAACGCGCTCTTTTCATCTCGGGCTCCTCGGATGTAAATCCTGCCAGCTTCAAGCTGAAGTAGCATTTTACAGTTGCCGTCACGTTACTTGGCCCCCCGTGATAAATAGGCCAGCCCCCATCGGGAAGTTGCCTCTGTAGAATATGGCGAACAATTTTGGCCTCTTTTGCTCGATCCACTTTTCCCCGCAAATACATCAAAAGGTGATAATCACATGCCACGGTCGTATCGACAAAGAGCTCACCAACCCAGTGACCATCCTCCTTTTGCAATCCCAACAAGTAATCCCGACACGCCTCAATGGCTTTACCCAAACTTCCTAAATTTACATCCGCAGGATCCATCCCCACCAACTCAGGGCTGGGAGATCGAACTGCAGAAGGGGTCTCGAATTGAGCCGACATCCCGAAACACTACCCGTGAGAAATCGAGGTTTCAAACGGAAACCCTGAAATCCTAATCTTCTTATAGAGAGGACTTTATCTACTCAGCCCAGGTAATGAGCCTAAGTTCATGGGCTTGAGTCAAGGATGGGTGGGACGGTCGCACCCGAACATTGAAATCGAAATTGCCTGAATCCTCAACTGATACCCTGCCCACATAACCCTGCCACCCATCCTTTGACGTGCCTTCAGGCTCAAGTCTCACCACCTTGGATACCCCACCCGGTTCAATCGCTTTTAAGTAAGCCTCCACAGCAACCTCTTCGCTTCTTAAATCACCAAGGAAAATCTGCGCTGAAACTGGAACAGTATCTCCTACGTTCACCGTTGTCCGCATCGTTGAATTCCAAGTGACCCCATTCGCGCGTACTTTGGGCCAGGCAACCCGTACTTTATCCTTCCACAAGGCTAACTCCCGTGACTTGCTCCACCCACTATCCGCAAACATACGGCCTTTCTCGGCCGCACGCCGATAAAAGTCGGTCGCATAATCAGCAACCATTCTGGACGTATTATAGACCGGCCCAATCGTGATTAGACTTCGGCGAACTCTGTCGATCCATCGCTTGGGCACCCCTTCACCGTCTTGATCATAATAAAGGGGAACGATCTCATGCTTGAGAATTTCGTACATGGAGAATGAGTCAAATTCATCCTGGACCTCAGGCTCCAAACGGAAGGTGTCATCTCCAATTGCCCATCCATTCGTCCCATCAAATGCTTCATCCCACCAACCATCTCGCACGCTGAAGTTCAGGCACCCGTTGGTGATCACTTTTTCTCCGCTCGTTCCGCTCGCCTCCAGCGGACGCGTAGGATTATTCAGCCATACATCACAACCATGGTACAGGTGGCGAGCGACGTTGAAGTCGTAATTCTCGACAAAAACAATTCGATCTTTGAACTGCGGCAACGCCGAAATCTGTACGATTTGCTGGATGAGCTTTTTCCCACCCTCGTCCGCTGGGTGAGCCTTGCCCGCAAAGAGGAACTGAACAGGTCGCTTAGGATCGTTGACGATTTGAGCCAATTTATCCAGGTCTCGGAATAAAAGGGCCGCCCTTTTGTAAGTCGCAAACCGTCGCGCGAACCCGATCGTCAAAGCCTTAGGATCCAGCATCTGATCCGTTTCCCGAATTTCCGCAGGCTTGGCGCCGTTTCTCAAACGCTGGGCTCGGACATTCGTTCGTACAAATTTTAAGAGATCCAACTTCAATCTTTGATGAGTCAGCCAGTAATCCTTGTCTTTAAAACTGACTCTCTTTTTCCACTCCTCTGCCTTGGCTAACTCCTCCTCCGTCATCGGACCTCCTTGCTTTTCGAGAAGCCCACGGATTTCAGGAGCCATCCAGGTGAAGGTGTGGATTCCATTGGTGACGTGACGAATCGGGATTTCGGCTTTTGGAACCCCAGGCCATACGCTTTGCCACATCCCACGCGAAACCTTGCCGTGGATCGCACTAACCCCATTCGCTTGACGAGACAGGCGTAACGCAAGAATAGTCATGCTGAAGGGTTCCTCCTCATTGTAAGCCCACGGACGCCCCAATTTCAAAAGATCGACAAAGCCGATCTGACAATCATGGACAAAGTTATCGAAATATTTTTCCATCAATTTGGGTGAAAAAGCATCGTTCCCAGCTGGCACGGGTGTGTGGGTCGTGAAAACACTGCTCGCAGCGACCGACTGAAGAGCCTCGATGAAGGTAAGTTTAGCATCTTTCACCAAACGGCGGATTCGTTCCAGCCCGAGAAAGGCTGCATGCCCCTCATTCATGTGAAACACGCTGGGGGCCAAACCCATCGCGGCCAAAGCACGCACTCCACCGATCCCTAACACAATCTCCTGCTGAATTCTCATCTCATGGTCCCCGCCGTACAGTTGGTACGTGATTCGCCTATCCTCAGCGGCATTTTCCGTCAAATCCGTGTCCATCAGCACGAGCCGCGTTATCCCAATTCGCACTTCCCAAGCTTTTGCAAAGACTTTTCGGCCAGGCAAAGATATCTCCACCACAACGGGGGTTTTCCCATCCGCCGCTAAGGCTTGGCGAACCGGTAGGTCCTGAAACACATTGTCGATCGCTGAGGCCTCCTGCCATCCATCCCGATTGATTCGCTGCGAAAAATATCCAAAGCGGTAAAGCAAACCCACCGCGACAAAAGGCAAACCCAGATCACTCGCAGATTTACAGTGATCCCCTGCTAATATTCCTAACCCCCCCGAGTAATTGGGCAATGACTCGTGAAAACCGAATTCTGCTGAAAAATAAGCAACAAGGGGGGTGTCTTTTTTTTCTTTGGGTAGGTTCCGCGTAAACCATGTCTCTTTTCGATTCAGGTACGATTCGAGACGTTGATGCACTTTTTCGACTCGATCCCGATAGCCCTTATCCTTGGCCGCTGATTCCAGGCGATTTTGCTTCACCAACCTCAACATTTTCACAGGACTGTGGCCGCAGGTCTCCCAAAGTTCTGGATCTAACTCGCGAAACAGCTCCAAAGCATCGTAATTCCAGCTCCACCAAAGGTTAAAAGCCAAATTCCTTAAATTCTCCAACCCCTCAGGGACTCGAGGAATCACGGAGACCTGAAAAGGCCACGCAGGTTCTTGATAATTCGAGGGTTCCATGAAAGGTTGGGAGGTTGTGCTGGAGATGTGACTCAGGCTAGGAAAATAAATTTTGGCAAGAATTGAACCGTTTACTTAAGGAGAGATTGAATATCTTTAAATTGCTTATGTTCAGAGCTTTCCATCATCTCGAAAAGCACCGCTTCCACCGTTGTTACAACCACACGATCGGCTCTCATTTCTGCTAATGCGACCTCTCGATCCCGCTCTCTTCTCGAACCCACCGCGTCTGCTACTACAATCGGTGTCAACTCCTTAAGCCGCAAATCATAAACGGTTTGCCGAATACACACATGCGCCTCACATCCAGCCACCAAAATCCGCTTTTTGGAGAAGATTTTTCCCTGCTCTGCTGCTGAAAATTTTGTTTTCGAAATCGGCTTACATGACTTCCCTGCTGCTTGAACAATGGCGGGCACCGTCCTTCCTAATTTAGTCGGCACCTGCTCGGTAATCGCAATCGGAACCCCTAATAAACTCGCTCCTTTGACCAGTATCTCAAGGCGCTCGAGCCAGTCAGTAGGTTGCTGCACCGCAGCAACTAACTTCTCCTGCGCATCCACGACCAGTAAAGCCGTTTCCGAAGGACATAAGCGCCACGACATATTAGCCCTCCTCTCCAGATCCCGACTGGAGCGCCGCAATAACGTTCAGATCCTCTAACGTAGTCACGTCTCCCTTCACGGCACCACCAGCCGCCACTTCCTTCAGCAACCGCCTCATGATCTTTCCACTTCTCGTTTTGGGTAAAGCTTCAGCAAACCGAATCTGATCCGGCTTGGCAATCGGGCCAATCTCCTTGCTCACCCGCTCCCTCAGCGCGGCAACCAACTCAGATCCAGACTTGTTCCCTGCCTTCAAGGTCACAAAAGCAACCACCGCCTGACCCTTTAAATCATCGGGCCTTCCAACCACGGCAGCCTCCGCCACCGCAGGATGGGTCACCAGAGCACTCTCGACCTCTGCCGTGCCCAATCGGTGCCCTGAAACATTGAGCACATCATCAATACGACCCGAGATCCAAAAGTATCCGTCAGAATCTTTTTTGGCTCCATCCCCAGTAAAGTAACATCCAGACACTTCGCTCCAGTACGTTTTTGCGTACCGCTCGGGATCTCCATGAATCGTCCGCAACATCGAAGGCCATGGTTTCCTCACAACCAACTTACCCTGAACTCCTGCCTTCACTTCTTTGCCCTTCTCATCCACGACAGCCATATCCACACCAAAGAAAGGCAATCCAGCCGACCCGGGCTTTGTCGCGTGTACTCCAGGCAGTGTGGTAATCAGATGACTTCCCGTCTCCGTCTGCCACCACGTATCCACAATCGGACACCGCTCCCCGCCAATCACCTTATGATACCAACGCCAAGCCTCTGGATTGATTGGCTCCCCCACCGACCCCAACAGTCGCAGAGAAGAAAGGTCGTGCTTCTGAATCCAGTGATCCCCCCAACGGATGAATGAACGTATCGCCGTCGGTGCTGTATAGAAAATGTTTACCCGATGCTTTTCGATGATTTCCCAAAACCGATCGGGCTCAGGTTGGTTCGGCACCCCCTCATACATCAGAGTGGTCGTGCCGTTACTTAAGGCTCCGTAAACCGTATAACTGTGCCCCGTCACCCAGCCAACATCCGCTGTACACCAAAACAGATCCGTCTCCTTTAGATCGAATACCCACTTCGTCGTTAAGTGAGCTCCCAACAGATAACCGGCCGTTGTGTGAAGAATCCCCTTCGGCTTCCCCGTACTTCCACTTGTGTAGAGAATAAAAAGCGGATCCTCACTATCCATCTTTTCAGGCGGACACGAGGCAGGTTGCTTCGCCACCAACTCATGCCACCAACGATCGATCTCGTTGAGTTGTGAAATATGTCCCGTCCGCTTCAAGACAATTACCCTCCGAACTTCCGGACAAGCCGCGACCGCACTATCTACATTCGGTTTCAAGGGGCCGACCTGCCCCCTTCGGTATCCTCCATCCGCAGTGATCACCAGCCGAGCTCCACAATCCTGAATCCTGTCCTTTAAGGACTCTGCACTAAAACCCCCAAAGACCACGCTATGAACAGCCCCGATCCGTGCACACGCGAGCATCGCGATCGCCGCCTCAGGCACCATCGGTAGATAAATCATTACCCGATCACCCTTTTTCACCCCTTCGCCTTTCAGCACATTCGCAAAACGACAAACCTCATCGTGTAACTGCTGATACGTCAACACCCGGACATCCCCAGGCTCTCCCTCAAAAACAATGGCCGCCTTATGCCGTCTCGGTCCCTCTAGATGCCGGTCCAAGCAGTTGAAGCTCACATTGAGTTTTCCACCCACGAACCACTTCGCAAAAGGAGATTTCCAATCCAGAGTCTTTTTCGGTTGAGTAAACCAAGCCAACTCCTGTTTCCCAATCCGACCCCAGAATTTTTCAGGCTGCCTCAATGACTCTTGATGCATCGATTTATAACGAGAAGGAATGCGGAAGGAAGCATGCTTCACAAAACCGGCGGCAGGCTTGTACTTCTGTGGATGGCTCATCTTACTTTTTTCCATATTTTTTTCCCACGATCTTCTCTAGCGCATCAACAATTTCTACCACGGGTGCCATCCTGCCAGGGCCCTCGGCTCCACAAGCCAAGCGACCCTCCGCTGGCCCGACCCATGCTACCCCGCGTTGCCCCAGCAACTTCACGTTCGCCTGTGTCGCTGCATGCTTCCACATATTCGTATTCATCGCGGGTACCATGATCACAGGTGCATCGGTCGCCAAAAGCACCGCCCCTAAAACGTCTCCAGCTAAACCATGCGCTGTCTTAGCGATACAGTCTGCACTTGCAGGCGCCACCACCACCACATCAGCCTCCCGTGCGAGATCTAAATGTCCCATTCGCCCCTCTTTGCCTTCCTCCCACAGAGAAGTGTGTACCGAACGATGGGTCAGTGCCGCCAAGGTCAAAGCCGGCAAAAAACGTTCGCCGTCCGCTGTCAAAACCGCATGTACATCCCAACCCATTTGAACCATAGCGCTCGCCAGATCTGCAGCTCGGAACGCTGCGATAGAGCCCGTCACCCCCAAAACCACGCAAGGACGATTTTTTTCAGCCATGTTGTAAATCGAGCCTCCGACTCAAATATCTTTCCGCACGGATAATTGCACGAAACTTGATCAGATCCTCCTCCATAGAACTACTTAAAATCGTATAGCGATAGCTCTTCCAATCCGCCATCTCCCCATCCGCAGCCTCAATCCGAGTCGCTATCTGTTTCGCATTCTCCGTCCCCCTCCCCTCCAGCCTCCTCTTTAGTTCCCCTAAATCAGGAGGCATAATAAATATATCCGCAAGAGCCGCTTTAATTTTCACATCTTGGCTGGCCCGAATCTGCCGTGCCCCTTGTACATCAATATCCAGCAGCACATCTCGCCCCTGAGCCAAATGCTCTAAAACAGGAGTCTTGGGTGTCCCATAATATTCGCCGTAAACATCGGCCGTCTCCAGCATATCCCCCGCCTTCATGCGCTTCTCAAACTCTGCTTTGCTCAAGAAAAAATAGTCTATACCGTCCTTCTCACCAGGCCGAATCGGACGCGTGGTGCAACTGATCGAATACACCAGATCCGGAGTCTGACGCACATGCGTACAAAGAGTCGTCTTCCCAGTGCCCGAGGGTGCTGAAACAACAAAGAGAATTCCGGAGCGCGTAAAATTATTCAAGATTGGCCGCCTGTTCACGTAACTTCTCCAGTTCTGATTTAAAACCAATGGCTAATCTGGTTAAGCCTAAATCTCCGGATTTAGATCCCACTGTATTAACCTCACGCTGCAATTCCTGAATGAGAAACTCCAAGGTCCGACCCCCAGGCGCCCTCGTGCTCGCCAACCCAACTGCCTCCATGAGATGAGCCCGAATCCGACCCAATTCCTCCGTTACATCACCCCGATCCGCCGCCGTCGCCACCTCCCGAACCACCCGTTCCGGTTCCAACACCACTCCCGCCTCCCCCGCCAATTCCTGAATTCGAGCACAAATCCGTTGTCCCTGCTTTTTTCTCATCTCACCTGCCGCCTTTTCCATTTTTTTGCGAATCCCGTCCATCTTTTGCAAGTGGATGCGCAACCCGGCAACCATCCTCACACCTTCCCGTTCTCGTGATTCCACCATTTTCCTTACCGCACTTCGAATTCCTGCCAAAATCTTTCGGTCATCTGCTGGAACAACCATAGGCCCCGAACTCACGACAACCCCAGGTAAACCCAAAAGATCCGACCAAGAGGGACCACCCTGCACCCCTAGTTTTTTTCCTGCACTCTTCAATTGTACTGCATAGGCCGAAGCCTTGCTTAGATCTAAACTTCGGGCCTGACGATTCGCACCAGCCTCAAGGTGAAGGGCCACTGTTACTTTTCCGCGTGCCACTGCATCCGCTACATCTTCGCGAATCTGTCTCTCTAAACGCGCAAGATCTCCAGGGGTGAAAACAACAACCTCAAGTCCTCTTTTGTTAACCGAGGAGACCTCAATTCGGATTCGGGCATGTTGGGTCGCCACCTCGATAGAACCAAAACCGGTCATGCTACGCATCATGAAATCCTAAAGGGAACGCCCCGCGACTGAAACCCTTTTCAACCGCCTCACCACTTAAATAAATTCCCCACCCCCTGCAAGATTGCCCCCGCAGGCTGAGTCGCGGCCCCAGCTGCACTCCCAGCCGCACCCCCAGCCCCTTGTAAAATACCTACAGGTGCATTGATCAGCAGATTAATTCCAGCCTCTGCCAACATCTTCGAAACATCCATATTCACCTTAGGATCCTGAATCGTTCCCGTGATCGTGGCCGAACCAGGAATTTTCGTATAGTAATCGTTGCTCGATCCAACCAGCTGGGTCATCACGCCCTGCAGTTGCCCGCTGCTCTGCATCGCCTCTTTGGTCAAAGCAAACTTCAAATTAAAATCCAACGTTTGGCTCCACCAGTTAAGCCAACCGTCCAGATTGGCCGACAACGCCGTTCCACTGACTTTCAGGTCGGGCACGTTGATCCGTTCTCCCTGCAAAGTGAAGTTCGAGCCTAAATCATTAATCTCACTTCCTGCGATAAAACTGGATCCCAAAAAAGTTCCCGCCGCCACTAACGCCTTCTTTAAGGACGGCAGCCGCTCCAAGTGTGCTTGATACAAACGAAAGCTACCCTGCCCGCTCAATGACTTCCGCAACTCCTCCAAAGTCGGTTTTGCCGCTTGAGCTGCCATTTGCAAATCGATCCAACCCCCGATCGGCCCATTCGCATCCGTGATTACATTCCCTAAAATCGCACCCAGCGGGAACTTATTCATGACTAGATTCGCTTGGAAAGGTTGATTCGATCCCGTGGCCTGAACGAGCGAAGCCCGAATCACCCCCCCCTTGACCTGCACCACCGAAGGCTCCAAATAAATTCCTTCAGGCCCCCAACGGAACCGAGGAACGCGAATCGGCCCGACCTCTGCCTCCTCCACGATGATTTTCGCCAAATCTAAGCTGAGATCTACCTTCCAAGGATCGGCAACCGGGGGCGGTGTCCCAGCCACGGGCTTGGCATTTCGAATTCTCTCTGTCTGAGCCAGAAGACCCCGTAAGTCGAGCGTTCCTCCCCTGAACTGAGCCGTTACCGAGTTTTTCCCTGCCCGAAGGGTAGGAATTATGACGGGGTCGTCTTTATATTTGGTCGAAACCAGAGTTCCATCTTTGAAAGCCAAACTTTTTGTTCGAGTGTCGTAATCAAAGCTACCACTGAGTCCAAATGAAATATCCTCTTCCTTTAGATTCTCAACCAAGCGCGCTCCCACCAAACTCAAATCCAACTCACCACTTCCCCCATACTCAGCAGGTTGCCAGAACCCAGGGCCAAGAATCACATCTCCATCCACCCAGCGACTAGGCTCGAGCCAAGGATTAACAAGCCAAGCAACCCAACCTTCAGAGAAACGCGCACCCTCCCACGCCCATGCTCCATCACGTTGCCATGTAAGCTTGCTCAATGATAAATTTCCATTTGCGCTCTTTGCGGTTAACTCCACCTCCTTGATCGCTTGGCAACCTTGATTCCAACTCAAAATGCCTTGGCTGCGCACCTCAGCCCCAGTCACACCACCTCGCCCCACAGGCCCACCCGAGAAATCGGGGATTACCACACTATATCCAATCGTTCGTCCCCCATCCTTTAAATCCCCCACCTCAGCCTGAAGAGTCAT
>JASGCJ010000016.1:30708-36227 GCA_030054195.1 Minisyncoccota bacterium
AGGGACGTCTCTTTTGCATTCGGGAAAATAAGAGGCGCGAATAAACCGATCGGCCAACCTGTGTATTCAACCGAACCCGTTGCGACCTCCTGCCCCCCAGGTCGCCACTCCCCTTTTCCCACTTTTTCCAGTGTCATAACTTGATCCAAAGAAGCCTTCAAAGCGTCACTCCCATCTCGATGGCGTGCTTGGAGTGACAACTCCTCTACAGATAGCTTTCCTGAACTTCCCGAAGGCCAAGTCGCCTGAACTCCACCCTGAATTGAGGAAAAATCAACCAACCTCGACTGCTCCGGAGTCCCTGTCTCCACCGTAATCGCTCCATCCATTTTCGCCCTCACTCGATCCTGACTCCCCTGCCTCTCAAAATGAAAAAATCCCGAACCCGCCGCTGTCTGCCACTTCCAGTTGGGAGTTACCAAACCTAGAATCGGCACGAGACACGACGACTCAACCCTCATAATTTCCAAATCTCCCTTGCCCTCTCCTTTTGACGGTGTCCACTCCACAACCCCCTTGCTATTGAGTAAAACTTGGCCTCCTCGATCCGCCTGCCCAACAAATTCAGGCAACCTCCACTGACCAGCTTGATGGATCACTTCAGACGACACTCTCGCTCGCCAAGGGGTCGCTACCTCTCCAGCCCAATGCATATTGTCTAACGACAGAGAAACCAACCCCTTCCCCTGATCCTGTAAATTCCCAGAGAACTCCAAATGCAACTTTACTAGCCCTGAATCAGGCCAAAGTTTTGCACCCGACCACGCTTGGCCTAAGCCTGCCAATCCCCCCTCCCCATCGGCGATCACCCAACCCTGCCGCTTCGATATATCCCACTCAGCCGTTACTTTTCCTTTTAAATCCTGAGCCTCACCCCCCGCCCAAGCCGCCTGAAAATTCGCCTCCTCCAAACGAATTTTTTTTCCTCCTTCGAAAATACCTCGAAACTGCACTCCAACAGACTCCCCCTGCAGATCACCCTGAATCCAATCTCCGCTAGCACGCATCGCACGGCTCGTAATACTCCCGGTAACTTGAATACTTCCGCCCTGAATCTTTGCCTCTCCTTTCGCCGAAAGCTGTCCACCCTGAACTTTCAGATTTTTAGGCGACACAAAGAGAGGGACAACTGCAGCTAACTCCATTCCTTGAGAAGCCCACTGCAAGGTCGCAGTCTCAGTCGACTTCGGAAGAGCATCCTGAAAACAAAACTCTGCAGGACGATCCAAGCTCGCCTGTAAATCTCTTGCACCCCCTTTTTGTCCGAGTTCGACCTGAAAATTTTTGATCAGAAGATTTTTACCTTCTGCTGTCCAGGCACCTTCAACACTCCCCGCAAATTCAGCAGGACGCGCGGGCCACAACAGACCTAAGCCCGATACAATCTGCACCCCTTGCCCCTGCAATTTTGCCCTTCCTTGAACGGGCTTACGATCTCCTCCCTCAAGGTGAATTACACCCCCAAGATTTCCCCCAACCGATTTCACGCCCCGACTTTGGAATAGAAGCCCCACCACGTCTAAATCCACAGGATCCAATGAAAGATCCACACCCCAATCCCCGACCCGATTCCATTGCCCGGTCGCAGAGGTCGCCACCTTCACCCCTCCCACTCCCTCCCACGCGCCGTGCATCTTTTCCATTTTCCAATCACCATCCGGGGAACTACTGATTTGCCCCTGCAAGACCAGCCGGCACGGAGCCACCAACTCCACAGGAGGAAAATCCACCACGGTGTTTAAATCTACGGTTAGCTGCCCATCCCAAAGGGCCAACTTCCCTACCCCCACGCTTTTCTGTGCCTGAAATCCTGCCGAGCCAGTCAACTCCTCTTGGCCGCGCCCGTTCCAAGAAAGTTTGTCGATCTTTCCCTGAATTTCACGGGGTGATTGACCATCCCACCCCTTTGCCTGCACTTTGACCCTGCCCAAAATCCAAGCTCCCGCTCCTTTTCGTATTCTGCCCTCAATAATTTCAAGATTTGCTTCCCGTAAAGCGAAGGGAATTTCAGGTAAAGATTGGCTTGCAGAACTCTCATCCCATTCAAGATCAATCAACCCAAACTTAAAATCCGCCTCAATAATTTCAGGTTTTCCCGTCAGCAAGCTCTCCAAATCCAGAAGAACCAGTGCCGAATCCAGATCAACCCGAGACTTCGCAGGGTTCACTAACTCCATTCCCTCGATCTGAAGTTTGCCCAAAGGGGTGAGGCGAGCCGATTCCGCTCTTGCTTTCCAACCCACCGCACGAGCCGCCAAAGGGAGGGTCACCCCCCGAAATACGTTAGGCTCGAAAAGTAACGTAAAGATTACCCCAAAAAGCCCAAGAATTACCGTCCCAATAAATTTTAAAAACCCTCCGAACTTCATCTTCTCCATCATGCCTCATGACCCCCCGTTGCCGCAATCTCTCCCCACCGACAAGAACTCGCCTCTTTACAGAAATTCTCTTAACTCAAATAGATGCACTGCTTGCTTCTTGCCCTACTCCTCTCGGCTTCTCTGGTCCTAAACGCCGCCAATGAGGCACCCGACCTTCGTGCATTGGCGAAGCAAACTCGCCCTGCGGTCTACCTGCTTGTACTTCAAGACGAGGACGGAAAAACCATCGGCGCAGGAACAGGTTTTCTAGTTTCCTCTGATGGACTTCTTGTCACCAATCAGCATGTCGTTGCTGAAGCTCACACCATCATTGCAAAAGCGGAAAATGGAGGCCTATTTCCCGTTACACGAATTATAGCCACTGATCCTAGAAACGACCTCGCACTCATTCAATTCGATGCAAAAGACTTACCTTTTCTCACTCTTGCACCTGATGGATCGGCTGAGGCGGGAACCCGTATTGCAATTATCGGAAGCCCTTTAGGGCTAGAGGGAACCCTGACCGAAGGCATCGTATCCGCCCGCCGTCGCCTACCAAAGGAGAAGCGGGATGTGCTTCAAATCAGCGCCCCAATATCTCAAGGGTCAAGCGGATCCCCTGTTCTGGACTCCCAAGGCCGCGTGATTGGTGTTGCATCTTTTCTCTTACAAGATGGCCAGGCATTA
Organism: Minisyncoccota bacterium; assembly: GCA_030054195.1. Lineage (GTDB taxonomy): Bacteria > Verrucomicrobiota > Verrucomicrobiia > Methylacidiphilales > Verrucolacustridaceae > Verrucolacustris > Verrucolacustris abundans. The sequence goes on from JASGCJ010000016.1 coordinate 33,756, forward strand.
AACTTCGCCTCTCCCTCCGAACAGCTTCGTAAGCTCCTTGGTAAAAGAACCCTCAAGACAACACCACCGCCCTCCCTTCAAAAGAATCCGCCAGCAACGTACACCGTAAAGCAAGGCGATACCCTGATTCAGATCTCCCGTGAGCTGGAGAAACAAGGTGTCTCTGCCACAGCAGAGCAGATTCGTACGCTAAACCAAATCCCGAAAAGCTCTGTGATTCGCCCAGGCCAAGTCTTGCGAATCCCTCAGTCCCAACCTTGAAAAGTTCCCGCTTTGCTCTTCGGCCGACACGTTCGCTTGGTTTTCTAAGCCAGACTTTTTATGCAACCCGCACGGGTGATCCTAAGGGTTACATTCTAAAGGTCGGAACCAATATTGCAGAACGGAAACGGTGGGCCAAAGAACTTCATGTTTTTGATCGAGAACTTGCGGCGTACCACCTGCTCATCCCTTTCCGCGGAAAGCACTCCCCCCACTTGTATTATGGGGCCTCTGCGGATCATGGATCGGATGGTCTCCTTTTGATGGAGGAGATAAAAAAAGCCCGAAATATCGATCAGATTCGTGGACTTGAATGGAAGGATTTACGCTCCGCTGTTCTCGCCATAGCCCAAGTCCATGCACAATTCTGGAATTCCCCCGCTTTGAAAAAAGCTAAAGGCTTGCCCCTGCATCACTACATGCGCGCCCATCAGTTGAAACAGAACCTTCCCCGATTCCTGCGCTGGGCCAATCTTTCAGACAAAAATAAGGATCTCTTCTCCACACTACCCGATCGCGTCCTTTCTGTTCTGGCTCGTCTTAAAAAACGCCCTTTTGCTCTCGTTCACGGGGATCTCCGATCCGACAACATTTTTTTTCAGAGAAAAACAGTTCGCTTTATCGATTGGGGCCTCTCGTTTGTCGGATGCCCAGCCTTTGACCTCGCTCGACTCGCCGGAGGCAGCTCGCGAAACCCCCTTACCTTAATGCAACATGTGGAGCTATTTCACCTCTGGCACCGTGAACTTCTTCGACACAAAGTACGGAACTATCCATCTCACGAAGCTTGGCAAGATTACCGCGATGCTGTTCTTCTAACTCTCACCATCCCAGTCACCAACGCACCTACCCTCGCAAAGTTTTCTGCCCGAGGTCATAAAATGGCAAAAGTCATCACAACCCGATTCATTTTTGCCTCACACCAATTGGGAATCTTGTAAGGTCCAAATCTAGTTTTTTAATCCTTCAGTAAAAATCGGGCTGCCTCGTTCACATCTTTGTCCCCACGTCCTGAAAGATTCACTAAAATAATCTGGTCCTTCTTCAAGCGTGGGGCCTCTTTCATGGCAAAAGCAACGCCGTGAGCCGTCTCCAGCGCGGGCAAGATGCCCTCTATTTTTCCAAGGGTCGAAAAAGCATTCAGCGCCTCATCATCTGTCGCGTAAGTATACTCAGCACGACCAATCTCTCTTAAATGGCAATGTTCGGGCCCCACGGCCGCATAGTCCAAACCTGCTGAAACCGAGTGAGTTGACTCAATCTGGCCATCCGCATCTTGCAGCAGGAATGATTTAGACCCTTGTAATACGCCAAGCTTCCCCCCCTGGAAGCGCGCTGCATGTCTACCAGGCTTAATTCCCTCACCCCCCGCCTCAACTCCTACCAATCGGACACCCAAATCATTCAAGAACGCATAAAAGATTCCAATCGCATTACTGCCTCCACCCACACATGCACAAATCACATCAGGAAGTTTCTCCTCTCTCTGCATCAATTGCGCGCGGGCCTCTTCCCCAATCACACGATGAAACTCGCGCACCATGTACGGATAAGGATGCGCACCGTATGCTGTGCCGAGGACGTAGTGTGTTGTCCGAACATTGGTAACCCAATCTCGCATCGCCTCGTTCACCGCTTCCTTCAAGGTTTTCTGGCCAGCCGTTACCCCCACCACCTTGGCCCCTAAAAGCCTCATTCGAGTCACATTCAGCGCCTGTCTCCGCATGTCCTCTTCCCCCATATAAATAATACACTCCATCCCATACCGTGCCGCCATGGTGGCCGTCGCGACTCCGTGCTGCCCAGCCCCCGTCTCAGCAATAATCCGCTTTTTGCCCATCCGACGGGCCAGAATCACTTGGCCAAGTGCATTGTTGATCTTGTGCGCTCCCGTATGAAGCAGGTCTTCCCTTTTCAGATAAATTTTTGCCCCGCCACACTGCTCGGTTAGTCGTTCCGCAAAGTAGAGGGGCGTGGGTCTACCCGTAAAATCACGCCTCATTTCCTTAAGTTCATGCAAAAAGGCTGGGTCTTTCTGAGCGCGAGCAAATTCAGCCGCCAACTCCTCGAGCGGGGCAACAAGCGTCTCTGGAACATACCTCCCCCCATAGGCCCCAAAGTGACCTGACGCGTCCGGCATAGCCTTGGAATCGATGACTGTTCCCATACTTGGACTCTACCTCAAAATCCCCCGATAAGAAACCTTCCTAC
>JASGCJ010000017.1:0-8649 GCA_030054195.1 Minisyncoccota bacterium
CCTCGAATGAGAACTGCCGCAGGCCAGCCCGTAGGTCCAGTCACCACATTGAACATGCGATGAATCCCATAGCACAAGTACACGTAAGCCGTTCCAGGAGCTCCAAACATCGACTCGTTCCGATTTGTTCTGCCCCGCCAAGCATGGGAAGCCCGATCCAACCTTCCTCCATAAGCCTCCGTCTCCACAATTCTGGCTCGGCAGCACACCCCCTTGTATCGAACCCAAAGAACTTTCCCTAATAATTGTTTCGCAACACAAACAGGATTCTTTTTTGAATAAAAGGCTTTAGGAAGAGTTCGTCTCACGCGCTTCGGGGGCCGAAAAGTGCGGTTCCAATCCGTACGATCGTCGCACCCTCCGCGATTGCCACAGGAAAATCGTGACTCATGCCCATCGATAACTCGGGCAAATGCACCTCGTGGGTTTCTTGGAGACGATCCCGAATCTCCCGTAGTTTCGAAAAGAACGGCCGCGCCATCTCCGGATCTTCACGGAACGGTGGAATCGCCATCAATCCAATCACCTCCAAACGAGAGTTACCTTGAATCGATTTCAATAACTCCCCCACCCCTTCCGGTGAACACCCATGCTTGGCCGCCTCTCCCCCCACATTCACCTCCACCATGATACGCATCTTTTTTCCCGCCAACTCCAACCTTTTTTGTAGCTCCGTAGCCAACTCGAGCCGATCCACCGACTCCACCACATCGAAACACTCAACCGCATCTTTCGCCTTGTTGGTTTGCAAACCTCCGATGAAGTGCCACTCCCCACCCACGGGCATTTCTGGAATCTTCACTTTTGCCTCCTGAACCCGATTCTCCCCAAAAAGCCGATGTCCTAAACGCCAGATCACACGGATCTTTTCCGCCTCCATCTTCTTACTCACTGCCAGCATACGCACGGATCCGGGATCCCTACCGACTTTCTCAGCCGATAAAGCGATCTGCTTCTGGATCGAGTGATAGTTTTTCTCAAGAAGGTCGCTCATGATTAGCTAGGCTTGGTTTGCATTACGAATAAGGCTGGATAATAATACTGATCTTATGCAAGTAGAGTCTTTTCGAGTGTTCCGAGATCTTGTCGAGACTCGCTCTTTTAGCCGGTCGGCCAGCCTCAATGGCATTACCCAATCTGCCGTAAGTCAGCAACTACGCTCCATTGAGGTCCGCTTTCGCGTTCCCCTTCTCGAGCGCACCAGCAAGCAGTTTGCCCTGACACGGGAAGGCCAGCTTCTTTATGAGGCCAGTCGGGAAATCATTTCCTACTACCAAAGGTTTCAACATCAGTTGGAGGAGATGCGAAACATCATCTCCGGAACCATCCGATTGGTCGCCGTTCCCAGCTTGGGTCTTCATGAACTACCCCCCTACATCAAAGATTTTCTCAAAGCGTTTCCCCAAGTCAAAATTCAGGTCGATTACCGCCGCTCCAACGAAGTGTACGAATCGGTTGCCGCAGGGGATGCCGACGTCGGCTTTGTCGCATTTCCATCTCCCCGAAAAGGCCTCAAGGTAGAAACGTTTAAGAAGGATACCCTCCACATCATTTGTGCCCCTGGCCATCCCCTTCTCAAAAAAGGTCCGATCAACCTTCCGGATCTTGCCCAGAGCAAGATCATATCGCTCGCCCCGGAAATGCCGACTCGCCAAGGACTCGACCGCATCCTTGCCGCACGGGGTCTCAAATTTCAACCCATGATGGAGTTTGATAATGTCGAAACATTGAAACAAGCGGTCGAAATTAATGCGGGAATAGCCTTTCTCCCCACCTCCGCGATCAGTACCGAACTAGCAAAAGGATCTCTGGTAATTCTGCCTCACCAAGGCCCCGAAATTATTCGTCCATTAGGAATCGTGTCTCGTTCCAGCCGAATGGTCTCTCCTGCTGTGAAGCGATTCCTCAAAGCCCTTAAAGTTCCGCGTGAAGGCACACCCAATTCCACTCTGAAGGCCCCCACTCTTGTTCCCCATGAATAGTCCGACTACCGCACCAACCCATACCCCTCAGGCCCGCGCTTTTGAAACGATGCGCACGCAAGGGTTGCGCCTTACGTCCCAGCGTAAAACCATCACCGAGGTTGCTTTCGCCAATCGGGAGCATTTCACGGCTGAATCCCTTCTCGCAAAGTCCCGCAAAAAAGATGGCAAGGTCTCTCGAGCGACTGTCTACCGCACCCTCTCCTTTCTCGTCCGCGCAGGACTTCTACGTCAAGTCGGCATCGGCCAATCCACCCCGCTGTACGATCCTAATTTTGCCGACCACCCCCGCCATGGACACTTTGTCTGTGTGGACTGCCAAAAGATTGTCGAGTTTCACGACCACTGCCTGGACGTACGGGAATCGATTGTGACAAAGGATCACGGTTTCAGCCCGAAACGCGTGAATTTACAAATTGAGGCCACATGTGATGCACTTCGGGATAAAGGGGTCTGCCCTCGAAACAGTCGGACTGTTAAGCCAGCTTCTAAAAAATAATTTTAAGCCCCCCATACCAGTTCCTTGGCATGGCAGGATCAATTCCATCTCCCCGAATTCGGGAATAGTACTGTTTATTAAAAAGGTTGTTTACGCCTGCCACGACGCTGACGTACTCATTCCACAACTTTGCCTCCAACGTGAGGTCCCAAACATTGTAGGCAGGGATAAATCGGGAGTCTGACCCTGTCAGGTTATTATCGCTGGCGTAACTGTGCCCGACATACGTTCCAAGAAATGAGGCCTTCACTTTGGATTGCCAATCATACACAAGGCCCGTCTTGTAAACGTAGTTCGATAGGTACTGCGGGGTTTTTCCATCATTGGGTCCATTAATAAAGTTCCCGTTCTGCAAAGTTAAAGCCGTGTAAAAGAAAAGGGCCCCATACTCTTTTGACCAACCGGCTGTCTTTCCATCCTGCAAATCCCCCCAACCCATCTGCTGGTGAGCAATACCATCGGCGATTCCCACCAGATCCACCTGCAAAAGAAGATCCCAACCGTACACCCGAGACCGACCCGAGTTACTGACCGTATTGATCCCACCGACCGCGGTCTCACCAATCTGATTCGAATAGTCGACACAGAATCCACTCGTATCGAAGGTCAGCCACTCCGTCGGATTCCCGCGGCAACCCGCCTCATAGTTCCAAACGGTGCCCTCCTGCAAATTTCCAGAGACTCGCAAATTCGGGCCTGTGGGAACAGCTTGGGCAAAAGTGGGAGGACGGTACGCCTCCGAAACGTTCGCATACATCGCCATCTCCTGGGGCAACGTATACTCCAGACCCAATCCGATCAGCGGGACGAAGTTATTTTGCGTCTGACTTCCAATCGGTTGGCCTGCTGCAAATTTCGACTGATTGATCGTCTCATCCACCGACTGCCATATGTTTTCCATCCGGAACCCAGGAACGACCGATAGATCCCCAACGGTAAACTTGTTCTCCACAAAGAAGGGTGCGTACCAAACAGAGCGATCACTTTGATTGCGGATCTGACCCGTGTTTGAGGTGGGAGTCAGCCCCTGCTTGTCAGTTCTTGGGGAGGTCGTGTTATAAACCATAAAACCCGCAGTCAGCGTCTGAGACTCGCCCCCCATGTCCCAATCCCACCGCCACCGAGGCTCCATTCCCCAAGTATAAAACTGCTGGGTCTCAATCTGGGTGGTTTGCGAAATAGGAAGTGTTCCGAAACCACCCCCTTCTTGTCTTCGACTCCACCGACGATAGTAGTCAAACCACACCCGATACGAAAAAAAGAGGTCCTCGTCGAATTCCGACTCATGAATGGCGGAAACTGCGTACCGGCTCAGCTCAAACTGGTCGTTGAAACGGGAAGTTGCGTTTCGATCCTCGTTATAATTTACGGGAGTTCGGGCCGTGTCATTGTTCAGCCGTAATCCGCCTGGCTCCCCATGACACTCCTCATAGCCGTTTAGCTTAAAATACCAGCGGTGCTTTGTCTCCGCATCGAGGGCCAAAGTTAAATTCCCGTTGTTCAGATCGTACTGGCTGTTGGCTTCCCGAAAGCCTTGCGATTGGCGGTGATTAAACCACCCGTAATAGCCGACCTGATCCACGGTACCTCCAACGGAATTAAAGCTGGAAATATAATCGAAACTTCCCCCGAGCGTCACCGACTCTGCCGTGAATTTTTTATCGGTGGGAGGTTTTCGCATCACGAAGTTTATCGCTCCTGCAGGTTGGGGTCCGTACATGAGAGCTGCGCCCCCTCGAATAAACTCCATTGTCTCCATCGGATAGGTTGGGGGAAGGTAATACGCCTCAGGATACCCAATCATGTCCGCTTGAATGGGAATTCCGTCTTCCAGGACCTGAAAACTTTGCAATCTGTGAGGATCAAATCCTCGATACGCCATGCTGGTGAGTGGAGTCGTCTCCTCAGGCACAACCAACCCGGGTGTCGTTGCCGTGATCTGACGCCAGTTATCGTCTTTCAACTCTGGCAGGTAGTGCGCATCAATATTCGAGGTTCGCTTTCCTGCATTGATCCGCGTTCCCTCCACATCGGGCAGGAAGGGTAAACGAGTCTGAACGTCATAGTCCGCCTCAACTTCCACCTGCTGCAAGCGCACAACCTCATCACCTGCCCCCTTGCCCAACGTCCCCTCCTCAACTGTGTTGGTTAAAGAGAGGGTTTGCGCTTCCAAACGGATTCCAAAACTGAACAGGACAACGCTAAACGGCAGATATTTCAGAAAAACCAAACCCATGAGCCCTTAAAGATACTGAGACGCAATCTCATGATCAATATATTTATTGAGACTGTGTCTCATTTTTTTTCGTGACTCTCAAAAAGCCCTTTCTTACCCTTGCGACATGAACTCAATGTCTATGAGCGAACTCTTTCATCGAGGAGGCTCTCTCATGTGGGTACTCCTGGCCTTCTCCCTCGTCGCTTGTGCCGTTGCTGTGGAGAGATTCCTCACCTACGCATCATACGGCTACTCCCCCGATCGCTGGTTCGAATCACTTTTAGCAAAAATTCGGAAGTCAGGACCGGCCGCAGGCTTGGCCATGGCCATTCCCTGTCGCCACCCGGTTGCCCGTGTAGCTCAAACTTATCTCGAGCAACTAAACCGCCCCGAAAAAGTCCGTCAGGACAACGTTCGTCGCACAGGGTCTGTGGCCCTCGAATCAGTAGAGAAAAATCTGCGTATTCTCGCCGCTCTTGCCCACTTGGCCCCTCTCGTGGGTCTACTTGGAACCGTCATCGGCATGGTCGTTGCGTTTTCACAAATTCAATCCATTCAAGGCACCGTCAAACCCTCCGACTTGGCGGGCGGAATCTGGGAGGCCCTTCTCACAACAGTATTTGGCTTGGTGGTCGCAATCCCCTGCATGGCTCTGTACCACGCATTTGAAGGTCATGCGGATAAAATCGCACGCCGAATGGAAATGGCTGTCACGTCCCTAGATGATCTTTTGAGTCCGTCCTCCCCCTCCACTGTCACCACCAAGCCCCGTCAACGCGCCCAAGAAGAAGAGTTTTCTACCATCCAGTAACCCCATGTTTACTCGACCCAAACGTCTCACCACTTCGATCGATATGGCTCCCCTGATCGATGTCGTATTTCTCTTACTAATCTTCTTTATGCTCACCTCCTCCTTCACTCTACCCTCCCTCCAGGTCAAGCTTCCCACAGCGCATGGGCAATCGGACACATCCCCGGAGGTCATCCTCGTGTCAGTTGATGCAAAAGGATCGATCACTCTCCAAGGCTCTCCCGTATCTCTCTCCCAGTTCGATCAGAAACTCCGCGCCCTATCCCAAGGTCAAGTAGATCGAAAGATCCATTTTCGCGGAGATCAAAGCATGAACTACGGCCTTTTTGTCGATTTGATGGATCGAGCCAGGCAGATCGGGATCGTTCAATTTAACCTAGTCCACGATCCCAAAAAATAGCTCATGACCCTCTTTTACCCCGCCCCCAGCGATAAACTTTTTCTCCTTCTCGGGTTCACTGCCTCTTTGGCACTGCACGCGACCCTTTTTTTCTCGCGACCCTCCATCGCCACAACCCAAGATTTTGCAGTTCAACCTTCCGATTTCTCGGTCGAAATTACAATGATCGAAACCTCCGCAGGCCAACCTGAAACAGTTCAGGAGCCCGTTCTAGCTACCCCCCTTCCCACCTCCGCTACGGTCGATACCGCACCTACTCCATCTTCCCTGGCCCCCACCCTACCCACACCCGACCCTTCACCCCGCCTCCTTCCCACTCCCTCCCCCTCACAACTCCCGCCGTCCCCTGCCAGTTCGACTGTCCTCGCCCGCCCAAACCCATCCCAAAATTCCGCACCCATCTATCCTGACGTAGCTAGAAAAAAGGGTTGGGAAGGCTCGGTTCTTCTACGCGCGCAAATCACCGCCCAAGGTCATATCGAATCACTTACCCTGCTGAAAAGCTCAGGCCATGAGATCTTAGACCAATCTGCGACCACTGCCGTTCGACAGTGGCGCTTCCATCCCCAACAGATCAACAGCCAGCCCACACCCTCCACTGTCGAAATACCCGTCAAGTTTTCACTCAAACGCTGACCAATCTGACCTTGGCTATATGCCCGGACGCGCGTAGGTTGCTTGGCTGCATATGAAAGTTTCACTCGAAAACATGGGCGGTTGCCGCCGCCGCCTCAAAGGCGAAATCCCTGCCGATCAGGTCCGTCTAACGGAAGAAAAGGTCACTCTCTCCTTCCAAAAATCAGCCCGACTGCCAGGATTTCGCCCAGGCCACGCGCCGCTCGACATGGTGCGTCGTCGCTACGCCCCCGATATTCAAAATGAGCTCAAAGATAGCCTCCTGCGAGAAGGTCTTCGTCACGCGGTCGAAAAAGAAAAGCTTCATCTTGTAGACGATCCCGCCGTAGAGGAGGCAAATTTCGAAAAGGATAAGAAGTTCAAATTTATCCTGCGCGTGGATCTCGCTCCTGAATTCAAAGTCCCCGCCGCAAAAGGGCTCAAGATTCCAAAGAAAAATCCTGAACCTGTGACGGATGCAGATATTCAATCCGCCCTCACTCGACTGGCCGAACCTATGGCTCACTTTCATACCCTCGAACCCCGTCCGGCTAAAGAGGGTGACTACGCCATCCTCGACTTCGAGGGAACCTGTGGGGGTAAAAAGATTCTCGAAATAGACCCCAAAGCAGGTCAAGTGGGCGAAGCAAAAAAACTTTGGGTTCTACTTAAACCCGACGCTTTCCTGCCAGGATTTGTGCCGGCCCTCTTTGGAATGAAGCCAGGTGAAACTCGTAAAGTAGAAGTCAAATTCCCTGCCGATTTCCCCCATGCCTCCCTCCAGAAACAGACAGGCACGTATCAGGTGACTCTTGTGGAGTTGAAAGAGCGGCATGTTCCGGATGTGGATGAAGCCTTCTGCCAGGAAAACTATAAAATGCCCAAAGCAGAACTCGAATCCCGAATTCGTGAAGATCTTACCTCATCAAGAAATTCCGCCCATCGCGCAGAGGAAAGCCACGCGGTGACCCAAGCCCTCCTCTCCTCGACCAAAATGGATGTTCCTGAGCCTCTCCTCGAAGACGAGCGCCGCCGTCTTGTGGCCCGACTGGTGGAGGAAAACCAGCGCCGCGGCGTCTCCAACGAGGAACTGATCAAACACAAAGACGATATCCTAAAAACAGCAGGTCAAAATGCGGAGGAGAACGTTAAGCTTAGCTTTCTGCTACGGAAAATTGCGGAGTCCGAAGGCCTGAAAGTTGAGGAACAGGAAGTCGTCCAAGAAATTGCGATTCTTGCCGCACAATCGGGTCAAGACGCCCGCCTCTTTGCCAAGAGACTCCAGAAGTCAAACGTCTTACCCTCACTTGCTGACACCCTTTTGCGCAGAAAAACCGTTGATTTTCTTTTGCAACACGCCGTTCGCGGGTAAATTCCATACATGAGCATGGATCCTAAAGCCGACTACTTTGTCCCTAGCGTCATTGAACAGACGGGGCGTGGAGAGCGCGCCTACGATATCTACTCCCGCCTCCTCAAAGATCGGATTATCTTCATTGGCACGGCGATTGATGACAGCATGGCCAACTCGATCATCGCTCAACTCCTCTTCCTGCAAATGGAGGACCCCAAAAAAGACGTCAGCATCTATGTTCATTCCCCAGGCGGTTACGTCACCGCGGGCTTGGCCATTTACGACACCATGCAATACATCAGCTGTGAGGTGAACACCTACTGCATCGGACAAGCCGCCAGCATGGGAGCCGTCCTGCTCGCTGCCGGAACAAAAGGAAAACGCTACTGCTTACCCAACGCCCGGATCATGATTCACCAGCCTTTGGGCGGAGCCCAAGGCCAAGCCACCGACATCAGCATTCAGGCCCAGGAAATCCTTCGTGCAAAAAAGCGTCTGAATGAAATCCTTGCTCACCACACGGGCCAGACCTTTGAAACGGTGGAAAAAGACACCGACCGAGATCGCTTTATGTCCGCCGAGGACGCCAAGACATACGGCCTGGTCGATCACGTCGTCTCCTTCCGCAAAGAGGAATCAACGAAGAAGTAAAGTCGGTGCCCGATGGCCCGCCCCACTCACCTCACCCTCTGCTCCTTCTGTGGCAAAAGCCATGCAGAGGTTAAAAAGCTTATCGCGGGGCCTGGGGTTTATATTTGCGATAACTGTAT
>JASGCJ010000017.1:8749-14732 GCA_030054195.1 Minisyncoccota bacterium
TCCGACAGCGCATCCATCACGCGGGATGTCTCGGGCGAAGGGGTTCAGCAAGGTCTTCTAAAGATTCTTGAGGGAACGATTTGTCACGTCCCCCCGCAAGGCGGACGCAAGCATCCCCAAGCCGAACATATTCAGGTCAACACCCAGAATATTCTCTTTATTTGCGGTGGCGGATTTGTGGGTCTTGAGGAGATCGTTCATAAAAGGATGGGAGGCCGTTCGCTGGGCTTCGGCTCGAGCCTGACTGCAAAAGCCCAAGTCACCGAAGAAGGTCTCGGACTCCTTCGATATACCGAACCGGATGACCTTCTGCGCTTCGGAATGATTCCTGAGTTTATTGGTCGTTTACCTGTTTTGAGTCACTTAAACCCACTAACCGTGGATGAGCTCATCCTTGTTCTCACCGACCCAAAGAATTCTCTCACTCGCCAGTATGCCAAGCTTCTTGGCATGGAGGGGGTGAAGCTCAATTTCACACGCGATGCCCTCCGTTGCCTCGCTGAGTCGGCAATCAAAAAAGGCACGGGAGCTCGCGCTCTCCGCAGTCTTCTTGAAGGTATGATGCTCGACCTTATGTATGAAATTCCCTCACGCAACGACGTGGAGGAGGTGATCATCAATCAGGCTGTGGCTGAGGGGCACCGCCCTCCCCTCATCAAACGCAAAGAATCCCGCAAAGCCGCTTAAAGGCTTTATCCGATTTTCTTCAACCCGTCCGCAAGTCGGCCCCACAACTCCTCCATCCCTTTCTCCGTCTCATCCCCCATGTGGGAAACGCGGAAATTGAGACCTTTCATCTTTCCGTATCCCCCGTCAAAAATCGCCCCGTGCGTTTCCTTGAGCCACGCAATCCACTTCGCCACATCGACACCACGCGTGTTTTTGCCGCAGGTCAGGCTGAGCGACTCATAACCCTTTTCAGGGAACACCTCGAACCCATTCGCCGCCAGCCACGCCCGACCCCGCTCCGCATTCTTCCGATGGCGCTCATGCCTTTGGACGAATCCCTCTTTCGCAATCTCCGCCAACTTAACCTCCAACGCATAGAGATGGGAGATGGACGGCGTACAGGGGGTCATGTTGCTTTCTGCCTGTTTTCGGAATTCAAGAAAATCGTAGTAGTAGCCCCGATCCTTTACCTTCTCCGCCCTCGCGTACGCCCGCTCGCTTACGGAAAAGAGGGATGCCCCAGGAGGCAAGGCCAACGCTTTCTGCGTTCCGCACAACATCACGTCCAACCCCAACTCATCAAAGGGAATCGGCATCACGCTGAACGAAGAAACCGTATCCGTAATCAGCATCACATCGGGAAATTTCGTTCGGACTAACTTCGCAATCTCACCTAGCGGGCTCAAAACTCCTGTGGAAGTCTCGTGATGAATTAAAGTCAGCGCATCATACCCGCCCTTCGAAAGCTCTTTCTCAATCATCTCAGGCTTGATCGCCATGCCCCACTCCACTTGGACCTTACCCGCATCTTTTCCGCACTTCTGCGCCACATCGAACCACTTATCGGAAAAAGCCCCGTTCATGCAAACCAACACCTTCTTTTGGACCAGATTCCTCAGCGCCGCTTCCATCACGGACCACGCCGACCCCGTCCCTAGGAAGACAGGCTGTTGAGTCTGAAATAGTTGCCGAAGGCCGGGCTGCACCCTCGCATAGAGCTCCTGAAAGCCCTTCCCGCGGTGCCCAATCATCGGCTTGGCGAATGCCTGCAGAACAGAAGGGGAGATTTCGACCGGACCAGGGATATATAATTTGATGTGAGACATAAATAGGGTAGATAGAGGAACTATGCATTTGCGCAAATACAACCTTCTCCTCCTTGGGTACAGCCTCTTGGCAAGTCCCCTCCTTGCCCAAGTCAACTCCCGCGACCCGGGGCGTAGCCCCGACTTCCAAACCACTTTAGACGAAGAGGTGAATAATGAGCGGGTCGCAAAAGCTGTCCCTGCAAACGAACCAACTCCCACCCCCTCTACCCCCGCAATAGCTACCCCTGTGACGACGAATGTTGAGAACTCAAAACTTTCCGTAGATCAGATCATCCAAAACGCCATCCGCAGGGATGAGGAACTCCGAGAACTCCGCGAGGAATTCACCTACCAACTGAAACTGGTTACCCAACGTCTCGATGATGATAACAAGGTCATCCCCGATAAAACCAAGACCGTCACCGCGAAAATTAAACCGGGCAAAGACATCACCTTTAGTGCCGACTTTAACGACGACTCGAAAGACACCGACAGTTCACCTCAAAAAACAACCTACGCAGGTGCAACCGGTGGACGCGGACTTCAATCAAAGCAAAAGAAGTCGGACGACGATGACGACGACTCCAACAAAGATGTGGAAGACGCAAAAAAAGTGAACGCCATGCTCGACATGGGGAAAATCGCCCCCCGCTTTAAGTATGTTCGCATGCCGGATCAGACGCTCAGGGATCGCCCCTGCTTCGTGATCAAGTTCTCACCCAAACCTGACCAACCTTTTAATTCTCGAGAAGAGAAAGTCATCAACAAGGTTGGCGGGACGATCTGGATCGATCAAAACGATTTCAGCATCATTCAAACAAAAGGGAAGTTAACCGAGGAGGTCGATGTGGCTTGGTTCTTAGCGACAATGAAGGGCATGGATTTCAATTACGAAACATCTGAATTATCTTCCATCAATATTCCTGTTCCCTCGGGCTTCTTTATGAGCTTCGATTTAAACATCATGGGTTACCGAATGGCACAAAAACAGGTGAGTCAGATGACGGACTATCAACCGGTCTCCCCTAGCTCAGTAACACCTCCAGCCCCCACTACTCCGCCCAGCGGAAACCCTTAATCTAGTTCGATCGCTCGATTGGGGCACGTACTCGGTTTCCCCACTCCGTCCAAGATCCGTCGTAGTTACGCACTTTTTTCCTGCCCAATAGATAACTCAGGACAAACCAGGTGTGGCTCGACCGTTCCCCGATCCGACAGTAAGCAATCACTTCTGTTTCAGGAGATAAAGAGCAACCCTCAACATAGATTTTTTCCAACTCCTCCGCGGACTTGAAGGTTCCATCCTCCTTAACCGCAGTTTTCCAAGGAACACTCTTCGCACCAGGGATGTGGCCACCCCGGAGAACTCCCTCCTGCGGATATTCGGGCATATGGGTGACATCACCCTTGAACTCTCCCGGGGAACGAACATCGATCAGTGGCAGTTTTTTCTGACTAAAAGCCAAAGCATCTTCGTAAAAAGCCCGAATCTCGGAATCCAGCCTACGCGGGGGCACCGGATAGTTCGTGGAAGGAACTTTTACTTTCTCTCGGGTTAAGCCTCTTTTCTCCCCTACCCACTTATCCCGCCCCCCGTTCAAAATTCTCACCTTCGTATGACCAAAAAGGCGAAAAGCCCAAAGAGCATAACATGACCACCAGTTCGACTTATCCCCATAGAAGATGACTGTGGTATCGGGTGTGATTCCATTCCGTCGACAAAGCTCTGCAAAGGCCTGTGGGCTTATGTAGTCACGTACCAAGGCGTCCTGCAGATCCCGCCGCCAATCGATATGGACCGCCCCGGGAATATGCCCGGTATCGTAAAGCAGGACATCTTCATTACTTTCCACCACTCGGATTCCTGGGTCATTCAGATGTTCGGCCAACCAGTCGGTTTCGACCAAAGCTTCAGGATGAATGTACTCTTTTTTGCTCATAAGTTTGTTTCCTTCGAATCTCCAAGATGCCTCACCGCAAGACCGCGTGCAACCGCCTGCCGTGTCATCCCCTATCCCTTTGTTTTTTCATCCTCTAGAAGCGGGAAAAGCGGCTCGATCTTGCCTAATGGCCGACCCGCCTGACCGCTCGGCCACTGGGGCCAATCTTCTGCCCGAGCCTCGACACGCCCTTCGAGTCCAAGTTGCCTCAACCCTGCCTGTGCCGTGGTAGGAATCACACACTCCACCTCCTGCAAGACCAGCTCCAAAACCGCCATCGCATCGGCTAAAGTGGCTCGCAACTCCCCAGCCAGGGCAGGATCTTTAGCCAATTTCCACGGCGCTCTGCTCTCAATCATCTGATTGCCTGCCTGCACCGCCTTCCACAGTTCCCCCAATGCCAAATGAATCTGATTCGCTCTCATCAAATCATCCCACTTTTTCAGGGCACCCAACACCGTGGCCCGAAAAGCCACGGAAACCGCATCCGGAGTCGGCGCATCAGGGATCTTTCCCTCGCAATAACGTCCGATCATCGATCCTGCTCTCTGAAGCAAATTTCCCAACTCATGGGCTAACTCCCCTTTGCGTCGCGCCGCCAAGGAGGCCTCTTCAAAATCCGCATCGTGCCCCAAAGCCATCTCGCGCAAAACATAGTACCGAAACGAATCTGCCCCGTACTTTTCCGCAAGAAGCTTAGGATCCACCACATTGCCCGTTGATTTACTAAGCTTCTCGCTCTTCCTAGTCCAGAATCCGTGGACCAACAATTTCTGAAAGACAGGCAATCCCAGAGCACGCAACATACAGGGCCAATAAATTCCGTGAGCCGGCACCATGATGTCCTTACCGATTACGTGAACCGCCGGCACCCATTCAGCCAACTTCCCCTCACCTTTCCCGGCACCTGTCACATAGTTCAGCAAGGCATCAAACCAGACATACGTCACCTGATTCTCATCAAAGGGAAGTGGGATCCCCCAAGCCAATCTCGTTTTCGGACGCGAAATACAGAGATCAGGCAAAGGTTTTTCCAAGGCACCCAGAATTTCCTTCGCCCGAAACTCCGGAAAAATGATTTCTGGATTCTTTTGATACAGCTCCCTTAACCAATCCTGATGTTTGGAAAGTTTGAAGAAATAGTTCTCCTCCGTTAGTTCCACCACTTCCCCAAAGATTTCAGGCCAACTACCGTCGGACTGCCTCTCTTTCTCGGTCAGAAACTGCTCAGCCCGGACGCTGTAAAATCCATGGAACGTCCCTTTAACAATATCCCCCTTGGCATAGAGAAGAGCCAAAACCTCTTGGACCAACTTTTTGTGTCTGGATTCCGTTGTCCGCAAATAATCATCCGGCTCAACTCGTAGACCCCTCCATAGATCTAGAAAATGAACGCTGATTCCATCGACAAACTCCTGAGGACTCTTGCCTGCTTTTGCGGCACTCTGCTGAACTTTCTGCCCGTGCTCATCCAAACCGCTTAAAAAACGAACCTTACGGCCCTGCCTCCTTGCATAACGAGCCAAGGTATCCGTCAGGACCTTCTCATAAGCATGCCCCAGATGCGGTTGGGCATTGGCATAATCAATCGCCGTTGTGAGGTAGAGGGAATCCATCCTTAATGTTTATACCAGACTGAGAATTCGGATTCGATCAAAGAAGATCCTGCGGATCGACATCCACGGAAACCTGCAAAGAGGAAGGCCACTTCGGAGCCAAAACTTCCCTCTTTAAATCAGCCAAAACCGCTGACACCTGCTCCACCAGAAGGAATACATGGAAACGGAATCGCCCCTCCACACGCGCAATTGGAGCAGGGCTGGCGTCCGGAACTTCCACTTTATCTCCCCAGACTCCACGGAGCTTTTTTACCACATGCTCTGCCGACGCAAGGGCCTGAGCTTCGCTCGTTCCAGAAAACGAAATCAGTATCGCTCTGCGAAAAGGGGGATATCCGTGTGCCTTTCGATACTCCAACTCCTGCTCCCGAAAACCAGTGACATCATGATGCCTCGCGAACTGAATCGCTGGATGAAACGGAGTGTACGTCTGTACAAACACCTCCCCAGCCACCTCTCCCCTTCCTGCCCGACCCGCTACCTGAACCAAAAGCTGAAAAACGCGCTCCGAAGCACGAAAGTCGGGCAAATTCAGAGCCCCGTCGATTCCCACAACTCCCACGCAAGTCACTTTGGGAAAATGAAGCCCCTTCGCAATCATCTGGGTTCCGACCAGAATATCTGTTCTTCCCTCTCGAAAGTCAGCCAAAGCAATCGCATGAGCCCC
>JASGCJ010000017.1:14832-30145 GCA_030054195.1 Minisyncoccota bacterium
CCAGAATATCTGTTCTTCCCTCTCGAAAGTCAGCCAAAGCAATCGCATGAGCCCCCCGGACTTTCATACTGTCTGAGTCCATCCGAGTAAGTCGAACTCCTGGAATGGCCTCAAGCACCGCCTCTTCCAACCGCTCCGTTCCCGCCCCCGTATACTGCAAGACTGGAGATCCACACTCCCGACACTGGGTGGGCGAGGATCGATCCGCATCGCAGAAGTGGCACCGCATTTTCCCGTCCTGCCGATGATACGTCATTGGAACTGCACACCGATCACACTCCTCCACTTTTCCACAGTGCGGACACTGGACGCTCGGGGCATACCCCCGCCGATTTAAGAGGACCAGACTCTGCTCCCCTTTCTGAAAACGTCCCCGAAGGGCAGCAATGAGATCTGCAGACAACAGAACCGGACCCTTTCGGCGAGTGGATGTTTCTTTTCGTAAATCCACAACATGAACTTTCGGTAATCGCGCCCCATCCACTCTTTGGGTCAGTCGAACGCGACGATATTTGCCGCGATCCCCATTCCAACCGCTCTCCAAACAGGGAGTCGCACTCCCAAGAATCACCGGCGCCCCCTCCATCCGTCCCCGAACAACTGCCAGATCTCTCGCTTGGTACCGCGGAGATTCAGCCTGTTTGTACCCCCCATCGTGCTCTTCATCTACGACAATCAGCCCCAAATCTTCCAAAGGCGCAAAAAGAGCGGAACGGGCTCCGATGACTACCCGAACCCTGCCTTCACGAATTTCATGCCAAGACTCCCGCCTCTCTGCCACCGTCTGCCCGCTATGCAAAACTGCGAGGCGAATCTTTTGACCGACAAGTCGTCCTCGAAATCGGGCAACCGTCTGAGGCGTAAGGGAAATTTCAGGAACCAGAATGATCACGTTTTTTCCCTCTTTTAACGTTGTTTCCATCGCCCTCAGATAAATCTCGGTCTTTCCACTTCCCGTAACGCCCTCCAAAAGAATCGGTAGCCCCCCACCCTCTTTTTTTCTCTCCTCTTCCCACGCGTTCATTGCCTCGATCTGCTCTTGTGCTAATTCAGGCCTTTTTTCCGTTCCAGCCCAACCCGTCTCAGGTGCATCCTCAGCACGTACCCACCTTTTTTCAGATCGTTCCGCCAAACCCCGATCGACAAGCGCCCTCCATACCGCGGTTCCCACCCCAGACTCCTTCACCAAGGCGGTTTGCCATCCGCCCCCACATTGAGTCAGGTACGCCCAAGCTTTCTCCTGCGCTTTTGCACCCCGAAGAATCTGTTTGGCCATCTCCCCCCGACCCTCCACAGGAGAAATCCACCACGCCATCTTACCCCCACCCTCATGGGATCGGACAGGACCAGGTAAAATTGCCCGTAAAGCCGCCCCAAGATCACACGCATAATAATCCGCCATCCAACGTGCCAATCGGCACAGTCCAGCGGGAATCAAAGGCCTCTCGCCGGTGATCTCCTCAACATCCTTCACTTGTTCCACTTCAGGATGAGCGGGAAACTCCACCGCATACGCCATAATACTCTTCTTGCCCCAAGGAACCCGTAAACGTTGACCTAACCCAATTTTACCCCTTAAACGCTCTGGAATACTGTAGTCAAAAAGCCGATCCAAACCCAATTCGGGTGCGACTCGCACAAAATGGGACTCTTTCACCCCTAGGCTCTGCTCTCTTTTCATCACTCTGGCAAGTTTTGCCCGCCTTCCCTTTTAAATCAAATTGGATACCATCACTCCGATGCTTCTCGCACGTCCGCGGATTCTTGCTGCCCTCATCGTGATTTTCGCCCCACTTACACTCATCACCTTCTCTTGGCTTGGAGAGATTCGTCGCTCGCAAGAACTCGAACCTCTTATCGTCCAAGCGGCCAATCGCCATGGTCTCCCCGTCTCCTTGGTTCGTGCCGTAGTGTGGAGAGAGAGCGATTTCAACCCTAAGGCTGTAGGCACCTCGGGCGAGCGCGGACTCATGCAGGTGACCCCCGGAGCGGCTCAGGATTGGGCTCAGGCAACTCGGCAGCGATCCTTTCAGAATAACGATCTTTTTGATCCCCAAACCAACCTTGCGGCAGGTACCTGGTATCTGACTCGGGCCATCAAGCGCTGGTCGAATGCGGACAGGCCCGAGGTCTTTGCTTTGGCCGAATACAACGCCGGAATCACCCATGCCCGCCGCTGGGCCAAACAGAATGAAACTCTAAACGCTAAGGACTTCGTCAATTCGATTGATTTTCCAACCACCCGATCGTACGTGCGATCCATTTTAAAAAGAGCCGAGCTGTACGCATCAGGTAAGAATCCAAGCCCGCTCGAACTGGTAAACCGTCGCCTCGCCTTACAAAAGGAGCGGTGGATCAAAAAATAGGTCGGCTAAGCCAACTGAAGGCCCGCCACGATTCCAGCACCGCGGGAGTACTCCACCGCGGACATTCGCTTTCTGCCCTCCAACTGCACTTCGCGTAAAAGAACTCCCCCTTTCTTCGCCGCCACAAGAATTCCATGAGAATTAATTTCAACAATTTCACCAGGCTTGCCCTTCGCACGCTTCGAAAGAATTACAGAAAAGATTTTTAACATTTTTTGGTCCGTTCCATCAGGAACCCAGGCGTATGCACCCGGCCAAGGCTGCATGGCCCGAATGTGCGCATCGATCTCCTCAGGATTCTTAGCCCAATCGATCTTGCCATCCTCTTTTTTCATCCGGGGAGCCAACGAGGCCTCTTGGGAGTTCTGCCTCGCGCTCTTCAATTTCCCTTTTTTGACTCGCTCCAAAAGATACAAAAGCAGGGGACCAGCTTTTTTTGCCAACCGATCGTGCAGAAGACCTGTTGTCTCACCAGGCCGGATTCGTGTAGCCACTTTTCCCAGAATGTCCCCGGTATCTAGCCCCTCGTTCATCTGCATGATCGTGACCCCAGTTCGCTTCTGTAAATCCCGTACTGCGGCTGCAATCGGGGAGGCTCCCCTATATTTCGGCAAAAGCGACCCGTGCACATTCCAGCAACCCAATTCAGGTAGCTCTAAAATCGGCTTTTTTAAGATCTGACCGTATGCAACGACCACCATTAAATCGGGCTTCTGATAACGAATTTGGCTTAAAGAAGTGGCCGAATTCACATCCTCAGGCTGAAATACGGTCAATTGATGCCGTAAAGCACACTCCTTGATAGGGGAAGCAAGCAGCTTCTGAGCCCGTCCAGCAGGACGATCCGGTTGAGTGATTACAGAGAGAACAAAATGGTCATCGGAAGCAACCAACGCCTCCAAACAAGGAATCCCAAACTCTCCAGTGCCAGCGAAGACAATCCGCACTCGCTACACGCCCAAGTTGGATAAGGCTTTTTTTGAACGACTCACCTTCGTCGTTTGAACTTGATTTAGAATATCCCGAGTAACCTCAAAGGGAAATTGCTCCGCATCGATCTCCTTGACCGTTTTCTCTCCGTAATATTCTAAAACGGGTTTGGTCTCTTTTTCATACGTTAGAAGCCTGTCGTGAATTACCGCATCACTTGCATCGTCCAAACGATTATCCCTCAGAGCTCTCCTTTTGAGACGATCTTCCAGCTTCTTCTGGTCATGACAAACCAGATGAAATAAGGCTTCCACGGTTAGGTCATTCACAAGAAGTTTTGCCTGCTCCACATTTCGGGGAATTCCATCCAACACCAAATGATCAATCTCAGGTTTAAATTTCCCAAGGGTAACCAAGTGCGCCATGTGCTGACGCCACAGATCCACGGTCACATCATCAGGGACAAGTTGCCCGGCACTGGAGTACTTTAAAAAGGCTTGGCCCACCTTAGTTCGCAGGTCCATTCCGCGAAAAACATCTCCACAGGAGATATGACAAAAGGCAGGTATCGTCCCCAACACCTTCCCTTGCGTCCCCTTGCCGGAACCAGGCGCCCCGAAGAGTAAGATAGCACGCCAACGCATCTTCTATTCCTACACCTGATCCCCTGCTTTGTGCAATCCGACAAATCCCCCCCGCGATGCCAGTAACCTCAGGCTATTCAAAACAACAATCACGGTGCTGCCCTCATGACCTGCCACCCCCCAAGTCAAAGGGATCGATGCCCCCAAAGCAGCACTCACAAGAAGGACAATTGTGCCAAGAGATAGAACCAGATTCTGAGTGATAATCCTGCGCGTTCTCCGACTTAAATCGTAAGCCTCCGCAAAACTTTCTAAACGATCTCGCATTAAAATAATGTCCGATTCAGCCAAAGCCGCACCCGTTCCTCTAGCTCCCATCGCTACTCCGATCTCAGCTGCCGCCAGACTGGGCGCATCATTCACCCCATCTCCTACCATCGCGACTTTCTCCCCCCGCCTAGACCAATCCCGAATCGCCTCCACCTTGTCTTCTGGATGTAGGCCAAAACGATACTCTTTCAGCCCTACCTGCTCAGCCACCAGTCGAGCCGCCGCCTCCCGATCTCCCGTCAGCATGGTCACCTTCAATCCTTGAGCAACTAACCACTCCAGTAATGGCCGGCTCGATTTCCGAATCTCATCCTCGAGCAAGATTCTTCCGCGAAGCATTCCCGCGCCAAAAAAGACTTCCGTTACCCCAGGCTTAGGTGCAGGCAAAGAATCTACCCACTTAGCTCCATCAAAAAAAGTTCTCCTCCCAAGCCGACACTCATCTCCGCTCTCTATCTTGCCTTTTAACCCACCCCCAGTAGCAGAGGAAAAGTCCTGCACTTCGGGAATCTGAAACCCCCGCCGACGCGCCTCGCGAACAATCGCCACGGAGACAGGATGGAGCGACTGCACCCCCAATCCAGCCGCTTCCCGAAGTAAGGCATCCTCCGCACCCCCCACAACTTCTACAGCGCGCACTTTCATCTCTCCCGTCGTTAATGTCCCCGTCTTGTCTAAAGCCACTCGCGTCACACCTCCTAACCGCTCGATCGGGCTTCCACCTCGAAATAAAATCCCTCGCCGTGCCCCTGCAGCAATTCCTGCCAAAATCGCTGAGGGTATGGAAAGCACCAACGCACAGGGAGACGCCACCACCAATAAGGTCATTGTTTTATAAAAAGCTGGGCGCACATCCGCCTTGCCCCATCCCGCAAGACCCCACCAAACAAAAAACATAATCGCACTTAAAGCGAGAATGGATTGGGTGTAACGCGTACCGAAACGATCTGTAAACCTCTGTGAAGGTGCTTTCTGTTCCTGGGCCTCCCGAATCAGCCTCAAAATACCCTCTAACGCACTCTCCTTCGCCCTTCGCAGAACTCTCAAGTCCACCCTCCCCCATAGGTTTAATGTCCCAGCCAAAACCATTGAGCCGATCTCCTTGGACACGGCCGCGGACTCCCCCGTCAAACTCGACTCATCCGCACCACTCCTTCCCTCAATGACCTCCGCATCGACTGGAAAACCATCCCCGGGTCGAACTCTCACTCTCATTCCAGGCTCCAGTAAATCCACCGCTACTTTCTCCTCCGTTCCGTCCTCAAGAATTCGGATTGCCTCTCGAGGTGCTGCACGAAAAAGACCTGCCAACTCTCGCTCCGTCCGATACGCCGCCAACTCCTCTAAGGCCCCACTCAACGAAAAAAGAAACAGAAGAAGAGCTCCCTCATCCCAATGCCCCACACACGCCGCCCCCACAGCAACTGCCAACATCAAGAAGTGAATATCCAACACGCCCGATTTAATTTTATGCCAAACCTCCTCAGCCGTTTTCCATCCCCCTGCAAGATAAGCCACCACGAATAAGAGCGTTTCGATCCACCCACCTGCCCACCAACCGGCCAAAGCAGCACCTCCGCACACTAGCGCCAAGCTTAGCGGAACTTTCCACTTTTTACCCGCCCCCACAACCGAAGGCAGATGCCGAACATCTAACTTCACCCCACTGAGGACTCTCCAAAACCATAACTTGGGTGCTGTAGGACAACTCTCTCTTTCCAAAATTATCTTCTCGCTCTCTCTTCTCATCCGAACTCCTTCCCCCCAATCCCCTTGAAGCACTCTTCCGCACTTTCCACACCGCGAATCCCCCAACTCCCATCGGCAGACGCTTTCCCCACGTAATCGTCTCACCGCCTCAGCCAGCTGGACGGCTCCCTTTTCACCCGCCCCTGAGGCAGCCGTCGCGTAATCAATCTGCCCTTCATGAAAAGACACGGATACAGCACGTAGGTCCGCTGACTCCCCTAACTCATGGGCGAGCAGGTCCAATCCGCAGTTTGGTGTTCCATGGTCGTGCACAGCCTTAGACTATCTATTCCCAATCCCCTTTGACCAACTTTACTCAACCACTTGCCAAGGTTTCACACCCTACTACTTTTAGAAAGTGCCCACATCCCTTGCTACCCACTCTTTAACAACTCCAAAAAGTCAAAATCGGAAACCCAGCCTATCCACTTCTCCTGACGATCTCTCTTTCCTATCGCGCCACCTCGGGCCCAATAAAAACACAGAAAAGCAGATGCTCGAGACCCTCGGGCTCGCCTCCCTAGAGGATCTTGTTCGGGCAACCCTACCCCAAGGACTAGCCTCCGCTCAGCCCCCTCACCTACCCGCTGCCCGCTCCGAAACACGCGCTCTTGCCGCACTTGAGGAAATGCTATCCAAAAATCTCCCCTTCCGCTCTCTCATTGGCCTTGGCTATCACGGAACCATAACACCTCCTGTCCTGCGTCGAGCCATCATGGAGGACCCCGGTTGGTACTCCTCTTACACCCCTTATCAACCCGAGATCTCTCAGGGCCGCTTGGAAGCCCTCCTAAACTATCAAACCATGATTCTCGAACTCACGGGCATGGAGATCGCGAATGCATCACTCCTCGACGAAGGTACCGCTGCAGCAGAAGCCGCCTCCCTAGCCCAAGCCGCTGTTTCTGACAAAACGCGGAAAACAATCTGGCTAACCCCTGGCCTACACCCCTCGACAGCCTCCGTCATCACGACCCGCGCCGCCGCCTTAGGCTGGAAGGTGATCACATCGGAATCTTTTCCAGAAAAGGAAGCCGCTCACCTTTTTGCAGGTGTCGTGGCTTACCCAGAAAGTGATGGTCGCTTGGCCGACCCCCAACCCTTCATTCACCAACTCAAAAAGGCAGGCGCCCTCTCGATCCTAGTCTCAGATCCCCTCGCTCTCTTTCTATTCACCCCTCCAGGCGAACTAGGGGCCGACGTTGCCGTAGGTAGCACCCAGCGCTTCGGTGTTCCGATCGGTTTCGGGGGCCCACATGCAGCTTACTTTGCAACTCGACTCACCCACCAAAGGCTCCTTCCTGGTCGTCTTATCGGCGTATCCAAAGATTCCGAGGGCCGCACCGCCTATCGCCTCTCCCTTCAAACACGCGAACAACACATTCGGCGAGACCGCGCCACCAGCAATATCTGCACCGCCCAAGCCCTGCTGGCCACCCTCGCCTCAATGTACGCGATTCACCACGGCCCAAAAGGCCTTCACCAAATAGCGCTTCGCATCCACCAACACGCCCAACGTCTTGCTGCTGGCCTTAAGCTCCGTGGATTCTCAATCCTTCACCCCCTCTACTTCGACACCCTCCATATCCAAGGCTCCCCCGCAGCTCTTCAATCCGCATTCACCCAAGCTGCAAAAGCCCAGATAAACTTCCGCCTCTTCCCCAATGGCGACCTGGGAATCACCTTAGATGAACGCACCGATGAGGCCGAAGTCGATCGTCTCTTATCCTTTTTCGGATCGGCCAAACTCCCCCAGCCCTCAAGCGAATTTAAGCCGCTAGCGTCTGAGCTGACTCGCAAGACACCAACGCTCCGTCACCCGATTTTCACATCCCACGCGAATGAAAACGAACTCCTCCGCTATATTCGGCGCCTCGCAGCAAAAGATCTCACCCCAGCTCAGTCCATGGTCCCTCTCGGTTCCTGCACGATGAAACTCAACGCCGCTTCCGAACTCACGCCTCTAGGTTGGTCGACCGTGGCTGACCCACACCCATACGCCCCCAACGAGCAGAACCCCGGCTACCTCAAGATGATCCACGACCTGGAAACATGGCTGGGTGAAATCACCGGGCTTCCACATGTTTCCCTGCAGCCCAATGCAGGTTCTCAAGGCGAATACGCAGGCCTTCTCTCGATCCGGGCTTGGCATCAATCCCGTGGGGACACCCAGCGAGATATCTGCCTGATTCCCGTCTCCGCGCACGGAACCAACCCCGCCAGCGCAGTCCTCGTTGGTTTTCGAGTTGTTCCTGTGGCTTGCGACAACCAAGGCAACGTGGATCTCACAGACCTTGATGCCAAATTGAAAGAACACGGACCCCGAGTGGCCGCCGCCATGGTCACCTACCCATCAACTCACGGTGTTTTCGAAACGGCGATCCGTGACATTTGTAAAAAAGTGCATGATGCGGGGGGACAAGTTTATATGGACGGAGCAAACCTGAACGCCCTTGTCGGAATCTGTAGACCTGGCGAATTTGGAATCGATGCCTGCCACCTCAACCTTCACAAAACTTTCTGTATCCCACACGGCGGAGGAGGCCCGGGAGTTGGCCCTATCGCTGTGGCTGACCATCTCGCCCCCTTCCTCCCCTCCCATCCGCACCAGATTCTAAAAAAAGACCAAGTAGGTCCAGTCGCCTCCGCCCCTTACGGCAGTGCGAGTATCCTGGTCATTCCTTGGATGTTTCTCGCAATGGTTGGGGGCAAGGGACTCGCGCGCTGCACAGAAGTAGCCATCTTAAACGCCAACTATCTCGCCAAACGCCTCTCCAACCACTACCCGATTCTTTATCGGGGCGCAGGAGGCTGGGTTGCCCACGAGTTTATCCTCGATTTCCGACCCTTCAAAGCCTCCGCTGGAATCGAGGTAGAAGACGTAGCCAAACGACTGATGGACTATGGATTTCATGCCCCGACGATGTCTTGGCCCGTGGGGGGAACCCTAATGATTGAACCTACCGAATCTGAATCCCGCGAGGAACTGGATCGATTTGCCGATGCCATGATCTCAATCCGAGAAGAGATCGCTGAAATTGAGTCAGGAAAAATGGATCGCAATCGTAACCCCTTGAAACTCGCCCCCCATCCTGCGGGCGATGTCACATCGGACAGCTGGAATCGCCCCTACTCGCGTGAAAAAGCGGCATATCCAGCCCCTTGGACTCGCTCGTGGAAATACTGGCCAACCGTATCCCGAATTGACGCCGTCCACGGCGACCGAAACCTCGTCTGCTCCTGCCCCACAGTCGAGGAACTCTCGAGCTAAAAAGTAATCTTTTCGGCTATCTCCTCTGCCGGATAGGTCCAGATCTCAGATAAGGTCGGGTGATAGTGTGGCATCTCGGCCATCTCTTTGGCAGTCCCCCGATACCGCATCACAGCCATCGGCTCATGAATCAGATCCGAGGCATGCGGCCCGACCACCTCCGCCCCAACAATTTCGCCTCTTTGCTTTAATGCGATCAGTTTCACAAAGCCGTTCAACTCCCCCATCACAATCGACTTACCATGATCGGCAAAAGGATAACTTGCCGTCACGATCTCCCACCCCCTCTCACGACACTCCCTTTCCGAATAACCAACTCCCGCCGCCTCGGGAGAGGTAAAGATCACTTCCAGCTTCATCCGATAATCCATCTTTTCCCGGAGATCCCCACCCTTAAGAAGTTGTGCCACATTTTTGCCTGCCACCTCACCTTGCTGGATCGCCAGATGCACCACCTCATACGGGCCACATACATCTCCGGCGGCAAATATATGCGGAACACTGCTCTGCTGGGTTTCTGATACAACAATTTTGCCTTTCGTGATTTCAAGCCCTGCTTCATCACAATCCAAGCCCGACAAATCCGGCTCCCGCCCTAATGCCTGAAGGATCTGCTCTGCTTCTACCGCTTTTTTCTTACCCCCTTGCAGAAACTCTACCCTTTTCATTTTTCCTTTCTGCATCACCTGTACAATCTCGGTTCCACAAAAAACATCCGTCCCATTCTGCCGAAAGACTTTCTCTAAAACCTGCCCCACTTCAGAATCTGATTCGGGCAACAGTTGGGAACTCCGCTGGATGACCGTCACCTTGACCCCCAGATGGGCGTAGTACTGCGCGAACTCCAAGGCCACAGCTCTTCCTCCCAGCACAATCAGACTCTTGATAGGCTTAGAGTCCTTCAAACACTCATCACTTGTCCAATAGCCCGTCTTTTCCAATCCAGGTATTTCACGTCTGGCTGTCCTTGATCCAGTGGCCACAACAAAACTCTTAGACTCAATTTCCGCAGGGACCTTGTCTTTTCCCACCGCCTCCAACATAAGGCGATGCGACCCAAGAAATTGTGCTCGAGCCCGATAAAAGGTAAAATTACCTTTATCCAAATGCCCTTTGCGGTAATCTGCAAACTCTCGTATCAAGCGATCTTTTCTTTTTAGAATCTCTTTCCAATCGGGTTTCGGCTTCCCCACCCGAATTCCAAACTCCGCTGCACGTCCGATTTCATGATTACGATGCGCACTCTCCAGCATGGTCTTGGTCGGCATACACCCACGTAAAATACACAACCCTCCCACCTGCTTTCCTCCCTCAAGGATTACCACCCTCAATCCCAGTGCTGCCGCTGTCCTCGCTGCAGCAAACCCAGCACTCCCCGCACCAATCACGGCCAGGTCAAAAGTCTGAGCCATACAAAGACTAAGACGCAGTAGGTGCGCTTAAATCAATCACACTGCCTCGTCCGCCAAATTTAGGGTACAGATAACGTGCCGCAGGAACCCCCTCCCGCGTAATAACAGATGCCCTCTCCAGCCCCTTATCAGCCAAATGCCGCAGGGAGGCTTGAAGCAAAGCCAATCCCAACCCCCTTCTCTGATACTCATAATCCATAATAATTCCGGACAAGAGTTGAGGTCCCTCCCCCTCGATGGGCAGTAGGGCGCTATACCCCACGATCCGGGATCCGTGCAAAAGAACGAAAAAGTCCATTCCTGCAATGGGTTTACCTTCTGGGAATATCCGTTTTCTCAACTCATCCAGATGGGCCTCCAAACCAATCATCCAGGCCTTTTCATTTAGAAAGGCCCTCTGAATTCCCTCCCATAAATTTTCCACATCGGGAGCGGGCTGAATCCTAATTTCGTGCTTCGGAGGTAAAGAGAGTGAAAGAGCGGGCACCTTGGATAGATCCCACTCAAAACGAATCTTCTTATTGAATCGACTCACCCCACCATTGGAACGCAGATGCCTCAAAAGGCCAAGCGGGAAACGACCTACCGACTGCCGGGCTTGATCGCGGGTATTTTCTGCAAATCCTCAGGAATCGAGTTCGCCGAAAATGTCTCCACCGGAAGAGACAAAAGAGAGCATATCGGTACTCCCAACTTGGGCTTGGTCTCGCTTCGATCCACCAAACAAGCCACTCCGACGACTTCCCCGCCCGCCTCCTTCACCCTCTCAATCACCTCCTGGACGGCGCTACCCGTAGTGATCACATCCTCCGCCACCAGAAATTTTTCGCCGAGTTTGACCTCGAATCGACGGATCCCCAACTTTCCTTCAGTTTTTTCCGCAAAGATATGTCGGCGGCCCAGATGGCGGGCCACCTCATGCCCCACCAAAATCCCGCCCATGGCAGGCGAAATCACCGAATGAAAGACCCACTTGTCCACCTTTACCTTTTCCACCAAGGCTCCGCACAACTCTGACGTCGCTACCGGATCCTGCAAAACAAGGGCACACTGAAAAAAAGTCCGACTGTGCAGACCCGACCGTAAAATAAAATGCCCGTGCAAAAGGGCGCCGCACTTGCGGAAAACCTCCAGCACTTGGGCCGAGGTCATGATCCAGGGCGTCTCGCCACAAACTCGATCTCTACCGCACCCCCTTTAGGTAGCCCAGCCACCTGAAACGTAGACCGACTTGGCGCATCCTTTGGAAAAAACTCCGCATAAACCGCATTCATCTCAGGGAAAGTTTTTAAATCGAGAAGGAAGACCGTAGCCTTGACCACGTCTGCCAGACTCAACCCACCCTCCTTCAGAAGACTTTGGGCCCTTTCTAATGCCTTACGGGTCTGCTCAGCCACACCACCTTGGATCAAGTTGCCCGCCTCATCCAAGGCCAACTGTCCGGATAAAAAAACGAATCCCCCCGCCTCAGTCGCTTGCCGATAAGGGCCAATCGCTGGCCCAGCCAATGGTGATGTCCAACCTTTATGACCCATACTGTAATCTTTTCCGAATCTACCGATCAGGTCAACGCTCATCCCTCTGACTTGCTTCCCTTTATAGCTCCGAAGAGATCGATTTTGGCTTTGAGCTATTAAGAAAGATCCGTATCTTAGCAAATATGAAATTCCCCCTACAGTTCCTCCTCATTCTTTGTCTTATTCCAGCCTCAGTTTTTGCTCACACAGCTCACGGGTCTCTTGGCTTCTCATCAGGTTTGACTCATCCCATCTTTGGCTTGGACCACCTTCTTGCCATGCTTAGCGTCGGGATTCTTAGCGTTCAGATGGGTGGACGCGCAATCTGGACTGTCCCCCTAACCTTCGTATGTTTCATGCTGGTCGGAGGAATCCTAGGCATGGCGGGGATACCATTCTTCTCCGTTGAAATTGGCATCGCTCTATCTGTCCTCCTACTTGGACTCGCGATAGCCATCGACGCAAAGCTTCCTCTTATTCTATCCATGGCAGGGGTAGGATTTTTCGCACTTTTTCACGGCCACGCCCACGGTGAGGAAATGCCCACATCAGCGGCACCCTACCTCTATGCCCTAGGCTTTGTCTCAGGAACCGCCCTCATTCACCTTCTGGGAGTTCTTTTAGGCTGGATCGTATCTCGTATTCCGTTTCGTACAGCTGTGTTCCGATTAAGCGGAGCTACTCTCGCGATTCTCGGAATATACTTCCTGGTTCAGTCTGTTTCCGCATCAGGCACGACACCAGTTTTGACCAGCGCGATCTCCCACTAGGGCTTTTCGCGTAGCTCCCCAAGCTTCTGCCGCAAAAGGGAGAGACACTCCTTCCAAAAATCCTTGGGCAAAGCCTCGTAGCGCACTGTTTTTCCGTCCACTTGGGTCGTGTAAAAGATATTACTGGGCTCTCCGACAAGCTCGTCGAAAAGATTCCGCCTCACATAGGCCGAAATCTCGTCCGCCCCGTCCAAATGGACATTCACATCTCTTCCATCGACATCCGCCTCTAAAGCCAGCAATACCAACTGCATCTCAGCCCAACTGATCGACAGGCCACTTTTTGTTAGTGAAGCCACATGCCGATCGATCATCTCCAAAAGCCGTTTGACAATCCTGGCACACTCTTGCGCCCGATTTTCAATGACTAAACCCGCACCTTCTGACCCCCCGTTAGATTCAGACTCAACCTTTTGTGTAACTGGCTTTGTGCTCATCCGATTCTTCTACCTGCGTTTGCCCCCAAGGGAAAAGAAATATTGGGAAGGATAATATTCTCCACCACCCCGTTTTGGATTAGTCTAGAACCCTGTGCTGATTGATACCCACTGCCACCTTGATTTTCCCGATTTTGATCCCGACCGCTCCCAAGTGATTCAAAGGGCCAATGAAGCGGGGGTAACTCGCCTCATTTCAATCGGGACTACCCTCGAAACAAGCCGTGCAGCGATTGCTTTGGCCGATTCAAATCCTCAAATCTTTGCAACAATTGGCCTACACCCATGTGAAGTTCAGGAAGCAAGTGATTCTGCCATCGATGAACTTGCCCAACTTGCAGCACACCCAAAAGTGGTCGCGATTGGCGAATGCGGCTTAGATTACCATCGTCTTCCCAGCAAATCATCTGCCCCCTTCTCAGGCTCTACTTCTACCACAGGAGGCGTATTTCCAGGTTCAGAAGATATAACCTTAGCAGATGCCGAACAAAAAAATCGCCAAGCTGTCTTTTTTCAGCAACAACTCGATTTAGCCGTAGACCGAAAACTCAATGTCGTAATTCATCAAAGGGATAGCTGGCAAGATACGCTCACCACATTGAAACCGTACTCAGGCCGACTTCATGCCGTGTTTCACTGTTTCTCTGGTACTTTTGCCCAAGCCCATGAGCTGATCTCTTTGGGACACTTTGTTTCATTCACAGGGATTGTGACTTTTAAAAATGCTCGAGATGTTCACTCCTGCGCCCAAAAGATTCCCTCAGGCTCCTTCTTCTTAGAGACGGATTGCCCATATCTGGCGCCTGAACCGAATCGGGGAAAACGGTGCGAACCCGCCTACACGCTTGCCGTAGCTGAAAAAGTCGCCGCTCTCCGAGGTCAAACCGTGCAAGAAATCGCTCGCGAAACGACCTCCACTGCGGAAAAGTTCTTCTCCCTACCTTCTTCATGAAAACCCATCCCCCCATCCCCTTTTGGGTTCGTGTACCTGCCTCGACTGCAAACCTTGGACCAGGATTTGATACCTTGGCCTTAGCTCTCAACCTCTACAACTACGTTGCCGTGACTCCCGGAAATCCTGAATCACCCGATCCTTTTGTTGCTGAGACCGTCAACGCGTACCATAAATCTAGGAACCTCCCCTCAAAGAATTACCGTCTCGTTGTCCATGGACAGGTGCCTCGTTCCCGTGGACTTGGCAGTAGTGCCACAATCCGCCTAGGTATTCTCGCGGCACTCGACAAACTGAATGGCCGGAAACTAGACCTTCCTTGGCTGATCGAAACAGCCACTACGCTCGAAGGCCACCCAGACAATATCACAGCCGCCGCGCTCGGCGGATTTATCGTATGCGGAGGGAGAAAGCCCGCATGCACAAAAGTGTCCAGTCGCTTAAAGTTTGTTGCCGCGATTCCACAAGTCGAAACCTCGACAAAAACAGCTCGCTCCCTGCTTCCCGCCCAAGTGCCCTTCCAAGACGCCGTAACGAATTTGCGCAATGCGTCCCGAATCTCTTCAGCTTTTTTCAGCAAGAAATACGACGAAGCGGCGGGAGCCTTTCACGATCGCCTCCACCAACCCTATCGAAGCTCCCTTGTGGCAGGTCTGGACTCTGCCATCGCACAGGCGGAGAAGGCAGGCGCCCTAGGAGCCTTCCTGAGTGGCGCAGGGCCTACCCTGATGGCTATTACAACGAAATCCGAGAAGACAATTGGCCAAGCCATGGTCCAAGCCTTACGGCAGGCAGGACATCATTCGGTTGATCTAAAAATACTGAGTGCAGACAACTCAGGTCTACGAATCGTAAAATCCCTGCCGTAAGGGCTTTAAGCATTTAGGCAGATGCAACTGCCTAAAATGCAAGTTACTTGCGCTCTGCGTAGTGATGCAAACGGTTCGACAAAATGATGAAGGTAGGAGCCCAGAGTCCAACAAAGATTCCAAACC
>JASGCJ010000017.1:30245-34891 GCA_030054195.1 Minisyncoccota bacterium
CGGTTCGACAAAATGATGAAGGTAGGAGCCCAGAGTCCAACAAAGATTCCAAACCGCTCAGCATAGGCTCTCTTTGCATCCGCAATCATATCCCCTGCTCCGGGCGTACCGAACTGACCCCCTGCAGAGAACCAGATCAGGACCGAACCGATAATCGAGAGAAACCCTAAGGCAAAGCAAAGGTTACTAAGGAACTGTATCTGTTGTTTATTCATAGAATCAATCTGCGCCAGTGTTGGATACCTTCAATACATTTCTTACTGACAAGCCTCGCACTCACCACCGTTTCTCATCGCTTCAATCGAACAGGCCATCTTCTCCTCGGCACTAAAAGTTTTTTTAGCCCCCTCTGGGTTAGCCTCGGGTTCTTGCATGCCCGCTCTTACCTCTTTCTTGAGCTTTACTGTGGCCTTCTCAATATTTGAAGCCCCTAGGGTCCGCAGGTAGTAGGTGGTCTTCAATCCTTGATGCCAAGCGAGGCGATACATTCTCGAAAGAACCTTGAGGTCGGGTTGGCCTAAAAAGAGATTTAAGGATTGAGCTTGGTCGATCCACTTCTGTCGCCTGGCTGCCGCTTTCATGATCCACTCAAATCCAACAGCAAATGCGGTCAGATATCTCTTTTTGAGCTCCTCGGGCATTCCCTCTACGGGTCCCAACTCTCCGTCAAAATACTTCAACTGATCCACCATGGCCTGATTCCATAATCCGGCCTTTTTAAGATCTTTGACTAGGAAGGGATTCAGAACAATAAATTCCCCCGAGAGGTTGCTCTTCACAAACAAGTTTTTGTAGGTCGGCTCAATACAGGGCGAAGTTCCCGTAATGTTCGAAATCGTCGCCGTTGGCGCGATTGCCAAAACATTCGAATTTCGCATTCCGTGAGCCCGAATTTTCTCTCGTAGTGGTTTCCAATCCATTCGTCCGCCACGCGGAACATCTACAGGCAATCCCCGCTCCTCTGCCAAAAGGTCCACTGTATCTTGCGGCAACAAACCGCGATCCCACTTGGAGCCCTTGTAGGTCGAGTACGTGCCCTTCTCCGCAGCCAGATCGCTCGACGCTTCATACGCGTAGAATGCAATCGCCTCCATCATCTCATCGTTGAAATCGACTGCTGCGTCCGACTCAAACGAAAGCCCCTTCATATACAGGGCGTTCTGCAATCCCATCACCCCAAGCCCAATGGGACGATGACGGGAATTTGCCGTCTTAGCCGCCTCAGTCGGATAAAAATTAATGTCGATAACATTATCCAACGCACGGACAGCCACTCGTACTGTTTCCCTCAATTTAGGCAGATCCAACGAACCATCCGGCAAAATATGAGTATCCAAAATAATGGAACCCAAATTACAGACTGCAGTTTCATCTTTGCCTGTATTGAGAGTGATCTCCGTGCACAGATTCGAGCTGTGAATGACCCCAACGTGATCTTGGGGACTTCTTATGTTGCAGGCGTCCTTAAAGGTGATCCAAGGATGCCCCGTCTCGAACAGCATCGAGAGCATTCGCTTCCAAACCTCAATTGCAGGCACCTTATGCCCCCAAATCTCGCCCTTCTCAGCTTGCTTCTCATACGCCTCGTACCGCTCCTCAAATTTCTTTCCGTACAGATGATGAAGATCAGCTGCATCGCTAGTCCGGAAGAAGGTCCAATCCCCTCGGGCTTCCATCCTCTTCATGAATAGATCGGGAATCCAATTGGCAGTATTCATGTCGTGACAACGCCGCCGATCATCTCCCGTGTTCTTCCGCAGCTCTAGAAAGTCAAACAGGTCATTGTGCCATGTCTCTAGGTAGGCACAGCCCGAGCCCTTTCGTTTCCCACCTTGATTCACAGCGACCAGAAGGTCGTTGTGAAGCTTTAGGAATGGAATGACTCCCTGGCTCTCTCCGTTTGTGCCACCAATATAACTGCCTGTTCCACGAACGCTCGTCCACGATCCGCCCAAGCCCCCAGCCCACTTGGAAAGCATGGCGTTCTCTGCCACGCCTCGCTGCATAATCGCCTCAATCGAATCGTCCACCCAGTACAGGTAGCAAGAAGAAAGCTGGCTATGCAGGGTTCCTGAATTAAACAGGGTCGGCGTGGAGGAACAGAACCTACGGCTCTTATACAGGTTGTAGAGCTCCATCGCCCGAACCTCTCGGTCTTTGGGCTCCGCATGAAACAACCCCATAGCCACACGCATCCAGAAAAATTGGGGGGTCTCGAGTCTTCGGGAGACATCCGCTTTTTTGTCCACGATGAGATACCGATCGTACAAGGTCTGGACTCCCAAAAAGTCGAGATCCAGATCTGCCAAAGGGTCCAGCGCAGCCGCCAGCTTCTCTAAATCGTACTTCTGTAGGTTTGTGCTGTATCTTTTAATCTCCACACCCCGCTGAATCGCTTCGATAAACTTCTTACGGTGAAAATCACGTAAGGCACTGATTCCGTCTCTCAAAATATCCCAACCTAAAACCTCCTCATAGATGAAGGTCATCTGGATCCGACCCGCAAACTTCGCAAAGTCGGCATCTTTTTCAATCAGGGTCTTAGCATTCAAGCTGATCGTATTATTAAGCTCAGACCTCTTGATCCCGTCAAAAATCGATCTCCTTAACTCCTTTTCGATCTCTCCAGCCGAAATGCACAAATCAAGTCCAATGGACGCAAACTCGATTCGCGCACGTAAATCCGCGCCGTCCCACAAAAAGGTTGTTCCATCTGGGTTTGCGACCACAACCATCCCCTCTGTGGGCTCTGTGGGAGAGGCAGAAACTTCGCCGCGGGCCTTGCGCTCCCTCTGATCCGTACGCATTGCCCGATAGATGATGTACCGTTCCGCGACTTTATAGTGGCCAGCCCTCATCAGTTCCTCCTGAACTAAATCCTGAACCTCCTCAATGTGAACCGTTGCTTGCCCCAATTCCGCAACTCGTCCTGTCACAGCCCTTGCGATCTCAGGGGCTGGTGTCGCATCCATTCTTAAAGAGAGAAAGGCCTGGCAAACTGCCACCTCTATTTTCGACTCGTTCCACGGAACCGTTTGGCCCTGACGCCGAATGAGCCGAACTGCACATGCTGCTGAATCTCCGGGCGCGGGGGCAACCGGAGGACGTTCCCTTCTCTCTCCGACAAGACTCCGGGCCACGTCATACGCGTTATTATCGACCAATGTTTTTTCGACGAGTGTTTGCAAGTCTTCGATCCTAAGACGCAGAGGCCGCTCGGCAAGGGCTTGGCGAGCGAGGTTGCGACCAACTTCTGTACAAATTTTAGCAACCCAGCGGCGGTTCGTTTCCGTGAAAATGGTCTCTTGCCCTTTCGCCTTCAGCCATCGGGCCAAACTCCGGCCGACCATTTCAGCCACCTCAGCCAACTGGAACGCATGATGAGATTCCCCATCGATCACTTCGATTTCAGGCATATCGACCTGTACTGAATTAATCGCCTCTCCCCATGCCTCAGTTTTTCCATCAGGGAGATTCAAGAAACGCTTCATTGCCAAGTCCACATCCACATCACGCGGGTCCATCTTCATAATCAATGCCTCCTGTTATGTACTACGAAAAAAAATCAGAGCTCGTCGTCGTGCACGGACGCCAACGCCGAAGATTTCTGATACTCAGTCACCCTACCCTCGAAGAAGTTTTGCTCCTTTTTGATATCCATCATCTCGGCCAACCAAGGAAGAGGATTGGCAACTTCATCATGAAGCGGCTTCAACCCCACGCCCTCTAAGCGACGGTCCGCGATGTAATCAATATAGGACAGAAAATCCCCAAGACTTAAGCCAACCGCATTCACAGGGAGGCAATCCTTGATAAAGGTTTTCTCGAGCTCCACAGCCGTGGCCATAGTTTGACGTAGCTCTTCCTTGAAATCCTCACTCCAAATTTCCCGATTCTCCTCCACCAGATCCATAAACAGATTGCGGAAAACTTCGATATGGTTCGATTCGTCCCGCAATGTGTAGCGGAACATCTGGCCGATTCCTGGGAATTTGTTTTGGCGGTACAACGAAAGAACCATGCCGAACAGTCCGTAGAACTGGGTTCCCTCCATGCACTGGCCAAAAACAAATATGTTCTTAGCCAAAAGCCTCTTGTTTTCGACTTTCGTCAGATCGATGTCTCTTCGCAGATCTCTCGAGATGCCCGTCACGAACTCGTTCTTTTTGACGATCGACTGCACGTCCTCAAACATCGCCTCGCACTCGTGCGGGTTGATTCCCAAGGAGCTGATCATGTAGAGGAGCGAATCCGCATGAATATTCTCCTCATGCGCATGCCGGCCAAGGACGAGTTTCAACTCAGGCGCCGTGACCAGTTCGCGCACCACGTGCTGGATATTGTCCCCAACAATCCCCTCAGCAGCCGAGAAGTAGCCGATGCCCATCCGAATAATCCACCTCTCCACATCCGAAACCACCTTACTGTCCTTCCACTGCTCAATGTCCTTGCCCATTCCAATATCCTCAGGCTCCCAATGATTCGCCTTCATTTTACGGTATAAGTCGTACGCCCAAGTATATTTCAGGGGTAGCAAGTTAAAGGTCATCGTTTCCTTGCCCAAAATCACCTTCTTCCCGGCAAATGCCGCTTCCGCTTTTTTCTTATCTAGGACGAACTTCCGTGCGCCCACGCTGAATTCTGTT
>JASGCJ010000056.1 GCA_030054195.1 Minisyncoccota bacterium
CATGGAGGATCACGGGGAAATTCTGTGTTTTCAGAAACTCGAACATCTTGATCAGGTTGGGAATATCATGCCCATCTACAGGTCCGTAGTAAGTCACTCCCAACTCCTCGAAAATTACGCTCGGGAAAATCATGCCTTTCACATGCTCTTCGGCTCTCCGAGCCACTTTCAGAGCCTTGGATCCACCAATCTTTTCAATAAAGTGTGCAGCTCTTTCGTGGAGATGAATGAAACGAGAATCGGTTGTGATCTTATTTAAATACCCGGCGATCGCACCCACGTTCTTGTCGATCGACCACTTATTATCGTTCAGGATCGTGATCAGTCGCTTGGTGTGATGGGAAACATTGTTCAACGCTTCGAACGTCACGCCACAGGTGAAGGCCGCATCCCCCGCCAGACACACCACATGCTCCTTACCGCCCCGCATGTCTCGGGCCGACGCCATCCCCAAGGCCGCCGAAAGAGCGGTCCCCGCGTGTCCTGCACCGAAACAGTCGTGTTCACTCTCGGTCCTCAACATAAATCCATTCAACCCGCCCTGTTGCCGAATCGTGTGAAACCGATCCCGCCGACCCGTCAAAAGCTTATGAACGTAGGCCTGATGACTGACGTCAAAAATGAAGTGATCCGTCGGAGTATCAAAAACACGATGCAGTGCGATCGTTAACTCCACCACTCCTAGGTTTGGCCCCAAATGGCCACCCGTTTTACTTAAAACCTCAATCAACTCTTCACGAATCTCTTTTGCGAGTTTCGGAAGCTCCTCTAGGGGGATTTTCTTAACGTCGGCCGGGCCCTTGATCTGATCCAACAATTTGGTTGCCATGGGAAGCTGGTTAGATGAGCAGATCTGGGGCTCCTCGACCAGCCTTCTTTCCATGCACCGATTTGTGAGGCTCCCCACCCATCTCCTCCAACTCCCCTTGCTCAATTGACCCGTCTTTCTTCTTAGTTAACAACAAGATACGTTTCTCGGCTGCCTTAAGCTTCTCATTGCATGCGGCAACTAGCTTCATGCCCGTTTCATATTTCTCTACGATCGTCTCAAGCGGAAGTTCGGGAGACTCCATCTGCTCCACTAACCCCTCCAACTGCTTGAGATTTTCCTCAAAAGTTGGTTCCCCCGATATTTTACCCATCTTTGCCATACAAAATCATTCCTCCTCGGCACGTCCCAAGTCGAGTCCTTATTCCCTTTTGCCCTTCACTTTGACTTCCACCTTTCCATCCGCAAATCGCACCACCAAATCCCCCTGCCTTAGAGCAGGCTCCACTTTTCGAATCAATTTACCTTCGGGAGACTGCACCAACGCATAACCTCTTTTTAAAGTTTCCTCTGGACCCATCGCACGCAACCGATCCATCGCCGCCCGAACACGGAGTGAGAACTCCCTCAACCTTTGTTCAGGCCGGAACGCCGCCCACCGCACCAGCAAGCCCTCAGCCGCTTGTTTCCGATACCGCCACCCGCTTTCCAAACCTCGCATCAACTGCACCGCCAGCTCATCCACGCGCTGTCCACTCATCTCCACCATCTTCCCCGGCTCACGAAAAACATAACTACCCGCCAAATCCCCCAATCTCCTCTTCTTTTCTTCAACAAAGTCGATTGCCGCCTCAGCTAGTCGCTCTCCCCACTCTCGCACCTCCTCCCGCCAATCCTCATCCGGTCGACTCACGATCTCCGCAGCCGCGGAAGGAGTTGGAGCCCTAATGTCTGCAACAAAGTCACAGATCGTAAAATCGGTCTCATGCCCTACTCCGCTGATCACCGGGATCGGACTCGCCACCACCGCTCGTGC
Source organism: Minisyncoccota bacterium (assembly GCA_030054195.1). Classification (GTDB taxonomy): domain Bacteria; phylum Verrucomicrobiota; class Verrucomicrobiia; order Methylacidiphilales; family Verrucolacustridaceae; genus Verrucolacustris; species Verrucolacustris abundans. The sequence continues at coordinate 1,806 of JASGCJ010000056.1, forward strand.
CACCACCTCCTCATTGAACGCCCACAAATCCTCCAAACTTCCGCCTCCCCGCACCACCATCACCACGTCCGCGAGATTCCTTTGACCAATCTCGCCAATCGCATCCGCGACTTCCTCCGCCGCCCCTTCCCCCTGCACTTTCACCCCGAATACCGTGATTCGGATCCGGGGACATCTGCGCTGAAGGACGTGAATCGAATCCCGAACCGCCGCCCCCGTTGGGCTGGTCACCAAAGCAACCCTCTCCACAAATTCCGGTATCTCTCGCTTCCGCTCCTCCGCAAAAAGACCCTCCAATTGCAATTTTCTTTTCAACTCTTCAAATCGCTGGTGCAAATCCCCCTTTCCAGCAGGTTGGAGATTTCTGACGATCAACTGATACGCCCCACGAGGCGCATACACCGACACTTCCCCCTCTGCTACCACCTTCGCCCCATCCTGCGGTTGCACTCCTAAACGCAATGCCGACCCCTTAAACAGCGCACACGGAATCTGGGACCCTTCATCCTTCAAGGTGAAGTAGTAGTGCCCAGAAGATTGATGCCTCAGATTGGAAATCTCCCCCTGCACTGAAACCTCCCCCACCTGATCCTCCAGAATCTCCTTAATCTGCGCCGTCAGCGCAGACACACTCAGCGGTTCAACCCGATTCACTTCGGTCGTTGAATCCTCTGAATCGCCGTGGCCTTGCCCGTCTCTTCATCCAGATCGATCACCACACCATCCAGTTGAATCCCCCCCGTAGCCAGATGCATCTTCACAGGCATCAAGGTCCGAAACCGATCCACAATGAAACTTTTCTCCCGTCCGATCACCGAGTCATGAGCCCCGCAAAACCCCACATCGGTGATGTAGGCCGTGCCTCCCGCCAAAATCTTCTCATCTGCCGTTTGAACATGGGTGTGAGTTCCCACCACCGCGGAAACTTTCCCGTCGAACGCATGCCCGAAAGCAATCTTCTCCGAAGTCGTTTCGGCATGAAAATCTACCAGGATTGTTTTTGTCTCCTTACGGATCTCTTCGAGAATCGGATCCATCAGAAGGAAAGGATTGTCCACATCCGCTTTCATAAATGTCCGCCCCATCGCATTGACCACCCCCAGTTTTTTTCCATTTCCCGTCACCACGATGAATCCCTTTCCTGGGCAGGTGCCGGGAAAATTAAACGGCCGGATCAATCGGGGCTCCTCCGCAAAGAAACTCATAATTTCCCGCTGGTCCCAGCAGTGATCCCCCAGAGTGATCACGTCCACCTTTGCCCGGAAAATATCGTAGGCGAGCTTAGGGGTAATCCCGTTTCCGCCCGCCACATTCTCCCCATTCACCACAATAAAATCGGGGGCGAACTCTTCGATCAGCCGGGGCATCATGTCCCGCAGAGCCTCCCGGCCATGCTCGGCCACAATGTCGCCTAAAAACAGAATCCTCATTCCAGAACCCTACCTCTCCTGCCCTTTTCGACCAATCTCCAAACATTCCCTTGAAGCGACTTTTCCGCCAAGATGACCCAATGCCCAAGCCGTTCCTAGCCTCTCAACCTGGCCCCCTGCTGGAGCAGATGTTCAAGGCATGGCCTGAAGAGAAGAAAAAACAGATCCGAACATGGCTCAAATTCCAAGCCGTCACAGTCAATGGCCGCCCCGTATCCCAGTTTAACCATCCCGTAGCCTTAGGAGATTCCGTCGCGATTCGATCCGATCGATTCGCCGCCCCGAAAACCAGTTTGCCCTCGGGAATTAAAATCTTTTACGAGGACGCCCACCTCCTCGTCATCTCCAAACCCGAGAACCTGCTGAGTATCGCCAGTGAGGCGGAGCCCGAGAAGACCGCGTACTTCCAGCTTACCGAATATGTCCGGCAATCTCATCCACGCTCCAAAGAGAGGGTTTGGATCGTTCACCGACTCGATCGCCAAACCTCAGGTCTAATGGTTTTCGCGAAAACCCCCGAAACCAAAGAAAGCCTCCAAAGTCGTTGGGATCAGTTTGAAAAGAAGTATGAAGCGGTCGTCGAGGGGCGTCTGCCCCAAGAAGCAGGAACTCTTGAATCCGATCTGGACGAATCAAACCCCTTTAAGGTTTTTATTCGCCCTGCCTCCGCCCTCACCCGCCACGCCGTCACCCACTACCGCGTCCTCAAACACAATCGTCACCGCTCACTCGTGGAGCTGACGCTCGAAACAGGTCGGCGCCATCAGATCCGCGTTCAACTCTCTTCGTTGGGTTGCCCAATCATCGGAGACGAAAAGTACGGTGCAAAAAGTGATCCCGCAGGGCGCCTCGGTCTGCACTCCTCCTTCCTGCGCTTGATCCATCCCGTAACATCCCAAGAGCTTCGCTTCACCTCTCCCCTCCCCAAACCCCTAGCGAAACTCGTCAGTTAATCCTGCCCGGCCAGCCCATACCGCTCGACCCGAGTCCTCAAAGCAGCACGGGTCACCCCTAGAATCTCCGAAGCCCGCTTCACATTGCCATTGGCTTCTCCAAGCGCTTTCTCGACTAAAATCTTTTCCCCCGCGGCCAGCAGATCTCCTCCCTCTCCCGCTACCTGGCTCACCATACTCCACCACCCAGTCTCACCTCCAACCTGTCTCGCTGAAGCAACCCCCACTACTTCAGGTGGCAAATCTCCTGGCTCAATCGATTCCGCCGCCGCACACACCACCGCCCGCGTGATCGCATTCTCTAATTCCCTTACATTCCCTGGCCAACGCCAACTCTGCAGAGCCTTTTTGCTGGCCGAAGAGAATTTTAGCCCCCGATCTTTACCCGCCCGCTTTAAGAAATGCTCAGCCAAAGGCAACACGTCCTCCGCGCGTTCTCGCAAAGGCGGAAGCTGGATCTGCACCACATGGATCCGATAGTAAAGGTCCTCCCGAAAGGTCTTCTCCTTCACCATCGCCGTCAGATCCTTATTCGTGGCGGCAATCACCCTCACTTTGGTGCGCAGGGTCTGATCGCCGCCCAATCTCTGAAACTCCCCGTTTTGCAGAACCCGCAAAAGCTTTGCCTGCAAGGCCAGCGGCATATCCCCGATTTCGTCCAAAAAGATGGTTCCCCCGTCCGCCCGCTCAAACTTTCCAATCCTCTGCGTCAGCGCCCCTGTAAAGGCACCTCGCTCATGTCCAAACAGTTCGCTCTCCAGCAAGGTATCAGGAATGGCCGCACAGTTAATCGCCACATACGGGCGAGCTGCCAGCGGACTATTGGCATAGATCGCCCGGGCCACCAACTCCTTACCGGTCCCACTCTCGCCCACCAATAAAACCGCCGCATCCGCCCGAGCTACTTGCCCGACCAGTTTGTAGATTTTCTGCATTGCAGATGAGGCGCCTATCAACCCTGGCGTAAAACTTTTATCCTCCGCCACCTTTTCGCCTTCTTCGGAAGCCAACTCCTTAATGGAAGCGGCGGCCTGTAGTCCTCTCCGCAAAATCGATAATAGTTCCGGAACATCAAACGGCTTCAGAATGTAATCGAACGCTCCTAACTTCATGGCCTCAATCGCCGTTTGAGCCGTTCCATGCGCCGTCATCACAATTACCAACTGCCGCGGATACTCTTTTCTAATTTGTCGAAAAATCTCAATCCCGTGCTCCAACCCAATCCGCACATCTAGCAACACCAAATCATAAACATCTTTCTTGAGCCCCTTAAACGCCTCAGTCCCGCTCGTTACCCCCACAACCTCCACAGGCTCCTCCGCCAATACCCTCTGAAACGAATAAGCAACATCAGCCTCATCGTCCACAATCAGAATCTTCTGGGCAGAAGCAGAACTACTTTTGCGGCTCATCCTTCGTTCTCCTTCCGCACAATTTGCACAAAATTCATACCCCTATCTTATCGCCTCCCTTCACCTCTCACAAGTTGAGCGTTGAGTGCCCTCCCCGTCCTCACCTACTCTTCTTAGTGCCTTTTTCTTTTTTTCGACTTCTTTTGTCTGCCCTTGTGCTTTCTTTGACCTCCTGCCGCACTACCCCACCAGTCCTCCAACTTCCTTCCGACTTATCCTTCACCGATCTCGCCTCAGGCCAACCCTTCGACACCACCTCCATTCACGGCAAGCTTCTCCTTCTCAATCTGTGGGCCGCATGGAGCCCCGCCAGCGCCAAGGAGCTTCCCGAACTGGTCGCCCTGAACGAAAAGTTCGCTCCTCGTGGACTCGTTCTTCTAGGCGTTTCACTGGACGAAGCACCCGCCGCTGGTCTTCTCGTTTTTGCCGAACGACACGGCATCCGATACCCCTTGGTTCGTCCTGGACCTAAGGCCATTGACCTCCTCGAACCTATAGAAACCATTCCCTACACTCTGCTTCTTACCCCCCAAGGAAAAATCCTCGCGCGCTTTCGCGGCCCTCTCAAACCCTCCGACCTTCGCTCCGCAATCGAAAAAAATCTTTAAGAGATCGGACTCTCGGCCACTAAATCTTCGCACCAAGGCAAAACGGTCTCCATAGGTAACCCAATCACGTTGCTGCGGGAGCCCTCCACCTGCTCCACAATCCGATCCCCACCATCTTGCAACGCATACGCCCCCGCTTTGTCCAAAACCTCCACGTCCCGGAGATACGACCGAACCTCCTCCACCCCTAACTTTCGAAATTTTACCCTCGTCCGAACCACCGCTTCCCTCGTTTTTTTTCCCCCAGGCAATACCAGGACAGTCGCTGTGATCACTTCATGAGTCCGCCCGCTCAACCAACCTAACATCTGCTCCGCCATATCCTCATCCGCAGGTTTTCCTAAAATCCGACTTTCACATACGACCAAAGTATCCGCCGCAAGCACTGGCTTATCCGGATAACGCTCCGCCACCGCCTTGGCCTTTCTGCGCGCATTCACCCGAGCCAGATCCCCGGGGCTTACCTCTGGAAAATCCGCTGCTACCCACTCCTCCACCTCAGGCCTCTCCACCCGGAAGGAAATTCCTGACTCCCGCAATAGATCCGCACGCCGGGGGGAAGTCGAAGCCAAGATCAACCTCATCCCATTACCCTGCCTCAACCCCCCTCGAAGGCACGCCTCGAGTGAATAAGTTATTCATCGTTACTCATCTTTTGCCCAAAAGTTTGCCCAACAACTTTTTCCCTTGGGTTGTTCCCCGTCCCCCATCCGCAACGATACGTCCCTGTGATTGCTGAAGCTGAAACGATTCGTCCCCGCACTCGTCGGGATGCACCCGCCCCCATCACGATTGAGGGATTGCTTCCCCATCACAATCTTGAGGCCGA
>JASGCJ010000002.1:0-17998 GCA_030054195.1 Minisyncoccota bacterium
TCGGTAGTCTTTTTTCCGTTTTTGCACCCAGCTCACGCAACTTCTCCGCCGTGCCGAGAATATTCCCCTTCTTTTCCGAAAGTTTTTTCACCGCCGACTCATGCGCCTCGTGAGCTTTCCCCAGGGCCTTGCCGACCTCAGTCAAATCCCCGCAGAAGTTCGCCAGATCGTCGTGCAGTTTCCCTCCCAGCCGGGCGATCTCCTGCACATTCTTATTTTGTCGCTCAATCTTCCACAGATTGGCAATCGTTCGCAGGGTCGACATCAGGGAGCTTGGAGTCGTCAGCACAATCCGCTGATCAAACGCATACTCGAGCAGATCCGGATTCGCCCGCAGGGCCGCCCCGAACGCCGGCTCAATCGGAATAAACATCACGGTGAAATCCAGCGACCTCCCCTCCAGAAGATCCGGATAGGCCTTTCCAGAAAGATCATCAATAAACCGCTTCACCGCCAATCCGTGTGCCTTGAGGCTCTTCTCCTGATCTGCTGGCTCTGTTGCCGAGCAGTATGCATCGTAATCCACTAATGGCACCTTACTGTCGATGACGATCGCACGGTTTTCTGGAAGAAAGACCACCGCATCCATCCGCTTCCGATCAGCCGATTCCTGCGTCCGATATTCCCGTCCCTTTTCGAGCCCTGAAATCTCCAGCGTCTTCTCCAGGACCATCTCTCCCCATCGACCCCGGACTCCCGAATCATTTTTCAGGGCACTGGTGAGCGCATGGGTTTCCGATCCCAACTTCGTGCTCATGGCCTGGATCTGTTGGAGTTCCCTCCTTAAATCTCCCTGCAAGGTGGTTTCGGCCGTGTGCACCTCGTCCACCCGTTTCCGGAATGCCTCCATCCGATCAAGAATCGGCCTCAGCTCGATCCCCACCTGCTTCTGATTATCCTCAGCCAATCGTTTTGTTCCCTCGGTCACCATCTGCTGGGCAACAGCGCGAAAATCGGACTGCAGACGAATGGCCAATTCCTCCTTCTCCTTTCTGGCCTCCGCCAGACTTCGCTCAGCCGACTGGCGTTCCGCCTCCGCCCTGACCCTACCCTCCCGCGCTTCCCGGCTTTCCGACTCTGCTTGTATGCGGGCCTGCTCCTGCTCCTCCGCTCTTCGTTGAGCCGCCTCAATTGCTCCGGAATACTTTCCGATTCTTCCTGAGAAATAGGCATAAGCTCCCACCGCACCGGCTAAAAGACCTACCAGTCCTGCAAGAAAAAGGCTCCAGCTCATCTGAGAAAGCTTTCCCCCTGACACTCTGCTGTCAATCGTTCGTCCCTGACATACTGCTTTTGCATCCAAACATCGTGTTATTAGGGGTGGGACAATTACGGGGTGACCCAAGACTCAATATCCCTACTTTGGATTCATGATCCTACACCTTCTATGCCTTGTCTTCCTCCTTTCAATCAACCCCGCTGTTTTCGCCGAGGGTTACCACCCATCCGTTCAGATTTATGAAAATCTATCCACCACTAAAACGTGGGATGGTGCATCGATTCAGTACCCTTCGGGCACAGCGAAGGTGACGGGAGCAATCATCACGCTTCCCCCGGGAACCGAAACCGGTTGGCACATGCATCCCGTTCCCTGCCTTGCCCTGATTCTCGAAGGGGAACTACTGATTGAACTCAAAGACGGACGTACAAAAAGAGTCAAAGCGGGTGAAACCTTCGCGGAGGTGATCGGAACCGCCCACAACGGCAAAAACACGGGAAAAGTCCCCTTAAAGATTGCGGTGTTTTATGCCGGAAACACGGATCTCAAAAACACCATTCTCTGCCCATAAGTCAGCTCTTGCCTATCTCACGGATCGCCGCAACACAGTAGTACTTCACCGCGTCGCTCATAGGGGGATTTAGCGTTTCTAGATCAGCCTGACTACACCAGCGAATATCGTGGTGCTCAGCAGGGGCGAGAGTCACATTCCCACTCTTGGGCCGGGCTAGATAAATAATTCCAATATGCTCGTGCGTTGGACTCACCCGATGGATATCCAAAAACCTTGGCCGCACTAAGGCGCGAGTCCCAGGGCCCGTGGTTGGTTGCCTTTCACCGATCAATTCAATCTCAAGTCCACACTCCTCTTTCGCCTCCCGATACGCCGCCTGCTCTGGGTCCTCATCCAACTCGATGTGCCCGCCGATCGGAAGCCAGCGATCCAACTTCTTGTGGTGAACCAGAAGAACTTTTCCCCCCTCAACAATAAAAAGGCTAACCGTGAAATCGATCTTCTCGTGAATATGCGGCATAGAAATATCGAGCCTTCGTTAGACAGAAGGAATCAGGCGAACACGTATGAAGTTCTTCGGTTGAAACCCAAATGCCATACCTCGTCTTCTCACTTCGGCACCCCATCTGCAACGAGTAATTTGGAAGTCGCTCGACCCAGATCGAATAACCTTCAATCTCAATCCTTAATGCCCGATCTCTCCCCTCATGCTTGGCTCCTTGCATTTGCCGCTGCCGTCTCTGCGGGACTCTCCAAATCTGGTTTCGGCCCCTTTGGCCTGCTCACAATTATTTTTATGGCAGAGGTCGTGCCACCCCAGGAATCCACTGGAGTTGTTCTTCCCCTTCTAATTTTTGGCGATGTACTGGCCGTTCGCTCCTTTCATGAGCACGCCTCCTGGCAGATCCTGCGCACTCTCCTGCCAGCCACCTGTATCGGCATCATCACAGGTTGGTGGATCATGCCTCGAATCCCGACAGAGTTTTTCGGCCATACTTTGGGCTGGATCATCTTGGGCTTGATCGGAGTCATCCTCATCCAACGGATTCGCCCCCAACTGCTGGCCTGGTTCACCACCCACCCTCTCCTTGGGTTGGGTTGCGGATGGGCCGCCGGTGTGACGACCATGATTGCGAACGCAGCCGGGCCAATCACCGCCTTTTACTTTCTTTCCCAGCGCTATACCAAGATGGTCATGGTCGGCACAGGTGCCTGGTTCTACTTCACCATCAACGCCATCAAACTCCCGTTCAGCTGGCAACTCGGCCTTCTCAACGGAAAATCACTCCTCTTTGATTTGATCCTCTTCCCCAGTGTTCTTCTAGGTTTTTACATCGGCCGCTTTTTCTCCAAAAAGATCACCCAGGAACTTTTTGAATGGATTCTGATTCTGATGGCCTTCGGAGCCTCTTTGAGGATGATCTTAAAATGATGCGAATTCCTCTACCGTCTTTCCTGCTCTTATTAGGTGCCCTCTTTCTCGCCTCGTGCGCTTCCGTCAGCGTGCAGGATGCACACGAGATTTCCACTACGCCAATCAAGATGCCAGAGAAGATCTATGTTCAGAAGTTTTCCATGGATGGAGCCAAGGTGGAAATCGACAAACAGGGTAAAGAGCTTGAGGAATATAAGCAGGCCGTTGTCGATCTGCTTCACACTCGATTGGTGGATCGGCTACCTGAAATTGCCCCTGTTGAAGAATACAAGGGTGGCCCCCTGCCGACGGAGGGTTGGTTGATTCAGGGTAAATTTACCTGGGTCAACCACGGGACCAAAACCGCCCGCATTTTGGTTGGTTTCGGCTTGGGCGCCACCAAAATGGAAACTGAGGTCGAGGTCACTGAATTGGCCACTGAAAATCCCCGTAAATTCCTTTCGCTAAAAACCACGGGTGGATCCAATGCCGAACCCGGTCTCGCCGGTTCGCTGGTCACTCCAGGAGCCGGTGTTTCGGAAGCCGTGGCCGGATCGGCCGCGGGAGCCGCCATCTCATTTCCAGAAGATGCTCTTCGAACCGCGCGTGAAATCCGTAACTATCTGGTCGATTACATTGAGGACCACAACCTCGCGCCGAATCGACAGTTTATCGAAGCCAACAAGGATGATGACGAGGACTCCACCTCATCCCATCCGGAAACCTCACGCTAGCCGAATCGCTACGGAGAGGGGGTCGGTCCTGTGTACAACATCATTTCCATTGTCTGACGCCCAAACTTACTCAACTTCATTCCACCCTTTCCATCTGCCTGAACCAACCCCCTGCAGTAGTACTTTCCTTCATTAGGTTTGCCAGGGTTGGCGATCAAAACAGGCTCTAAAACCACCTCGCTTCCTGCCTCCATCCTCAAAGGCAACCCCCACGGCGTCATTTCAATATTCCAAGATAAAGGCATGGCGGACGGCGATTTACTGTCGACCCACTGCATCCAAGTAGGGGTGCCCATAAACGGAGGTACACGGACCGTGAATCCGCACGGCTGTTTGGAAAGTGCCTCTTCGCACGTCAAAGGAGTTCCCTGATTCGACGCCTTCAAAAGGGGAATTGGATCGATTCCCATTAAATTAAGTCCGTTCCACTCCCCATGCCGGTTCGGTTGCCATAACCTGCCCGGCTTGGCCGTATCTACCCATTCCGCAAACTTTCCATTAATTTGAAACGCGATCTCAAAATGTAAATGCGCCCGCTCCCGCACAAGTCCTGGCCCCGTCCATCCCATCACGCCCAACGGGTCTCCCGCTTTCACTTGTTGCCCTACTTCCACTCCGATCGAGGCCAGATGCCCGTAAATTGTATAAACAGGCTGTTTGCCCCACAGATGCCTCACAATTACCTGCTTTCCATAATCAGAAATCTTCTCGTCCAGATTTACCCGAACCACCTCTCCATTCGCCGACGAACAAACCGTGTCGGTGGGCTCCCCTTTTTCGTCCCTGTGCAAAGGCCGAATATCGATGCCCTTATGGAAATGCTCAAAGATCCGTGCTGGCTCCGGTTCCGAAGTCCGGACAAAACCGAACATACCTGAAACGGGCCGCCGGCTGATTGTGGGTTGATAAAACTTTTTGTCTTCACCTTGGAAAAGAGCCCTATTTCGTGTTGGTAATTGCCAATCGATCCTCTCACTCCCTTGGGCACTGTTTAGGACGAGAAACCCAACACCCGCCAAGCAACTCATCCACTTCAAGAGAGATTCCACCCCTGTGCTCTATCGCGCCTTAAGCTCTACAGTCCCACTTCTCATCGCCACAAAGTTTCCCTGAGGAGTCGCACCTAAAACTGTGACCCTCACGCTTTCCCCTCCCTTGAGCTGCCTTACAGACCTAGGTAATTCACCCAAACTTCTGCAAGGCACTGACCCCAACCCCACGATCAACATCCCCTTCTGGATGCCTGCCTCTTCTGCGGGACTACCCTTGTCCACCCCCGCCACCAAAAGTCCCAATCGTCCTGCATAACCAAATTGAAGTGATTCCTGAGGCGTAAGATCTTTTAAGGAAAGCCCAAACTTCTCCTTCAAAACCACGGCCGCTGAGCGGGTCGCAGGCGCCTTGATTTTTCCCTCCACAATGCTGATTGCCTCCTCCACCCACCGCTTCACCCGCTCTCCAGGAATGGCAAAACCGATGCTCTCTACGGGTAGATTTTGTGCGATCGCCATTTTGGCTGAACTCAGCCCCACTAAGTTTCCCTCCACATCCACAAGAGGGCCCCCGCTGTTGCCAGGGTTAATGGCTGCATCCGTTTGTAAAAGGCCCTCCATCGTCAAATCCCCAATCCTCAAAGTCCGATCCTTCGCACTCAAAATCCCCGCACTCACACTGCTCTCATATCCCACAGGGTTGCCTAAAACCAAAACAGTCTGACCGAGCAGATTCGGGGACAGTTTTTCTATATTTAGGTAAGGAAGCGGAGTTGGAGACTCAATTTTGATGAGAGCCAGATCCAGAAGGTCATCGTCTCGTAGTAGAGTCGCCTCCGTGTCAGTTCCATCCGCCAATGTCACCTTGATCTTCAGCTTGGCCGTTTTATCCACCACGTGCTGATTCGTCACAATGTACCCATCAGGGCTGACGATGGCGCCCGACCCAAGATTTTGCACTGGCGTCTGCAGAATCCTGTTCCCCCGCGACACTCCTCCTCCAAAATATCGCTCAAAGAAAATATCACGTGGATCCCGCACCTCCTGCGTGATGATCCGTTCTGTATTAATATTAACGACAGCCGGCCTTACCTTTTCCACTGCTTTGACAATCGGCTCCTCCTGGGGTGACAAAGCCCATAACGGACCCACCCCGAATCCCAGCATGATGATGATCGCACGCTTCACTCCTCAAAAGATAATCCCTGCTTTAACGCACACAAGCCGACAGGAAACCCATCCATTCATAAAATAATCGAACCCTTTGCCGTAATTCTCGGTTTAATCCTTATGCCAATCACATATAGGAAATGGGTTAAGGGCCATGGGTTGAGGGAGGAGCCAGGCCCCATCCTCTCAGAATCCATTCTTCAGAGAATTTGGTTCGAGTTTCTTGTCCAAAATCCCCTCACCACCCTTCAGGGGGAGTTGATTACCCTCAAACATCCTGGGATCTGGAATCATCGCCCAGGCCCTGACTTCCTTCGCGCCTCTTTCCTTACACCAGACGGGCGAACTCTTTCAGGAGATGTTGAAATACATCGCCACTCCTCCGATTGGGATGCCCACGGTCACGGCACAGATCCCGCCTATCAAAATGTCGTTCTCCATGTTTTCTGGCAGGCCGACCCCTCCCTCTCCGATCTCACGCCCTCTCCGATCCGCCAAATCGCCCTTGCCCATCAACTCGCTGCACCCCTCACCGAGCTCATCTCCCTCTTTCGAGCCAGTCCAACGGAGATTCATTCAGGTGAAAAGCCTGGTCGCTGTCACACCGCCCTTCTCTCCCTTCAACCCGAGGAGTTGCAGAAAGTCCTTGAGGAAGCAGGATCCCATCGTCTTCAGCAACGCCGCATACTTTCGACCGCTCGGGTTTCAGCGCACGGCTTCGATCAGGCTATTTGGCTCGCCCTTGCGGAGGGACTAGGATTTTCCGAAAATCGGGAGGCGTTTGCGACTCTGGCCCGTGCTGTACCGATTCAGAATCTACTACCTCTCTCCCACTCTTCCCTACGCGCCTCTCTTCTTTACGGCGTTGCTGGACTTCTTGGCGATCCCACAACAAACACGACTCCACGAGCACAACCCTTTCTAAAAGAACTATGGGGTCACTGGTGGAAGATTCGTAGTTCTTGGAATGAGCAAATTCTGCCATCCCCTCTTTGGAAAATGGGATCCACTCGCCCCAACAACTCACCCCTTCGCCGAATCGCCGCCCTCACCCACCTTTCCAGCGCACAAATCTGGCCTCGCCTGGTCGAATCCATTCGACAAGGCGACTCGCATACTTTTTTGCAAATCTTGAAATCTGTCTCCGACCCTTTTTGGGATCATCATGCAGGCTGGGACGGTCGTATTCTCCCCAATCGGTGTCGTCTGATTGGCTTGGAGCGCGCCCACGCTCTCCTCTTTCAAGTCCTGGCTCCACTAACCGAACGATCTGGTTCCGAGCTTCATAAAATCATCTCCACATGGCCTGTCGGAGGAGATGCAGGCCTGATCCGCTCAGCCTCCATCCGCCTGTTTGGACTTCCGTTTCCCCCACCCGAGATCCGATCCCACCTTGCCCGCGAAGGTCTACTGCAGATCTACAAAGACTTTTGCCGCTCCAAAGCCGATGCCTGCCAGCAGTGCTCCATGCCCGAATTTTTGAAACAACGATAGGACCATCTAAAAGCCAAACCCCTTAATCCCTTAACCCCTTTACCCCAATAGGCTCATAGCTTCCCCAATCCCTCAAATCGTAGTGCCACCACTCGTCTGGCACGCCGGAAAATCCTGTACGAAACATCGCGTTTCTCAGGATTCTTGCCCGCATTGCCACTTCTTTCGGAACGTCGGAAAAGTCCTCATCCGCCTTTTTGCTAAACTCGTCATGGTCACTTGGCATTTCCAAGATCTTTCCATCCTTATCAGCCAGGGAGACATCCACACTCGTTCCCCTGGTATGACGACTCACCTTATTCGGTGGCGTCAAAAATTTTCCATCCGGCTTGGCCGCCCATAACGCCTTCTGTGCAGAGGCCGGCCTCCACGCATCCCATAAAACCAGTCGATATCCACTCTCCTTTAATTCACGCGCCACCTTGGCCAACTTCTGGATCGTCTCCTGTCGCAACCAAGCACGGCAATCTGGATAAATCTTTTGCCCCGTAATATTTCGATCTGTTCCATATCGGATCTCCATCACCACCCCTGGAACGTTCTCAGACGTCACCTCCACAAGCTTTTCATGGGGCGCCCCCCCGTAAACACCCCCCCCACTCATCCCCAGGGCCAGCCCAAGGACAAAACCTACGGTTCGTGCAATCAACGCTTGCTCAGCGGGACTACCTTACGCCCGAGTGCTGGGCCCACATATTCGCTATCAGGCCGGAAAAGACGATTATCCGACCACTGCTCAAGAACATGCCCAGTCCATCCCGCCATTCGTGCCACTGCGAAAATTGGGGTGAAAAGATCGGTCGGCAGGCCAAGGCTGTAGTACACCGTCGCGGAATAAAAATCCACATTGGCCTCAAGTTTTTTCTCCGTCCGCATGATGTGGGCGATCCGTTCGCTCATCTGAATCCACTTCGGTTCTCCCAACTCAGCCGTCAACTTTTCCGCCATCCGCTTCAAGTGCGGGGCCCGCGGATCCAGCACCTTATAGACGCGATGTCCAATTCCCATAATCTTCTTCTTTTGACTCATCTGCTCCTTTACCCAGGCATCCACTTTCTCCAACGAACCAATTTGCTGAAGCATGTGAATCACACCCTCATTCGCTCCTCCGTGCAAAGGACCCTTCAATGTCCCGATGGCTGTGCAAATCGCCGAATAAATATCGGTCAATGTCGAGGCACACACCCGTGCCGCAAAGGTGGAGGCATTCATCCCGTGATCCGCATGCAAAACAAACGCCATGTCCAGCGTGGCCACCGCTTCCGGTCCCGCCTCCTGACCATTCAGAAGATAAAGAAAGTGAGCGGCTTCCCCCAGATCTCTTCGAATCGGTGGAAGGGATTGCCCCCGACGCGCACGGTGAAAATAGGCCGCGATCACCCCGATCTTGGCCGTAAGGGAAATCTGACGTTGCCGATTCAGTTCAACATGCTCCGCTCCGATCGCATCGTAATCGTAGAGCCCAAGCATCGACACACAGGTTCGCAGAATATCCATCGGACCCGCATCTTTGGGTGCCCGGAGAATGTAGTCCACCACCTCTGTCGGTAAATCCCGCTCTGCCGCCAAGGCCTTTTTGAGTTCAGCCAATGCTTTTGCCTTCGGAAGCTCTCCTTCCCACAAAAGATAAGCTGTTTCCTCAAAACTTATTTTCCCGGCCAACTCATCAATATCGTATCCGCGATAAATCAGTTTTCCCTCCAACCCCAGCACATCGGACAACGCGGTTCCCGTAGCGACAATTCCCTCCAACCCTTTAGCCACAATCTTGGCAGGAGAAGGTGTTGTGCTCATCTTACTTCCCCAATGCCTGGGCGACTTCTTTGCCAATCTCGCCCAAATTTTTCGCCATTCGAACTCCTGCTTTTTGCAAAGCCTCAATCTTGGCCTGAGCCGTGCCTTGCCCGCCTGAAATAATCGCTCCCGCGTGTCCCATTCGACGTCCCGGCGGTGCCGTCGCCCCAGCAATAAAGGAAACCACTGGCTTCTTTACCCGTGCCTGAATGTACTCAGCCGCTTCCTCTTCTTCAGATCCTCCAATTTCACCAATCATAACAATCGCCTTGGTATCTGGATCCGCATGCAGATACTCCACCGCTTTTTGCAGGGTCAATCCGTGAATCGGATCTCCCCCGACTCCAATACAGGTACTCTGGCCTAAACCTTGGCTTGTGATTTGCCAGACCGCCTCATACGTCAACGTTCCACTGCGTGAAACCACTCCCACGTTTCCAGGCCGATGAATGTATCCCGGCATAATTCCGATCTTGCAGGCCCCAGGAGTGATAATCCCAGGACAGTTCGGCCCAATTAAAACACAGGAGTACTCCTCCAAGGCATGACGTACCCGCATCATATCCATGACAGGAATTCCCTCTGTAATTGCCACGATCAACTGAATTCCCGCATCGGCCGCCTCTAAGATTGCATCTCCCGCAAACTCAGGCGGAACAAAAATCATCGAAGCGTTCGCCCGAGTCGCTGCTACCGCTTCCGAAACAGTATCGAAAATGGGAACGGTGTTCTCAAACTTTTCTCCACCGCGTGCTGGAGTTACCCCTGCGACAACCTGAGTGCCGTACTCTTTGCAAGCGGAAGCATGAAAGGATCCCGATTTACCGGTAATTCCTTGCACCAGGAGTCGCGTGTTCGCATCTACGAGAACCGACATCTTATTTCCCCTTCTTTCCCGTAGCCGCTGCGACCGCTTTTTCTGCGCCTTCCATCAATCCCTCGGCAGGAATCAAAGGGAGCCCAGACTCTTTGAGTAATTTTCTCCCCTGCTCTACGTTCGTGCCTTGAAGCCTCACGATAATCGGAACGCGGGGCGGATTGCTTTTGCAAGCTGCGATCATCCCCTGCGCCAAGAGATCACACTTTAAGATCCCACCGAAAATATTTACAAAAACCGCCTTTACCGACGCGTCCGCCTGCAACAACCGAAAAGCAGCCGTGATCATCGCCTCGGACGCCCCTCCCCCCACATCTAGGAAGTTTGCCGGCTTTCCGCCCGCTGCTTGAATCAAATCCAACGTGGCCATGGCTAACCCTGCTCCATTCACCATGCACCCGATGTTCCCCTCCAACCCGATATAATTCAGATGATGCTCCGCCGCCGCCAGATCCCGAGGATCTTCCTGCGATGGATCTTGTAAATCCTGGATCTCTTTGTGTCGGAACAGTGCATTGTCATCAAAATTGAGCTTCGCATCCAAAGCGACCACATCCCCACCCTTGGTTACGGCGAGAGGATTGATCTCCACCTGCGAGCAATCCTTTTCAATGAAAAGCCTGTAAGCGGCGTGAAGCAGACGGCAAGGTGCTCGCAATCCGGTGGATGGAAACCCCAGGAAAATACTCACCTTTCGTGCCTGATATGGCTGAAGACCTAAACCAGGATGAATGACCTCACGAAGAATTGCCTCAGGGTTTTTTTCCGCCACTGCCTCAATCTCCATTCCGCCCTGCTGGCTGGCAACTATGACGGGACACCCTGAAGACCGATCGAGGACAATGGCCAGATAAAGCTCTCGGGCGATCTCCGTGGACTCTCCGACCAACACGGAGTGAACGGGTTTACCTTCCGGGCCGGTTTGATGCGTGATCAGGGTATTGCCGATCATATGTTGGGCGACATCCCGGACTTGATGCGGGGTTTTCACCAAATGCACCCCACTTTTATACCCATCCACAAAATGCCCTTTTCCACGTCCACCCGCATGAACCTGCGCCTTCACCACAAAACTGTTACAGGGAAGGCTCCGGGCAATGGCCTCTGCCTCCTCTGGTGTTTTTGCTACGGCACCCCTCGGGATCGCTACCCCTGATGCTGAGAGCAGATCCCGCGCTTGATATTCGTGAATATTCATGAAGAAGAAAAACTAATGGTAGGGAGAGTCGAGGAAAGTAACGCTTGAGTCAACCCGCCAATCCCTGTCCTTTACTCCTGTTTAGGCTCTTCTGCAGGCACCGAATCTGTTCCCGCCGCTTGCAAACCTACATCCTTGCTCTTGGAACCACTCTTCATGGTTAGGGGTTGAAGCTCTTTCGCTGAAAATCCAGTCAGATCCCGCTCCGTTTTACTTGCCTCACTCAACTCCTTGTTATCCTGCACAATGGTAGGTTGAATCATCACCACAAGCTCTTGGCGGTTTGTAGTATCTGAAGTCGATTTAAAAAGGTTTCCCATCAGAGGAATCGTCGACAAAAAAGGAACTCCAGCAACATTCTTAGTGTCTTGCTGGGTGACTAAACCGCCTAAAAGAACGGTGGCACGATCAGGCACAATCACCGTGGTGTTCAGCTCCTGAGTGTTGATGTCAGGGACCTGAACGCCACCGCCGACAGCCTGAGTAGTCTGAGAAAGGGTATCGTTCGTTTGTACAATTTGAAGACTGATCTCCTTGGCACTGTTGATGAGCGGAACTACCTCAATCTTCAGAACTACATCTTGATACTGAATGTTAGACTGTTGCGAACCTGAGGTAGCGTTCGCACTTCCTCCTCCCCCCAATGTTGTCACCGTGCTCGTGGGTACAGCAATTTTCGTCCCATTGTAAATGGTGGCTTTTTTATTGTTTGCGGTGAACACAGCAGGACGTGATGCGATCCGAAAACGATCGGTAACAGTTAACGCATTTATATAAAGATCAATCGAACCAAGAATGAAGGTGGCAATCTGCATGCCTGGCAAAGCGCCCGTTGCCATTTGCGCAATTTGGCCAATCTGTTGAGCCTGCTCTTTTGTCAGAGGCGTTTTGCCTGCTTGAAACTGTGAATAGGGAACGCCATTTGTAGTTGTACCATAAACGATTGTCCCAGGATCAACTATCTGTTTTCCACCCATCGCCGACGCAGATCCAGTCCTGTTTCCACCAATGTACTTTTGCAAGATATTTACGGCAAACTCATCTTGGTTGTTCAAGGTCAACTGTCCAATCACTGTCGCCAAATATACCTGCATCGGTTTTTTATCCAGCTTGGTGAGAATCGCTTTGACCTTGTCCTTTGCTTCAGGCTGCCCAATCACAAGGATTGAGTTAGCCCGATTGTCTGCAATCAGCTTTGTTTTCCCCACAATCAACGATTCAGCTGCCTGCTCTTCACCCGGCTCAGAAAGTACATCCGCTTTTCTTCCGCTAGAACTCGATGAACTACTCGCCCCACCCGCCACCACCCCCCCTGTTCCAATTCCTCCAGAAACTTTTCCAGTCGATTGACTGCCCCCCGCCGTACTGTCGCCACCCTCATCCCCCTCCTCCTTCAACATATCCCCCAAAATCTGAAGCATGTCCGTAGCCGCAACATAATTCAACGAATGCTCGTAAGGATCCGTCAACTCGACTGCAATATCGAACTGCTGAATCAATGCTTGGATCGCCGTAAAATCAAATGGGCTCGCAATCACAAGAATTCGGTTCGTTCGAGTGTCAGCAATCAGCTGAATATCACCCGCAAAACCACTTTTCCCTCCGCTGATCGTTACTCCCGTCGCCCCACCTCCAGGCGCCTGCAACCCAGGAACGGGCGGCTGTGCCGCCTGACCGGTAGCCGCCTTTCCACTACCTCCACTTGCCCCCTCCTGCCGCTTTTCGAGAATCGTGGTAATCAACTCCACCACCCTGTCCGCATTCGCCTGGGCCAAGGTAATAAATTCCGACTTCTTTTCAGGAGCTGGGATATCAATCAGATTTTTTACATCGATTAATCGCCGGATCAGAGTGGAGTTCTCCGTAATCACAACTTGGTTTGCTACAGGGACTGCAACCATGCTTCCGTACGGGTGAAGAACAATAAACTGATTAAAGATCTCGACGGCATCGCTGGCCGCCAGATGAGTCAACGGCAAAACGTAAGACGCAACAACCTCCCCATCGGGTAACTCACTTTCATTTGTAAAGAGAAACACTCCCTCACTCCTAGGATTCTTTCCTCCCGCCGTATTGATCACCTTCACCGAATTCTTATCCACCGCGATGAATGCATACCCGTTTAGTAGAAGGGTCGACTCGAGAAGGCGAATCGCCTCCGCTTTGCTCACAGGTTGGTTAAGGGTCAGACTTAGATTTGCACCCCCCGCCAATAGACTGGCATCTTTAATCAAGGTGACCCCTTTCAACTTCTCATAAATCATTAGAAAATCGGAAACCGGATTATTCGGAAACTGGATCGTATCGGGAGATATCATTTCAGATGTTGAACCCTCAGTTGCCTTCGTATCTCCCCCAAGAGTCAAATCTGCTGGGATCGAGGTCTGCGCCGCTACCTGCGCATGGGCTGTTACGCTAAAAAAAACAACGCCGCTGAAAAGTAACGCCAGTGGAAAGAATTTCACTTCTTACCCCCTTGTGGAATTGGAATTACCCGACGACGAATGACGGGAGCAGGGGTTCCGCTAGGCTTGCCTGCAGAATTTACCTGACCTTGTCCAGGCTGCTGCCCAGGCAGACCGGGAATAGGAGGTTGACCTTGAGCCGCAACTGGAATCGGAGCCACAGGGGCCCCGCCCCCACCGGTAATTTCATACTTGAGCGTCGCCATCTCCGTTCCCTTCTTAATTTTTGCCTGCAACTTGGAGGGATCTCCCGACGGATCTTTTTTCAAATCCAGTAAAACCATACCCTGCGCAGGCGGAGAGGGTTTTCGGCCAACCAAAATTCTGTCCGGTTTCGTCTTGTTGGCCACAATTACAAAATCCTCCCCATCCATCCGAACGTATCCCCCCAGAACGAGCTCTTTGGCAAAATCCGCCTCTGCTGTTGCAGACGCCAATGTGAAAGGTGACTTCTTTCCCAACGCATCGAATCGCGATAGATCGAGAGGCTTGGGTAGACCGGAACTCGTCGTAGTCACAACGGGAATCACAGGAGGCTGCGAAATGGTTTCGGTCGACATCTGTCCCCAGACTATCCCCTTCCCGACTAAAACGAGGATAACCCCCACCGCCAATGTGAAGAACTTGTTCACTCTTTGGATGTCCTAAAGAATTGCCCCACCTCAGCCTCCCCCACCATCTTGGGAGGCTCGGGACTCAGCTTCAGATTTAGTAAGGTTAAGGCCACCCCACTCTCAGGTTGGTACAGTTGCCCCGCCCACTGAATAAATTGCCCCAAACTTCCCGTTAACCTCATTCGATTACTCACCACGGTGCAAGCCACCCCTGGACGCGGGGCTTGAAGAGTCTGCTCCTCAATCTTTAATCCTGCCGCCGTAGCCGCACTTTGAGATTTTTTCTGGAGAGCAGGGGCAGGATTCTCCGTAGGCACAGTTTTTAAGTTTTTCTCCAACCAGGCCGACTTCTCCTCCCACTCCGCTTTCTGCTCCATCCAGCCTCTCGCCTCCTCAAGCTCATCCCTCTTTTGGACAACATCTCGACGATTCGCCTGATCCCAACTGAGCAAAAACTTAAGCCCTAAAAGATGAATCCCAGCCAAAACCGCAAAGGCAAGGAAAAGGGTCAGCTTTTTCTCATGGCGCGTCAGGGTTCGCATCTGTCCCTCCTTCCTCGGAAGCTTGGCTCCCCAAGGGAAGCCCCTCCGCTTGAAATCTAGCATTTCCGTTGGGCAATAATGTGGGTTGCGGATGTTTCCACTGAAAGGCCGCCAGCATCGGCTCCTTCTTTAACCACTCAAAATACTTTTCCGTTTGCTCCAAATCTTTTCCCTCACCCTGAAGAAGCAATCTCTTGGAATTATAATCAAACGTAGTCAAACGCACCCCATCAATCTCCCCGGGATCTTTCTCAATCAACGGCCGTGAGACCTGCCACAATAATTCCAAAGCGTTCATCTTCGGATTGACCAAAGCCCCCGCCTCTCTCCAACTCATCGCTGCATCCCGAATCTTTGCAGACTCCACCCCAATGCCCGCTAGCTCCCTTTGAATCAGATGGCGCCGCACGAGCGGGACTGAAACATAAACAACAGCCAATGCCATAAGAGCCGCGTAGAGTCCTATCCCCATGCGAATAAATTTCTGCCGCTCGCCCATTTGCGCCTTCGCCAACCTTCGCTCTGCCAAAACCGCTGGCTCCAAGTCCCAAGGAGCTGTAGGCAGACGAGGCGCTGCCCGCGATTCAGTTCTCACAGGACATGGCAGCTGCTTGAGAAAATCCTGGCCCCCCGAAGGAAGCTCCCCCCCATCCCTCAATACGAACAAACTTAATGGACCTAAAGTTCCCTCTGCATCCATCTGGGCCAGCAGAGAAGCGATCTCTGCAGACACCCCTTTCTGCAACTCCCGAGCCAAAAGCGGTTGGGTGTGGAGCCATTTTCCCCCCGAATAAAAATCGACCACCCAACGCCCCAGCTCCTTACGCAAAACTCCCGAAGCCCCTCCCGCGGGAGCTGGCAATACCCTCCCAGCTATTTCATGCCTACCGGCCTCCTCAAGAAGCCACTCCTCCTCCAGCAAGCCTGTCAGAACAGCGACCGCTTCCAGCTGACGCGACCCAGGTTCCCCCTCTCCCACTGCAGGAACGGGCTCAGTTCGAATTGCTTCCATGGCCCACACCGCCGCATCGGGATTTGTGCCCAGAAGATTTTTCGACTCGAGTGCAATCTTCGCCAACTCCCTTGGTGCGATTCCCTCCTCAACAGGGATCCACAAGGGAATCGAGAAGAAGGAACGCGAAGGAAGGCAAACTACGCAGCCCACACCCCCTTCCACTTTTTTTGGGCTATCCATTGGCCCCACACACTGAGAGCCATCCTCCGTCGTACTCCACGCCTCCCACCCCTCAGGCCCTGGAAAAATAAAAACAGGACCCGTAGCCGCTTTACCCTTGCCCTTCTTTACTTTCGCAACTCTCCCTTTCACGGTGCCTCCTCCTCCGACCAACGTGCCCTAACCTGCGGGGGATTAGATTTACGGGAGATTAAAGCCACAACTTTTCTTGTAGCTTCCCCCACCGTACCCGTCGAGGTCACCCGCCAAAGATCATCCTCATCAGCCGTGACACGGTCTGCCCAAGCTGCCGAGTTTGGACCCAGCAGAGCCTGATTCACGAGATCGTCCTGAGTCCCAAGGACTCCATCCTGCCCTAGACGCTGCCTAATGAATTCACCCGCACTGCCGTTTGGTAAACCAAGGAATGCCTCGATCACGTCCTGATCTGCCGATCGAAGGGAAAGTTTTCCCAACCCAAAGACTGTGAATTTTTTTATCGCATCCACCCCCTTACTCCCCTCTCGAGCCTCCTTTGCCATCTCAGCCCACCCAATTACCTTCTCCAGTTCATCCACCTTTTCGAAAACTCCGTTTCGCACATTACTCTCTGTCGCACTGTTTGAGCCTGTTGCGAACCCATCAGAATCCACCCAATCGATCAAGGCATCGATCAGGGAAGAGGAGGTCGTCAAGTTCACCTCCCAACCCGCAAAGAGGTTTTGCAGTACCGCCCGTGCCACTCCCTTATCTCCCAAAAGTAGTGCGTTAATGTTTAGCTTCCCAGCCTCCCCTGTCATATCTTGCGTATCGATCGTAAACTTAACTGGCACCTTGCCCTTCCCCGTTTTCCAGCTTTCACTAATCCGACCACTCAACTGTTCAGACGCAATCTTCATATCTCCTGGATAAAGCCCAGGATTGAGGGCCATCTGGATTCCCGACTCTGCCACAAGCGTCGCTCTGGCATTTTGCATTGCTGCGATCTCCTGATCCAACTGCCTCTGAAGCAAGGCCGCCAACCCAAGCATTGCTGTCGCAATCAGACTCACAGCCCAAAGGACAATGATGAGCGCTACACCCGACGAGTATTTCGATAGATGAACTCTTTTCATTGGGTGGGTGGACTCACCGTTGGATTCGTACTGTTCGTGGTCGTCATCAAACTCCTCGTCACTGGATCGACCGGAGCTTGCCCTGTTGGACTCATGCCCGCGGGAATCCAAAACAGTGCCGTGTTGGTAAATGTCTTTTTTCCTGTCTGCCGCTCCAGTGTCAGCCTCAAAAAAGCCGGCTTCACGGGCTCATTCCAATCAGGTCGATTCATCTTCTCCTGATTTCTGGAATCCCCAGCCTCCCACTTCAGCCCCTTTACATCCTCCATAAGGCGGAACTCGTTGACCTCTGGCTTTTCCGCCTTTCCCGTGTTCGTCCGATTTAAGGACTCAACCAACCACAACTCCTTGTCATCCCCTGTCTTGGCTTTTCTCAACTCAAACCCCAAAACCCGTACCCCATCGTACTGCTCTGGAAAGATCGCCACAGGCGCGTTTGTAATCACTAACTCGTAACCCTTTCGACCACCCCGATTTTCAATGGCCAGCTGTGAATTGACTGGAAGATCCAGACACAACTGCCGTACCAGTGCAAAAAGCCCACTCACCTCCCGACTCCTTAAACTCGCTTGGGCCGAGGCATTTGCTCCCATGACCGAAAACTGCACAAGTTGGAAAATCACCCCGAAAATCAGAATCAGAATGGTCAATCCTAGGGTCACCTCAATTAGGGTAAACCCCG
>JASGCJ010000002.1:18098-20246 GCA_030054195.1 Minisyncoccota bacterium
CTTGGCTGTCTCATCGCTGAGGCCACATCAGGAAAGAGATACTTTCGAGCTGGGCTCCTTTTTTTGTAGTCGCTTGAATCTGAACCTCCCACCAACCCGCAATGAGTCTAGGCGCAGGGCTATTATTTGTTCCAGGCAACTCGATCGGGGGATTGATTGGGTTCACCGCAGCACCCAAAAAAACCGTCCCATCATCTTCGATGGGCCGGAACTCCTTGCCCGTTGGTTGCAGATTATTCGTAGTAGCCAGAATTTTTGCGGCACACGACTCCATCGCCTGCCTTCTCATCCCAGTTCGAAGTAACTCCACATTGATCCCGATCACCTCGTTCAGCGCCACCGCAAACCCCACCGCTGCAAAGGCAAAAACCGCCACCGCCAACATCACCTCGATTAATGTAAAAGATGGAGACCCCCTTTTCACCGCTTCTCCCTGGCTTCCGTCATACTTTCGCCCGTCAACGCACTGAAGGAAAACTGCTCCTCATTTTCGTTATGTTTTAACAGCACACGCACCGGTTCCACCAACCCACCCCCGGTAAACAGCCACTGGTAATCCTCAGGCGTTTTCCATCCGCTTCTTCCTTTCGACCGATCGAGTGGAGTGACAATCATCATCTCAACTCCATTAGGAAAAGCACTCCCATCCACGCTTCCCCCACCAAGTACCACCCTCTGCGCCCTTCCCGTACTTAAAGCCTTTTCTCGCGCTTGCCCCGCCTTCTCCTCCAAAAGCTTTCTAGCCAACTCCAAATCCCGATCCCCCCCCGTCGATGAAAGAAAAACCGCCGCTCCCCCCATAAATACCACACCAATCCCCACCGCTAACATGATCTCGAGAAGTGTGAACCCCCTTCTCCCACGCCCCTTTGGCCGCCGCATCATCCGGCCCTTCCCCCAACTTACTTCGAGCTAATATCGTCGCCCTTGCCCCCATCGTCCTTGCGGTCAGGCCCCATGGAGTACACCTTAAATCCTTTGGCGGATGAGGAATCGATCTTGTACTTGTAATCCTGACCCCACGGATCTTTCGGCAACTCTTCAAAACCTTTTCCTGTTCCGACCAAAGCTTGCAATCCGGCCGATTGAGACAAAGGGACACCCCCATTTTTCATCTCATACATCCGCACCTGAGTAATAATCGCCTGCAGATCCCCACGTGCCCTTTGCTCCTTCGCGAATTCCAAATTACCCGTCAGCATAAAGATGGCCGACCCCATCAAAACGGTGATGATACCCACCACCAACATAATTTCGATTAAGGTGAATCCAGCCCCATGAGCCAGCCGATGGTTTCTTAAATTTTTTGTCTTCATTCTTGCCTTAATCCTACGACCCCACTGCCGGTTGACAATCCTGTCCGTAACTTCGGTTGTGCCCTTTTTTCGACAAAACTCTCTACCCCTTTCTCCAGCACAGGGAGGGAAACCTGTGAAATTACCGCTTGTGGCTTTGAACCGGCAGGCGACTTAGCCAACTCCTGACTCGCCTCACCAAAAACTACCTGAAGCCGCACATTCCTCACCGTCATTCCGCTCCCCACACCCGCTTGCCAATCCACCTGATTCTCCCCTTTTCGCAGCAAACCTACTGGCACATACGCCAACACCGTTCGCCATCCCCCATAACGAAGACTTTGCCCAAGAGCTCCCTGACGAAAACCTGGATCGTCCAAACCAGGAAGCTCCACCGCCACTGCCGCTAATGCTTGCCCATTCACCCATAACCACGGCTCCTCCCCGGGTGCCAATCCCGCCACCTGTGCCTCCAATCTTCCATACGCAGGCGATCCCGCAATCGGTGCAATAAATCGAACGGGACTCTGCCCATCAATCTTGATCGGGCCCTCATCCAAAACCGCATCCATAACCCGGCCCTTGTCCTCATCCATCGGCCGATGACGACCCCCTCCATGCATTTCGTCCCCAGGCAAAACTTTTCCCCCAGGGGTCAGATACAAACCAGATGGCGCCGCCCATCCTGCCGCCAAAACCAACGGCTCCACCCAAGACAACTCGACTCTCTCCACCACCGACTCCTCACCCGTCGACTCCACAATCAGCTGACCCGCACCCCCTAAACTGCTTCTCTCAATCAAAAGCGTCCTTTGATGAAGCGAAGCCGCTTTCTCAAACAAGTTGCCACACA
>JASGCJ010000002.1:20346-23476 GCA_030054195.1 Minisyncoccota bacterium
CTCGCCCAAAGGAGAAAGAAAAGCCATCCCATTCGGGCTAGACGATTGCTCCATTTCTTCACGCCTCCAACTTTGGCAGGAATCTCCCGATTTCCTCCGCCCACCTGCCCGCTTGCTCACCCCATTCGTCAACAACCCTCGAACCAGCCCGAATAAGTTATTAAAGGCTTTTTCGCATTCCCGACATCGCCCCAAAGATACTCGTGATGATCGAGTACACCACTACGCCCACCACCAACGCGATCACGACAATGATCACAGGCTGGATCAATGCGGTAATCCTCTGAATCTTGCGATCCATGTCCTTTTCAAAACGTGCTCCCGCCTTATCCAGCGCTTTTGACAAATCCCCTGTCTGCTCCCCAACCGCTACCAGATCTAAAAACATATCTGAAAAACCCCCTACCTGACGCAAAGCCCGACTCAAGGAGTATCCCTCCGAAATCTGAACCGATGCCTTTTCCAAACGCAACCGATAGTAAGAATTCGGCGTAGCCTGCGTCACCAACTGCATCGCTTGCAATAGGGTCACCCCATTCGTCAGTAGATTGGCCAAGGTCTGACTAAACTGCGCATAGAAAGCAGCCTCCAACACCGCTCCAGCCACCGGAATCTTCATCCGCGCCTGATCCCACCAGATCTTCCCTGCAGGCTTCTGGACCCACTGCCAAAAAAGCAAACCGCCCAAGGCTAACCCCGCCGCTACGAGCCAACCGTAGTGCACCAAAAAGTAACTGGTCCCCAAGAGTAGCTTTGTCACCAGAGGCGTAGTTTCGGGAGATTTGCTAAATAAACTTTCCAATTGTGGAACCAGAACCACGACAAACAGCACCATCAACAAAATCCCTGCCCCACTCACAAACATCGGATAGATCAGAGCTTGAATAACGCGACCCTTTAGATCACTCAACTTTTTCAGGTACAGCACCTGCCGCTTCAAGATAGAACCCAACGCACCACTCACCTCTCCCGCCGCCACCAAGTTACAGTATAAATCTGAAAAACTTGCCGAAGCCGACTTCAGCGCACGCGAAAGGCTGGTTCCCTCTCGAACCTGATTCCGCAAACTCTGGGATACCGCTTTCAGTGCCGAGGCTTCCGACCTCTGCTCCATCATTTTTAGCGCCCCCTCCAACTGTAACCCTGCATCCAATAAATCCCCCAACTCCTCCGTAAAGGAAATGATCTGCGCCTCGGTCATCGGTTGCTCCACGGCGAAACCTCCTGCTCCTTCACCCCCTGCGGCCACTATCGCACCCTCCTCCTGTAATTTAAGAGGTCGCAAACGCAGCTTATTGAGATGAGCAAGCGCCTCCTGACGACTCTTTGCCTCTAACTTGCCCGCCGTCCTCCCCCCACCTGCCGCCAGCGCCTCGTAAGCGAAAGTCGGCACTTCAACTCTCCTTATTTTTCGAGGCGTCCACCACCGTCACACGCAACACCTCCTCAATCGTCGTCGTCCCCTCCGCCACTTTGTCCCATCCGTCATCTCGCAAATTTCGCATTCCTTGGGATTTGGCCGCTTCTTTCAATGCCGCGTTTGTCGCCTTTGCAGTAATCATTTCTTGAAGCAGAGGGGTGACCAAACAGATTTCAAAGATCGCCCGCCTGCCCTGATACCCCGTTTGCCGGCACCGGTCGCATCCGACGGCACGATGCGCCGTCGCCGCTTTCTCCAGCGGGATCCCAATATCCTTTAAATACTGCTCCGAATAGGTTGCAGGCTCACAACACCAAGGACAAAGAACCCGAACCAACCTTTGAGCGATGAACGCCCGAACCGACGATCCCACCAAAAATGGCTCAATTCCCATATCCACCAAACGCGTGATACCCCCAATCGCATCGTTCGTGTGCAAAGTCGAAAAAACCAAATGCCCCGTCAACGCCGCACGAATTGCGATCTCTGTCGTTTCCACATCCCGCATCTCTCCCACCATCACCACGTTCGGATCTCCTCGCAAAATACTTCTTAACCCTGCTGCAAAGGTCAGATTGATCTCAGGCTTTACCGCAATTTGCACAACCCCAGGGATCTTGTTTTCTACAGGATCCTCAATCGTCACGATGCGCCGATCCTTCGTATTCAGGGACGCCAAGAAAGTGTACAGCGTGGTCGATTTTCCAGACCCTGTCGGTCCCGTGATCAAAACAATGCCATTCGGAAGAGCCAATAGATTTCTTACGCTGGCCTCATGAATCGGGCTTAAGCCCATTTGGGCAAAATCAAATCTCTGCTGCCCCAAAAGCCGGAGACTAATCGACTCCCCCGTCACAGACGGAATCGTCGCAATACGCACGTCGATCGGTCGTCCTTCAAACTCCAGATTAATTCGACCGTCCTGCGGAAGCCTCCTCTCCGCAATATCCAGGTGCGCCATGATCTTGATTCGGGAAATAAGCGAGGCCTGAAAGAGTTTAATCCTTGGAGGGACCGGAATATTTCGCAGCACACCGTCAATCCGATACCGCACCTGCAGATCATCCTCCAGAGGTTCAATATGAATATCTGTCGCCCGCTCCTGTAACGCCTCGCGGATGATCTGATTCACAAACTTAATGACCGATGCCTCCGAATCGTTTTCATCTAAAATAGTTGTCTCCTGCTCAAGATCATTCGCAGAGGCAAACTCCCCCCCTGCCTCAAGAATTTCATCAAACGTCTCGGCACCTACTCCGTACCCGCCCCTTAGCCCATCTAAAACCGCTCTGCGCGGAGCCAATATCCACTGGGTGTCTCCTCCCCAAAATCCCGCCAGTGCCTGCCGAGCCAAATGATCAAAAGGATCAAAACATAAGACGGGCAGGGCCTCCCCATCCGCAACGGTGACAGGTAAAAGGCGATGCCGTAACGCAATCCTTGCAGGAAACTTTTCCCGCAAAGGCGCAGGGATAGGCGGAATTTCCCCTTCCCAAACAGGTAATCCAAGCGACTCCCCCAGTTTGTTCGCAAAGACTTTCTCATCTACTTGTCCAGTCTCCAGAAGAGCATTCACCATCGATCTCTGCTCCACCGACGCGTCCACCACCGCTTTTTCACAAACAGGTAAATCCTTTGCCCCCGACTGCTGAGCCAACTGGAGCAAGGATTGGGCTAAACTCATACCGTAAGAACCTTTGCCAGTCGCTC
>JASGCJ010000002.1:23576-25676 GCA_030054195.1 Minisyncoccota bacterium
CGCAAATCGGTTCCTGGCCCAAGAATCTGAACCCGATCGGTTCTTTTCATCAAGGAGACCAGCGGCTTCACCGCGAGGGACATCTTCCGGTAATCCAGATTACAAACCTTGAAATAAAGATCCGTGAACGCTTCCGTGCTCATACCCGCCGCCTGCGCCATCGCAGGGGTCGGCCAACGTAAAACAACCCAGCGGGTATGATTAATGCGATAATCAGAAATAGGCCTCAGAATCTTTCCGGCCAATTTCTGCTTCTCGGCTGGAATATCGCTCGACTCAAAACTGTTTTGAGAGCCCCGTAGCGCGATGAACGCCTGCATCGTTTTCATCCATGCTAACTCATGCTTCACAGAAAGCTTTAAACCCGCCTCTGTCACACCCCGCCCGATCTCCCTGGAAATTCGCCCCGTGGAGACGCGGACATAAGGTTCCGCCCCACGTGCTCGAACTGCCCGAATCAGTTCCACCACAAAATCTTCAGGAATCTCCGCCGCCTCAATCCAAACCCGATCGCCACGGCGAAGGGCTGTCGAATATCCCGTCAAAAGCTGGGTTAACCTGCCGTATCGAGGATCGCTCATCGGGATCTTTCCCCCGGGCAGAAGAGGGAGTAAGCTATGGGTGTGTGAAGAGTCATAACCATAAGTTTCAACCAGTTACCCTTTTTGGCAAGCTGGTCGGCGTACTTCTTATCTTTTCCTGTGGCCTAACTTGGGCCGAACCCGCCACTGCCATTCTGTCGGGTACTGCCACAATCCAACTCAAAAATAGCGATTCTCCTCAAAATCTGGGCGGAATGGACATCGTGCTAGCTCCCCCCTCCCTGATTCCAGAGATTCGCCGCCTGCGAATGGAAACATGGAGAACAGAGGGCTTGGCCATTCAGCGAAAACCAGATGGCGAAGAGCAGCCCGTCGGCATCAAAATCGATTTTTCGGACGGTTACAAGAATCTGGACCTCAAAGCTCTAAGCCAGGCCGCCGCAAACGCGGCTACGGCCCGTACCCGGGCGTCGACAAATGGAACGTTTACCCTCTCCTCCCTTCCCCCAGGACCACACGCTCTCTATGCCCAGTACAAAAGCCGATATGCTGTTGCGTACTGGCTTCTTGAAGTCAACCTGATCGCTGGAAAAACAAATCAGCTTAACCTTTCACAAACCAACGCTGCCGAAATCTTCAATCGCTTCGAAAAGAAAAATACCTCCACCCCTTCCCGTTAAGTCTCAACCACTCGTGGCCTGCCAAAGGCGCCAATACGCACCTTTGCGTGCTAGCAACTCTTCCCCCTTACCCTCCTCAACTAACCTACCCTTCTCCAAAACCAAAATTCGATCCGCACGATGCGCCGCGTGCAAACGATGGGTGACCAGTAAAGTTGTCGGACGACTCATCAACTTGCCCAGTACATCCAACAACTCTCTCTCGGTTGTCGCATCCAGTGCACTCGTAGGCTCGTCGAGAAGAAGAATGGGTGCATCCCGCAAAAAAGCCCTCGCGATTCCGATTCTCTGTCTCTGCCCCCCACTCATCATCACCCCTCTCTCCCCCACTTGCGTCTCATACCCCTTGGGTAGTCCCATGATAAATTCATCCGCTTGAGCCTCCTTGGCGGCTCTCTCAATTTCCCGAACGGATGCTCCAAGTCGCCCATACGCAATGTTTTCGCGCACCGTTCCATTCAATAAAACCGTCTCCTGCAGCACCAGTGCTTGATGGGACCTCAAATCCTTTTTGGATATATTCCGCAAGTCGATCCCGTGAATCTGAATCGTGCCTTTTGACGGATCGTAAAATCTAGGCAAAAGCGAAAGGAGAGTCGTCTTTCCGGCTCCTGTGCCTCCCACCACCGCCACAGATTCGCCAGGCTCGATTCGAAAGCTTAAGTCACGCAAAACCTCATCCCCTCTCGCATACTGAAAGTCCACGTGCTGAAACTCAATCGCCCCTGCTCCCGTTGGCAATCGGACTGGCACCTTAGGATCAGGCAAATCATCCGGCGTATCCAACACCTCAAATACTCTTTGAGCGGCCGCCGCTGCCCCCTCCATCGACCAAGCCGTGTAACTCAACTGCTCCAAAGGCGAATACAACATTCCCA
>JASGCJ010000002.1:25776-110269 GCA_030054195.1 Minisyncoccota bacterium
TACTTGAAAGCCCCTCACTCGCCCTGGCCAACACATCGCTCTCCTGAGCTTGTAATGCCGCCGTCTCCTTACGAATCCGACCTGCGTACTGCACAATCGCCAGCATGAGAAATGGAATCACCGCAAGGGAGAGCAGCGCAAGGAGCGGACTCATTCTCCACATGATAAAAAAAGTTCCAAACAGAGTCAGAAGCGAACCCAAAATCGTTACAAAACCCCGATTAAAATAGGTCTGCACCGCCTGAGCATCGTAGGCGACTCGAAAGCTCGAGTCGGAACTTCTGCGCGAATCATGAAACCGTAGTGGAAGAGATTGGAGATACGCATAGAGATCGGTTCGAACCCGCAAAAGAGCCTGCAGTCCCACTTCAATCAATGTGTAAGTCTGCGCCAGATTGACCGCTCCCCAAAGAAGGTGAATTAGGACCAGTGCCCCGCAAGTAACGGCCAAAGCAGTCGGAAACGTCCAGTAAGCCCCTCCCCATGGGAATTGAATTCCTCCTTGGGGCGCCGTCAAAACGGAATCGACGACAAACTTAAGAGGCCACGGCTTGAGTAGATTGAATAGTGTCGCTGTAAACAATAGCCCCAAAGCGAGGGAGATTCTGCCCGCGAAAGGCCGGTAGTAGCGAAGGATTCGTAGGGTCAGGTTCATTGAACCTGTCCTTGGCCTGTGAGCGGTAAAAGCTGTGCTCGCCTTGCAGCCACACGAACCAAATCTCCGACCCTGCGTCTCAGTTGCCAACCCGTCCAAAGCCAACCACAAATCGCCAAACCTAAAAGAGACAGAAACGCAGGCAAAGCCGTACGGAAAGATAAACCTACCAGCACATCGGCGGTCACTGCTGTGAGAGCAAAAAGAACACTAAAAGTGCTGGGAACAATTCCTTGATGAACCCGCGTCAATCGACGTCCATGTGGATAGATCTCTGTTAAGGTGCGTAAACGAACATGCCACCAGCGATTCGCAAAGATCTGAATATCCCACGCGTTCCAACCTGTATCCTGTGCATATCGCCAACCCTCTTCCTCCAGGATTTTTTCAACCTCCTCCAAAAGTGAAATTCTTTCCCTTCCCTGCTCACTCCAAAAAGCCAACTCCCGTGTTCGCCAAAGGGGCAGACTCGGGCCTGCATCTTTCTCGGGGGTCTGAACAACAGATTCGGGTGTCCGTTTTCCCCGTAGCCAGGTGAAGTACCGCGCCCAATCCCGCACCAGAGGCTGAACCAGCGCGAGATAAAATACCGTCAGTCGGGCCAACACCGTATCATGACGCGTTTCCACTCGAGCCAGGACCATAAAGGAAAGAGCCGGAATGAGTGTCGCAGCCAACATGAGCAAAGGAAGAATGCGAAGCGGCTCAATCTGAATCGAAACCAGAAATATAAAAAGGGTCAGCGCATTCCACTCCAACCCACCCACCAACTGTGCCCAAGGGCTCGCAGGCTTTGGATAGAGACACTGGAAAAACCCCGTTCCAAAGACCCCGTGATAGATGATCGGCCGATGAAAAACCCTCTCGAACCTGGGCAATCCGTAAATCACACCTTTCCACCGGGCCGTGCCCTGGGGATCAAAGTACTGCATATGCTTAAATCGTAACATTGCTTCAGCCTCTCCATATCCTTTCTGCTGCTTGATGTAGGCCTGCATCGTAAAGCGGCGGTGATGCCAAACGAGTGCACTAGGACTAAATCCAATTCGATGCCCTCTTTGCAGAAGTCTCCAACAGAGGTCCACATCGTCTCCAGCCGTCCTAAACTCTCCATCAAATCCCCCCACCTCCTCCAGCGCCGTCCGCCAGAACGCCATATTGCAACCAGGAATGTGTTCCGCCTCCGTGTCGGTCAGCAAAACGTGCGTGGGTGCCCCAGGACATGCCGCAACGGCGGCTCCAATCGAGCTTTTTGCAGGCGGATGCAAGTTGGGCCCCCCTACCGCCGCAAAGGTTCCCTCCAAAAGTGTTGAAACCAGGAAGTAGAGCCAATCCGAATCGGGCATACAATCCGAGTCGGTGTAGGCAAGAATTTCTCCTGAAGCCGCCTGCATTCCCACATTTCTTGCCACAGATAACCCCCGATTCGGTTGGAGAATATTTTTTACAAGGGGAAATTCTGCCACGATCAACTGGGTGTTATCCTTGGATCCATCATCCACGACAATCACCTCGAAGTTCGGATACTCCACTTCCTGAAGAGCTTCCAGACACCCCCGAAGAGTGGCACCCCCGTTATAACTACAAACAATCACCGAAACTTTCGGAGTTCGGGATAACGGAAACTTTTCAACTAGTGTGTCGCCTGAACTTAAAGTCTGTTTCGAAAGAGTTCGGTACGCCAACTTAGGCTCTCGATCCCTGCGCACTAATCCAAAAGCCCAATCTTCCACATCGATCCCATCCGTGAACCACTCGTCCGTCCAAGAAAACAGGATCGTCCCCGCTAATCCACCGCGAAACACCTCATCCCAGTGCAAATTCAGCAACGCGGATTGCTCCTCCTCGCTATGGCGAATGGTATCCATTCCGAACTCCCCCAAAACCAACGGACGGTCCTCCGCCAAATTCTGCAGCCGGGATAAATAGGCACGTAAATCTGGACCTCGATGCAAATACACATTGTAGGAAAGAAAATCGGTCTCCTTGGGAATCAGATACTCCGTAGGCGGAAAGTTTGCGTATGCCGCCAATGCCTCAGAGTCCTCATCTTTCACCAATCTCACTAACGAGTCCAAAAATCCTTCCACTCTCTGTGGCCCGTACCAACGCACCAGATCTGGCGGAATCTCATTATCAACGTAGTACCCCAACAAAGCAGGATGACCTGCCCCACCTTTCGCTGCTCTTCGGACCGAAGCCCGGATTTCTCTTCGAACGGCGCCATCATCCAGAAAAAGGACTCTCCTTTGCCACGGCACGGTTACCATCACCCTCAGGCCATGCTCTGCAGCCAGATCTAAAAACCATCTTCCGGGAGGATGGTAGATT
This sequence comes from Minisyncoccota bacterium, assembly GCA_030054195.1. Lineage (GTDB taxonomy): Bacteria > Verrucomicrobiota > Verrucomicrobiia > Methylacidiphilales > Verrucolacustridaceae > Verrucolacustris > Verrucolacustris abundans. The sequence goes on from JASGCJ010000002.1 coordinate 28,763, forward strand.
CTGATCATGTTAAATCCCGCAGCGCCAATCAGGCGGAAATCTCTTTTTACTTTCTCAGGATGCCCCAGATGCTCCTCCCCCTCCCGAAAAGGCCCGTACGTGACCCCTTGGATAAAGAATTTCTCCTCACCCGAAAACAGAAACTTGCCGCGAACCTGAATTCTAGACCCACGCAACCCCTTTGGCCGGTTCCGCACCTCCGAATCCGAGGGTACCGGCCACGCAGGAAACAGGGGAACAGGGGCGGAGCTCAATCCCGGATCTGGCCCTGACCAGCCACCACATATTTATAGGAGGTCAACTCCTCAAGACCCATCGGGCCCCGGGCGTGAATTTTATCCGTGCTAATTCCAATTTCGGCACCAAATCCGAACTCCGCTCCATCGGTAAACCGTGTGGAGGCATTCCAATACACGGCTGCAGAATCTACTTTTCGCATAAACTCCTCTGCAACCTTGCGGTCCTCCGTCACAATCGTGTCAGAGTGATGGCTTCCATACTCTTCAATGTGTTCCAAGGCCCCCTTCAACCCATCCACCACACGAATCGCCATTGTGAGATCCAGATACTCCGTTTTCCAAGATTTCGGTGCTTCCAAAGCTTGCCCCGAGATCCGAGCCGCTTCCAAATCGCCAAAAAACTTCACCCCCTTTGCCTGCAAAGCCTTCACGATACGCGGGAGAACTTTTTCAGCTCCGTCCCGATCCACCAGCAGAGTTTCGGCCGCATTACACGTAGCGGGTCTTTGGCATTTTGAATTTACCGTAATCGATTCCGCCATAATCGGGTCCGCATCCCGATGAACAAATACATGACAAATCCCATCCGCGTGCTTGATGACAGGCACTCGAGCATTCTCAACCACTGCAGCAATAAGACCGGATCCACCTCGCGGAATGAGTAGATCAATCACCCCCTCCAGCCCACACATCTCCGCAACCCCCTCCCGCCCCTCATCCTCCACAAGAGTAACAACCTCAAGCGGCAAACCCTTTTTCTTGGCGGCTTGTCCTAGCACATCCGCCAAAGCCCGGTTACTTCTTTTTGCTTCTCGTCCTCCACGCAAAAGAGTCGCGTTGCCCGCCTTCAAACAAAGCACCGCACTGTCCACCGTCACATTGGGACGCGACTCATAAATAATTCCAATCAACCCGATCGGGACGCGAACTTTGAAAATCTCCAACTTGTTCGGACGATTCCACTTTTTGATCACCTCACCCACCGGGTCAGGAAGCTTGGCTACATGCCGGACTCCTTCCACCATCTCCCGAAACCGCTTCTCCGTCAGCTCAAGCCTGTCCAGCAGCGCACCCGAAGTTCCAGCCACCTTAGCCGCTGCCACGTCTTCCTGATTCGCCTTTCGGATGACTTTTTCTTGGGCATCCAACTCGTCCGCCATCCCAACCAGTAAGCTGTTCTTCTCTTCCGTTCCTAGCTGAGCCAAAACCCGAGATGCCCTTTTTGCCCGTTGCGCTAACTCTCGCACCCCACTCATCGGCCGACCCACGTCCCTGACGGAGTTCGATCCACACTCTTTCGCAAAACTTTCTCCTTCCTTCCATCAGTAATGACAACGTCGATTCCCCGACTCATCGCCAACCGAGCCGCCTCTAGCTTGGACACCATTCCACCCACCGAGCCCGCACTCCCGGCCCCACCTGCGCAGGCCAGAATTTTTGAATCGATTTTTTTCACACGGCGGATCAAGGAACCCGTTCCATCCGGTTGACTCATCAATCCAGGAGCATCCGTGAGAATCACCAGCCGATCCGCTCGCGCCAAGATCGCCACATGAGCGGACAACTTGTCGTTATCCCCGAATGCATTCAACAGAGCGATCTCCTCAAAGGAGAGCGCATCATTCTCATTAAAGATCGGGAGGGTGTTCTTTAGCTTCATTAACGTATGCAATGTGGCACGCGTATTTTCGTAAATCTTACGGCTGTCTAGATCCCACGAAGTTAAAAGAATCTGTGCCACTAAAATTCGGTGCGGAGCCAGCGCTGTTCCGTACGCCTTCATCAAGAGAGGTTGTCCAATCGTGGCACACGCCTGCATCTCCGGTCGTGAGGTCGGCCTCTTCCGCCACCCTAACGCCTGCATGCCCGCACGAATCGCCCCAGAACTCACCAGTAAAACCTCATGCCCAGCACGACGTAAGCCAGCAATCTCCTTTGCCCACAGCCGAATCCTTGTTTCTGCAAGTCCCCCCGCCTTTGCGGCCAAGAGGCTACTTCCAATTTTAATCACAAGCCTCATCGAAGTTCTCCTTAGGACTTTTGCCTGGACCAAAATTTTCGCGCTTCTTGAATCAAGCGAAGGACAGCAAACGATTTTCCGACCCAACCCAACGGAGCCACAGAAGCTTTTTTACCGCCAAGGAAAAGCGAGGCCAATCCCAGCACCGGTCCACCCCACTGCCGGCTGATCCGCCATACGTTCTCGCCTTCGTCTAACCAAACTCCCAGCGAAGATGCTTCGCTACACGCCTTTTGAAAATCAGCCGTGGCTCTCCTTGAGGAAGCCTGGCACGCCTGGCGGATCTCCCGCGCCCGCGTCAGCGCCGCGAGCTCAACCATTCCCGGTCCCTCTGGAATTCCGCCACCGTATCAGCAAAAGGCATCCCCTCACCCAAAACCCTTTTTCGCATTCTCAAAAAAGCTCCCAAGGCACCTAACCCGTACAGCAAAGCCAAGCCTACAAGAGCTAAAACTCGAGCCTGAGGATCCGGCCAAACGGACAGAACTACAGCCAACGATGCCACCAACAGAGCCAAAATTCCCAATCCCAACGCCACCGCCAACCAAAGAATCGCCTCTACGGCCCGCCACTTTTCCTCCTGCAGTTCCGTGGCTAAAAGACGTAACCGCTCCTCCACCATCTTGATGGAAGTCAAAGCTAGATCGCGAATAGCGGAAATCATGGGATTTTATCGGCGGTTCAAAAGAGCGCCAATCAGCAACCCTACCACCAAGGCAACCCCGACCGACTCGTACGGATGCTTGCGAATCATCCGATCTGCCTCCTTCATCCCCTCCTCAGCCGCTTCCTTTACATCATCCAAGTCCCGAAACCGCTCCTTGGCTGACTCAATTTTTTTTGCCAACTGCCGCCTGACCTCCTGAGCTTTTTCACCTAAATCTCCTGCCGTGGATTCAATCAACTCCTCCGCATGAGCAATCACCTCCTGAAGATGATGTCTCTCTTTCCCCGCCCCCTTCGTGCCGGACTTTTTTGCTCTGGATTTGGTCATCCTGATACTCTGCCAAGCCCCTAGCATGGGAGCAAGTTTCCCGCCCACGATTCTCTACGCCTTCAAATACCCAAGTCTTTGGAGGCCAATCTCTTTTCAAGCATGCCTCGAGCCTGGTAACGGGCTCGTAAGCGGGGATCAAACCAGATCTCTGCAAACATTTGACCCAGAACGGTAAAAATCCCCAAAAGAGGCATAGCTAAAAGCAACCCGTAGACCCCACCCAGCATTCCTCCTGAAAAAATCATCATCACGGTAACCAGGGGATGCATACGCAAAGCCCGACCCACGGTCATTGGCGTGTAAATAAATTCGTCCAGCAAACGCACTCCCAAAAAAAGAAATACCACAGCCAACATCAACCCGCTGGATTGAGGAGCCTTAACCGCCACAGTCGCCACCGCCAAAATACCGCCTATCCCCGAACCAATGTAAGGCACCCACGCAAAAATCGCGCAGATCAAACCGAGAAACATCGCATCCCAAAATCCAAAAATGCCAGGCCCTTTCCCTAGGAACCACAACCCCAACCCCAGACTCACCGTATCCAGCATGGTTAAACCGAACATGCCTCGGAAATAGGCCCGCATCTGCGCATCCATCCGATCAAAAAGAAGCAGAGTTTTTTCAAAAAAAGCATTGGGTACTGCACGCAAAACCAAGCGGTGAAACGCTGTTCCATCCCGCAAGAAGAAAAAGGTCAGAAAAGGCACCAGCAGGAGGCTCGGCAACCAGTGCAAAAGAAAAAGAGCCACATCCGCCACATACTCCTTTCCTGAGCCCGCCAAGAAAACATTTAGCTGCTCCTCCATCCCGTCTGCCAAACGTGCTTTCTTGGCAAAAGCAAATCGATCTTCCAAAGCCAATAAGTTATCTCGCAAAACCGACTGCAATCGCTCCCAGTACGTCGGAATCTGATTTTGAAAGTCCGACAAAAAGTTCAACATCTTGGGCAGGACAAGAATAGAGAAAATCACAGTCAGGACGGTCGCAGCACCCAAAAAGATTCCCAATGCTTGCCCTGGCGTAACCCCCGCTAACTGCAATTTCTGGAGAAGCGGCTGTACCAAGTAGTACAGCACAACCGCCAAAATCAGCGGAAAAGCCAACCATGCCACTGCTTTCAAAAGAAGAATCGAACCGAGGGCTCCCCCAATTACCGCAACCCAGATAATGGGATGCTCCAGCGATCGGTCGGGCGGGCTGCTTGTCTTCACGTAGCGGAAGGCTGCGAAGAGTCTCCTTCCGCCACCTTTCTCAATCGGGATTCCAAAACCAGCGCTACTCCCATCGCAATTTTATATCCCAACCGAGGCCTTGCTTGAGCCAAAGCCTGAAGTTCGGGCCGGAACATCGCCAAAACCGTCGAATCCTCCTCAGCCACCACGGTGGCCATTCGTTCACCCGCCCCCAACAGAGCCATCTCCCCAAATGATTCGCCAGGTGAAATAACACCCAAAACTTTTTTAGCTAAGAGGCCCTTGCGGTTGGCACGTAACTTTCCGCGAATGACCACATACATCCCCTCTCCCTCCTCCCCCTCATCAAAAACAATCTCTCCAGCCAAGAAATGTCTCTCATGAAGATGCAGTTTTAAAGTCTCCAACTCCCCCCGGGTGCACTCGCGAAAAATCGCCACCCCAGAAACTACCTGCAAAATAGGGTCTAGAGGAGGTGGGCGAAATAGATTAGCTAGGTTCATATCTTCATCCTCTCTCACAACGAGCCCCATCTCCAGTTAAAAACTCCACCTTTACACTTGGGATCAAGGCCAACTCTGCTTATTATTTCCTTCGATGGAGATTCAGGAAAAAAATGAAGATTCGATCACGATCCTCGTCGTTGCGGGTGAAATCGATCTCAATCAGTCTCCCGCTCTCCGGACAACCCTTCGGGAGAAGGCCAAAGCGAAAACTCCCCGACTTCTGTTGGACTTTGCTGCCGTCGCCTATGTCGACTCTTCCGGCCTAGCGACTCTCATCGAATACTATCAAAGCTCGAAAGCCTACTCAGGAAAAATGGCGATTTGCTCCCTCGTTCCCCGCGTGCGTAGCTCTTTCGATCTCGTCCGCCTCAGCGAAGTCTTTTCGATTTTCCCAGATCAGGCCGAGGCACGGAAGGCTCTGGCCGGTGGTTCCGCTTGAAATTCTCATTCGAAAGCCTTCTTAACGCCGGTGGTTCCAGACTGACCTACGGCCTACTGAACCTGCGCATCCTCGGTTGGATCCTCTACGGCTTCACCCGCCCAGGGATTCTCGTTCCCTCTCAAATTCTCTCCCAAGTCATCCGGATCGGGGTTCAAGCCATCCCGATGGCCAGCCTGGTCTCGCTCAGCGTCGGATTTATCCTCGCCATGCAAAGCTCGACCGAACTCGGAAAAATGGGAGCCGACAGCTTCATTCCCGACCTCGTCTCCCTTAGTCTGATGCGTGAACTGGGTCCACTCCTAGTGGCCATCATCGTCGTGGGGCGAAGCGGCTCCGCCGTGGCGGCGGAACTCGGCACCATGAAGGTCAATGAGGAGATTGAAGCGCTCCGAGTCATGGCGATCGATCCGATCCGCTACCTCGTCGTTCCCCGTTTTATTGCTCTAATGATCATGCTCCCATGCATGACAATCTTTGGAAATTGTGTGGGCCTCGTGGGCGGGTGGGCTGTCTGCACTCTGGAAATGGGCATGCCGAGTTCCTTTTACATCATGCGAGCTATGCAGCGACCAGAACTATGGGATCTCTTTTCCGGACTCATTAAAACCGCCGTCTTTGCACACATTATCATCACCATTGCCTGTTATCAGGGGCTGAATGTGGAGGGAGGCGCGGAAGGAGTCGGCCGTGCCACTACGTCTGCCGTGGTTTATTCGATTTTGTGGATTATCATTGCAGATACCATCCTCACCGGGCTGTTTTATTTCGTCCTATGAGCCCGACTCCAAAAAAAACGAATCCCTCCTCAGATGTGATCCTCGAAGTGAAGGATCTTGTTCAATCGTACAATGGTCGGGCCGTCCTCAACGGCCTGAATTTCAAAGTCCGCAAAGGGGAAACTTTTGTCATCATGGGAGGGAGCGGTTGCGGAAAAACCACCCTTCTTCGGATCCTCATCGGAGCCCAAAAACCCACGTCTGGATCGGTCCACCTTTTCGGGGAGGATATCACGAAAGCCTCCTCTCAGGAATTGGATCGGATCCGGCTCCGTTTTGGAATGAACTTCCAATTCGGTGCCCTTTTCCAGTCGATGACCGTTGGCGAGAACATTGCCCTCCCCCTGCAGGAACATAGTCAGGTCGATCCCTCCCTCATTGAAATGATCGTGAAAATGAAGCTCGAACTTGTCGGACTCACCGGTTTTGAAAATTTCAAGCCTTCCGAGCTCAGCGGTGGAATGCGAAAACGGGTCGGCCTCGCCCGCGCCCTCGCTCTCGATCCTGAACTCCTGTTCAGTGACGAACCCACCTCTGGACTCGACCCTGTCATGACCGCCGTGGTCGACCAGTTAACCCTCGACAGTACTCGCAAGATCGGCGTCACCGCCGTAGTCGTCAGCCACGATATGACCAGCTGCTTTCGTATTGCCACTCATATGCTCATGTTGGGAAACGGACCCCGCCAAGGAGAGATTATCGCCGAGGGAACCCCTGACGAAATCCGAGCCAACCCCGACCCCTTTCTGCAGCAATTCGTCCGCGGGGAGGCGGACGGCCCGATTGCTTTCCGCCTTTCTCAAGATGATTACTTGAAACATCTCCTCCAAGAGGGCTGAATAGACAGTCTGTCATTATGAAAAAAGTGCGCTCCGACTTCCTTATTGCTGCAGCAGTCATTCTTTGCAGCTTGGTACTTCTGGGCGCCCTCTCCTTGGCCATCTCCGGGACCGATCTCAACCGCCCAAAAGCCTTGTTGACCATCGATCTTCCGAGCGCGGTCGGACTCGATCGGCAAGCTCAGGTTCGATATGCGGGCACAATTGCAGGCCGGATCCGTTCCCTCCGCCCACTGACCGATGAAGAGCGCACCAAGGAATCCCCGGGATGCTCAATTCGGGTTGTCGTCGAAATTCGTCACCCCCTCCCCATTCTTCGAGTCGGAACAACTGCGACGGTGATTTCCGATACGGTACTGGCTGAAAAATATCTCAACCTCACCCCGGGTCCCGTGATTAACCCCCCTCTTCCGCCGGGAACGATTTTATACGCCAAACACTCCACCAATCTGGATGAAGTCCTGGCCTCTGGCAAAGAACTGCTCGACGACGTGAACAAGCTCCTTACAAAAAATGATTCCGCCATCAGTCAGGCCATCTTGGATCTCAAAAATGTTCTCGAGAACTTTAAGGTGGTCGCGACCTATGCCAAAACTTTCATGGGAACCGTCGCACGCAAGCCTTGGCGCCTCCTTTGGGGTGGCCCTGTTCCCCGCCTGCCATCGGAAGAGAGCATCCTTAAAACTGATAAAGTCGTTCCCGGACCGATCCCCAACGATTAACGGTGTCCCAGTGCCTGAGGCCTCCCCCGCCCCCGAATCCCTGATCGATATTGAACTCGCGCCGCCTCGGTTACATGGCTTGCGCGATCTAGCGGAACGATGGGCCCTCTACTCGGGCTTCAACCACCTTGATGCTGGAAAAATTCTTAGTGGGGTCGACGAGGCACTCGCCAACATTCACCTGCACTCCTATGGAAGTCGCCCCGGCCCCGTTCACTTGGAAATTCGGCTTTCCAAGGAAGAACTTATTTTTGAAATCTCAGATCATGGTAAAACTTTTGACTTGGAACACGGTGCCAGCCGTAAAGCCGGTGAAGTGGGGATGGGAGGATGGGGCACCTTGATGATGCAAAACGGTTTTCAACGGATCGAACGCCGTAGGGTCGGTAATAAAAATATCCTGCTTCTCGCCTGTCACCTTCCCATCCAGAAAGGAGAAAGATGAAACTACACTTCTGGGGTACCCGAGGAAGCATCCCTACCCCATCCACTCCTGCAATTCCAACCCATGAATTTGGCGGGGATACTACCTGCCTCAGTCTCGCCTGGGGCAAAGACAACCTTCTCGTCATCGATGCGGGTTCGGGCTTGCGCCAAGCCGGATTAAATTGGACCCAGGAAGGTCGCCGCTCCTTTACCTTTCTGTTCACCCACTCCCATTGGGATCACTTGCAAGGGTTTCCCTTTTTTACTCCCGCCTTTCATGAAGGAATCGATATCACCATCTATTCCCCTCGCCTTCCTGGTGCCCACGCGGGAAACCTGATCGAACGCTCCCTCCACGCCCAACAAAGCGAACCTTTCTTTCCCGCTGGATTCCCCCAGCTCCGCGCCCAGATCACATTCCATGAAATTCAACCCGACCATGAATTGAAACTAGCTTCCGGCTCGGATTCTCTCCTCATCTGGGCCGCTGCCCTCTCCCATCCTGGCGGTTGCCTCGCCTACCGAATTGATGGGGCCACGGCCGGACAGAAACGCTCCTTTGTCTTTGCGACCGACCATGAGCCTCCCGCCTCCTCCCTAAGCCCCCTCACCCAACTCGCGCAAGAAACCGATCTTCTTATCTCGGACGGGCAGTACACACCAACCGAATACAAAAACAGGACCGGTTGGGGCCACGGAACTCCGGAACTATGCCTGCGTGAAGCGGTTGCCGCCCGCGCGCGCCGTCTCTTGATTACCCACTTTGACCCCACCCACTCCGACTCGACCCTGGCTAGCATGGAAAAAGAGTTTCAGAAATCCGCACATTCATCCCACATCCCTGTCTCCTTTGCCCGGCAAGGGCAAACCATAAACCTCTAATCTCTTAGGGCGCGTGGACTGCCGCAAGATCTACTGCGGGTCGAACCGTCACAAATTTTCCCTCGAAATTCACCCATCCATCCTTTCCATTTACCGCACTCACCTTCGCCCACCCACTGCGAAAACCTTTTGCACTCAAAAATTGAGGAGGGATTTTCCACTCGCCCTTGGTATCCACATATCCCCACAACGTCCCCAGCTTCGCCGGAATGAATCCCTCCTGTGCGTCTCCCAAATCCGTAAATTTAGGTTCGACGATAAAGTTTCCCCGATCACTAATCACTCCCCACTTCCCACCCACTGCCGCTGGAGCCATTCGATCCCCCACAGGAGGAGCTAAATCCACACCCGCCACCCCTTCAAAAAAATCCGTCTTATCCACCAAGCTAGGCTGCCCACCTAACTGCACTGCAGCGACCCCTCCCCGAAAGGGACGTACATCAGAATAGTAAGGTTTTACAACCCACTTCCCGTTTCGATCAATAAATCCCCAAAGTTTTCCCTCACGTGCAGGTGCCAGCCCCCCGCAAAACGGTCCAATCCAGTCATACCGAAGCGGACTGACTCGCTCAAAAGTTTCGCTGATCAGATACCAATTCCTTCCCTGTCGCACCCCAGCACGCCCCTCCGTAAAGGGCCAAGCCCAATCTAATTTTGCCTCCACCACCACAGCACCCGATGAATCCACATAACCAAATTTCTTACCCAGTCGGACAGGATGAATTTCATCCCCAGCCCAACTCACCGATATCCATCCCAAAAGCAAAAGAGCGATAAATCTCATAATCCTATCCTCCCGTTTCCCAGATTCCCCGACCAACCCTTCTCATGATCCCAAACTCGATTCGGAGAATAACCTGTGACTAAAAACCGCCCCTCTTGTTCTTCCCTCAGATCCTCCTATTCTCCAAAGATGCCCGCGACCGATTTTTCAAAGAAAAAGAGTGAGTCACCCCGCTCCCTTTCTCTCATGATGCGAGCAATCTACGCACTTGGGTCCCTCCACTTGGCCATGCTCCTCCTCATCACTCTAACAGGGGTGTGTATTGTAGCCACACTGCTAGAATCTGGGTTCAGCTCCCGCGTTGCCCGCGCGTACGTGTACGGATCCCCTTGGTTCAACCTGTGGCTCGTTCTTCTTTGCCTTAACCTCATCTGCTCGACCCTCACCCGATGGCCTTGGCAACGCCACCATATCGGATTCGTGATCACCCACGCAGGAATTATCATTCTTCTCGCAGGTGCCCTCCTCGGTCGTGCCCGCGGATTCGAAGGCTCTCTCGACCTTTCCCGCGGTGCCCCACCCGCTAACCAAGTTCTCCTCGATCGCCCCCGCCTGACCGTCGAAAGTCCTGCCACAGGCCAACTTTTCTCGACCCCGTTTGACCCCGAAGTTCGCACCCCTCGACCCGATCGCCCTCGCCTTCTACCTCTTCCCAGCTCTGATGTTCAACTCGTCATCGACGGCTACACACCCCGCTCCATAGAGCAGACCCATCTTCAACCCGACCCCGCTTCCCCCAACCCAGGCATCACCCTCGAATTGACAGGCCCATTCGGCTCCGAACCCATTCGCCTCCCACTCATTCTTAATTCTCCCTCCGATTCCCGAGCCAATCTAAGCCCCCAAGCAGTGGTCGAATTTCTCCCCAAACTTTCCTCCTCCTCCCAACCCTCTGTCACACCCACATTCCGCGAGACCCAGATGATTCTCGCACGGGATCCTGCTCAACCCATCCTTCACAACACCACAGGTACCCCCAGCGGTTTCCGCTTTTTCCTAGGCTCCCGAAACTCGGGCGACCCCCTCGAACTCGAAATCCTCCGCCCAGACGGTTCAGGCGAAATCTACCGATTGACCGACCTTCTCAACCGAACTCTCGAAGACTTCTCAGGAACAAAAATTCTCGTGGCCCGATACTGGCCCAACATGATCCTGCGCGATGGGCAACCTACTACAGAAGGCGATCAACCCCTCAACCCCGTGGTCCTCGTCATGCTCGAGGGCTCCCTACCAGACACCACTCCAGCCCGCCTCACCCTTGCCCCAGGTCCCACTCCTGAATCTCTTCTATTTCTGGGTGAATCCCCCTCAACCCCACCCACCCGCGGCTCCGTTCAACTTTCCAAAAGCTTCTCCCCAGGCTGGAAAGGTTGGTCCGTTCGCCTCGTTTCATTCGAACCTCACGCACGGCTCGAAACAGTCACCCTCCCCTCCCAAAAACAGGAGACCACCCCAGGTCGCCCCGCCCTCCACGCCCATCTCCGCTCCCCTGACGGAACCATCGGCCCTGCACGCTGGATCGCCTCAGGCACCTCCGCCGTCCTGACCAGCGCAGGTGCCGCTTCCCGCATCGGCTTTGGACTCGAGCTTCAAAATCTTCCCTTCTCCATCCGTCTCGACTCCTTTGATGTTCCGCGCGACCCCGGAACCGATGAGCCCGCGAACTTCCTCGCCACAGTCACCTTCACCGACGAGAAAAAGAAACTCGAAATCCCCGCTCAGCTAGAAATGAATCACCCCGCCACCTATCCACCAGGTCTCTTGCCGCAAATCACAGGTCTCTCCTACAAATTCTCCCAAGCAGGCTGGGATCCTCAAAACCTTAACCGCACCACTCTGCAAGTTCTTCATGACCCAGGCTGGTTTTTAAAATGGAGCGGCTCCCTTCTTATGGTCGCGGGCATCTTCTCTATGTTCTATCTTCGCAGGGAACCAACCCCACGCACCTGACCCATGATCCGACTTCTCTCTCTACTTTTTTTTGGTCTCAGCCTAACCTCGGTCCTGGCTGCTTCCAAAGACCCAGCATCGCTGGCTGAAAATGATTCTGCTTACGACACTCTCGTCCTTCAACATCGGGGCAGGATCAAGCCCTTCCTTTCCTTTGCCCAAGAACTCACCGCATCCCTCACAGGTCGCACCTCCATCTCTCTGCCTGACCATGGCAAAGTCGGCGCCCGACAACTCATCCTCTCCCTTTGGCAGAAACCCGCCGGATGGGAAAATGAGCCCATCATCCTTGTCGAAGACCCCGCCCTTCGGAAAATACTAAATCTCGCGCATGCCACCCGCCACTTCTCTCCCCGCACCCTAGTCACTCAACCCCAACTCGCAGAACTCACCCGCCAAGCTGAAACCGCCCGCGCCGCTGGCCCTCAAGCAGAGATTCCTCACCTCGCCACCGCCGCGCAAACCGTCTCCCTCCGCCTACGCCTCTTCTCCTCCCTTGTTTCAGGAGATGCCTTTCGTGTCATCCCACCCACTACCCCATCCCTTGAAAACGCTCCGTGGTCCTCCCCACAACTTCCAATCCCTCTATCAGAACTTCTCGAAAAACAGAACGGCTCGGCTTTTTCACGAGCAAAAATCCAGATCGAAGTCGCCTATCTAAAATTCCATCCCTTTCGCCTATCTTGGATTGCTTGGCTTCTCTCAGCCTTTGTCCTGCTTGTCGTGGGACGAAATAAAAACCCTCGCCTTCTATCCGTCGGGACTCTCTTGGCTTGGATCGGCCTTTTTCTTCTCGTCGTTGGATTTGCCATTCGCATCTGGATTGCAGGCCGACCTCCTGTCACCAACATGTACGAAAGTATTCTCTGGGTTGCTTTCGGGGCAGGTCTATTCGCTGTCATTTTCACCGCTCGTCACCACTCCACCATCTATCTGCTCGCCGCCTCCCCTGTCATTATCCTCTCCCTCATCGCCTCCGATCTTCAGCCTGCCGTTCTCGATCCCTCTCTTAACCCCCTCGTCCCTGTTCTTCGAAGCAACTTCTGGCTTACAACCCACGTCCTCACCATCACGCTTAGCTACGGCGCCTTTGCCCTAGCGACTGCCCTAGCCCACTTTCTTGTAATCCGCTCGATCCGCATTAACAAACTCCCCTCTGCGGATGACTCTTGGGTTCTTCACCTGTACCGATGCCTTCAAATCGGTGTTCTTCTCCTAGCCGTCGGAGTCATTCTGGGCGGCGTTTGGGCCAACTACTCTTGGGGTCGTTTCTGGGACTGGGATCCCAAGGAAACTTGGGCCCTGATCGCCCTCATGGCCTACATCATTCTACTCCACGGCCGACTCGGCGGCTGGTGGGGCGGATACGGACTCGCCGTTGGATCCATCGCCTCGTTCCTCACCATTCTTATGGCCTGGTATGGCGTAAACTTCGTTCTTGGACGAGGCCTCCACAGCTACGGCTTCGGCAATGGTGGGCAACTCTATGTCGGAGCTTTTGCCCTTCTGGAACTCATCGTTCTCGCCTTCGCCCTCCTCCGTCGTCCCAAGTCGTCATGACTCCCGTACTCTCACTGGTCGATCTCGAACTCACCTGCCATCTGGGCGTACCTGCAGAGGAACGTGCGCAGCCCCAAAAGATCCTCTGCACCGCCGTTTTTCCTGTTCCCGACTTCAAAAAGGCCGCTCAGACCGACAACCTCGAACACACGGTCAACTACTACGACCTCAGTCAACTCCTGCAAAAAACCGCTCGTCAAAAAGAGCGTAAACTAATCGAAACACTGGCCGCCGACCTTGCGGAGTCTGCTTTCGCCGCTTTCCCTATCCCCTGGATGGATCTGGAGTTGAAAAAATTCATTCTCCCCGAGACCCGCCACATTTCTTTTCAGGCTCGCTTTGTCCGCCCAAAATCGAAAAGCCACCGTCGCTAGATCGGATTTTCTGTCTCCCCAAATCCCCGACCCGTGATAGGGTTTCAAGACTACCGCACCGTTAGCTTAGTGGTAGAGCGCCACCTTGACACGGTGGAGGTCAGAGGTTCAAGTCCTCTACGGTGCACGTCTCTCAATCTCACCCATTGGACTCTTGATCTGTGAAAATCATTCGTCATCTCGATTCCGAAGGTCGAATCACCCATTCTGAACTGCAAGCAGACGGCACCGCCCTTCTATTAAAAGGCGACCTGCTTAACGGCTTTCAATCGACGGGGAAAAAAGCCGAAGTCAAAAAACTTCTCGCTCCCTTGGCTCCGATTCAGATTCTTGCCATCGGACTAAACTACCGAAGGCATGCCACGGAAATGGGCTCAAAGTTTCCTGAATATCCCGTTCTTTTCATCAAAAGCATCTCCTCTCTCCAGAATCCAGAAGATCCCATCCTTCTCCCACGTCACCTCCGAAGCGATCGCGTCGACTACGAATGCGAACTCGCCGTCGTCATCGGACGTGATTGCAAAAACGTTTCCGCCTCGAAAGCGTTCGACTATGTCACAGGCTACACCTGCGCCAATGATGTCAGTGCCCGCGACTGGCAGAAAAACGCTGGCGGCGGCCAATGGTGTCGCGGAAAGACCTTCGATACTTTCTGCCCAATTGGTCCCTGCCTCGTCACTCCCGACGAGATTCCCGATCCCCAGAATCTGAAGATTCGTACTCTACTCAACGAAGAAGCCGTCCAAGACTGGAGCACGAACGACATGATCTTCACCGTCGCCCAAATCATCGAATTTCTCAGTGGCAGCACCACTCTGCCCGCCGGAACGGTCATCCTGACTGGCACCCCCCACGGAGTAGGCATGGCCAGCACTCCTCCCCGCTGGCTCCGGCCAGGGGATCAGATCACTATCGAAATTGAAAAGATCGGTTCGCTGACCAACCCCGTCGCTGAGGAGGTAACCCCTTAACGCAGGAATCCTTTAGCTAATCCGCAGTCCCCATGGATTATCTTCTCCGTCGTTTAAGGGAAAAGCGATTGGCACTCAGCAAGAGTAAATCCACCCAACGTATGCCAAAGTTGAACTAGATATCGTGTTGGGAGCCAATTGAGACGAACTAGTTAAGCAACTCCTGTAACTCCGCCCAATCTAACCCTCGTACGAAATCCTCCTCGCTCACCAATGTCCCCCGGAACAGCTCCTTTTTCCGCTCCTGTAGTCGTACAATTTTTTCCTCTACCGTGTCCCGAGCAATTAGTTTGTAGGAGCTAACGATCTTGTTCTGTCCAATGCGGTGTGCCCGAGCCGTCGCTTGATCCTCTACAGCAGGATTCCACCAAGGATCAAAATGGATCACGGTATCCGCCCCCGTTAAATTCAGCCCAGTGCCTCCCGCCTTCAAACTAATCAAGAAAACAGGAATATCATGATTTCGCTGAAACCGATTCACTTCTCCAGCTCGATCCAAGGTTCCTCCGTCCAAATAACAGAAAGGGGTCTTTCGTTTTCGCAGCTCCTCCTGCACGATCTTTAACATCGATACAAATTGGCTGAAAACTAGAATTCGATGCCCACCTGAAATCGCCTCTTCCAATCGATCTAAAAAGTACTCCATTTTTCCCGAAGGTTCGCTCCACACTTTTGCTCCTGCTCCAGGATGCGGCAACAAACCCAAGTGACAGCACGCCTGTCGCAACCGCATCAGTACAGTAAGAACAGCAATCCGATCCCGCCCACCCGACGCCTTGCCCGAAAGTTCGCTGACCTGCTTTCGCCCCTCTTCCAAAATCTGCTGATACACCCCTTTCTGCTCATCCGTGAGTTCACAGTACGCAATCTGCTCAATCTTGGCGGGCAGGTCCTTGGCCACTTCTGCTTTGGTTCTACGCAGAAGAAATGGCCTCACTCGATGACGCAACCTCTGCTGCGCTTTTTCGTCACCCAACTTGGCTACAGGAATCTCATAACGATCTCGGAAATCCGTTGCTGTTCCCAAATATCCGGGCATCAAGAAATCGTAGATCGACCACAGATCTAACAGGGAATTCTCCAAGGGAGTTCCTGTCAGAACCATTCGATGCTCACTCACCAGCTTCTTTACCGACACCGCCGTCTGACTGGTTCGGTTCTTGATATTTTGCGCTTCATCGAGAATCACTGCGTCGAATTCCAGTTTCTCATACTCCGCAATATCCCTCCGCAGAAGCGCATAACTAGTAACGACAAGGTCGTGATCTGGAATTTTATTGAGCAGGGTTTTCCTTCCAGCTCCATGTAAGGCCAACACCTTCAGGCTAGGAGCAAACTTTTTTGCCTCGTCCACCCAGTTCATGACCAGGCTCGTCGGGCAAATCACCAAGCCTGGTAACTTCGTCTTATTTTGTGCTCTCCGAAGCTCGAGGAAAGCCAAAGTCTGCAAAGTTTTGCCTAATCCCATCTCATCCGCCAACACCCCGCCAAAATGATTCTTCGCCAAGTATAGCAACCATCCGATTCCCTCCCTCTGATAAGGGCGCACAATATTCTCCAGACGGTCGGGAAGTTTGGCCTCTTCATACGCAATCACCTCAGCTGGAGGCTTCCAGTTGGATTTACCACTGACGACCCAACCCGTGCCCCGAATCGCCTCCCCAAAATATCCACGAAATCTCTTCTCCAACTTGTATCGCGTGCCGTCGTTTCGAACCTGACAATCCTTCAAAACCTCCTGAAACTCGGCCACATCATCCGTGGGCACCAGAGCGATTCGTCCTCCCGCAAGACGATGGTGGCTCTGCCCCGTTTGAAGAAGTCTTTGCACCTCAGCTGGCGAAAGTGCACTGCTTCCTGCCCCGGATCGAAAATCCACCTCCACCGTCAACCAAGACCCACCCGTATCCTTTAATGTCACCTCGGGCGCCACATAATCACATCGGCTCAGCAACGACTCCATCCTCGGCGTGACCTTCACCTCCCACTTCTGCCTCCAACGGGGCAAAATATTAGCCAAGAATGCCCCCACCTTTCCCTCTCCCGCCAAAGTGTAGCGTTCCGCCGCACGTTGCCCGGGAAGAAATCCTGCCGCTAACAGCTCTCGTTGCGCCGTTCGCTCCATCGCCCTACCCCGGACCCGATATCTCTTCGGATCTGCACCATCCGGCATCCACGCATCCATTCCCTCATTCTGCCCAGGCATCCCCGTTAAAATATGGGACTCCTTTCCATACACCGCCTCTAGTTGACAACTGATTCCAGAAAGGAGTCCATCCAACTCCACTCGAATCTTGGGAGCAACCGTATCAAATTGCAGCCCCCGCAACCTATCCCCAGCTTCCACTCGCACATGACGCTCTAAGAGGGGCATCTCCCTTTGCAAAAAGGTCGCCATTCCTTCACGTGAAACCGACCTCCCACCCTTCCTCAAACCCTCGTACGCAGCAGGCAGACTATCCAACAACTCCAGATGATCGCCTGCAAAACGCCATCTTCCTTGGCTCCCTTCAAAAACCTCACTTCCTGGAGGCCCAGGAGGTGCTTCCTCTAACTCCATATGCAAAACACCCTCCTGATCCAGTTCCGCCTTCAACCGTGTTCCCTCCAGCGCACGCGATACAATCAAATGCTTCTTCCGGCCCACAAAAACTCTGGGATGCCCTAAAAGAATCGGAAAAAATAAATCTCGGTCCGATGCACTTAGCTCAGCCTCTCCATGCACCGAAGCTCCATCCATTTTTTCCAGCATCGAGAGAAGCACTGCATCCGACTCATCCACAATATAAGGCTCCACCTTCTCCACCGACACCGCATCCAAACTTTTTGTCGGTCCACCATCCACCGAGGCCTCAACCGTAAGCGGGATCTTTCCTGCCCTCCACGCCTTGCCCAGTTCCAAAGGAAGATGCACTTCCAAGGAAAGAGGCTTGGATCCTTTGCCCGCCAACTGCCCCAATACGCGCGGGAATCGCGGCGCCACGGCTCGTGCCGCCGCCGCAACAGGCCCAGCAACAGCTCCATTCGGCCGATGGACTGGCCCACCGGCCGCCTTACCATTTTTTTCCAAATATTTTAAACTTAGGGCGATGACATGAGGACATACCGTCCCGTACTCCCGCGCCTGACGGCAGCTACACAGATTCTCTACATCCGAAAGTCTCTTTCCTAATTTCAGTCGCGCATTCACGGTTCCAGTCCCCGCCTGCACCACACCCCCAAGCATCGGATCTACCCAATCCACGGACATAACTTTCCCGGCTTCCCACAGAGAACGCCCCTCCTGCATCGCCCTCCATCCCCCGATTTCGAGCAACATCTCTTTTGTGAGTACCGACGGCACCGAACTATTTTCCGACATACTCTTAAATCATAAGAAAAACCGACAAGCGCTGGCAATCCCACCCTCCTACCCCTGTGCCTTCCTTGGGAACAACTTTTCTCCATCTTCAACTCTTTCCACCTCCTGCTTGTGCTGTAATATCTTATTTGAGCCTGTGACCCGTCCTAAACTTCTCCTCTCTGTTGTCGGTATCCTCGCCCTAACATGGGTCGGGCTTTGGATCGCTCAGGGCTGGGGCACCATCACTTTGGTCTTTGACAAAAAACCTCTCTCCATCGTCCTTCGAGCCTTCACCAGCCAATCGAAACTCAAAGTCATCACCGATATGGATTTAAACACTCCAATAACCATCCAAGTCCGTCGCGTCCCTGTGGTCGAAGCTCTTGAGGCTCTCCAAGCCGCGGCCGAATCCCGTGGATCCCTCGCTGTGATCCTCGCTCCAGACAACGCCTCCATGAAAAATCTTCTATCCACTCTTCCCAACCCAAAAACTGATTCAGGCACTCTCTCAATCGAGTATCGAACGCCTTGGCTTTTTCGTGGTGCTAGTAGCTCCCTTCCCATCGACCGAGACCCCAGAGAACAGGTCTGGAGCCCATCCCCCCAACTGCCCCTTCAACTCCTACCCCTTCTTGAACATGCCGCACAAAACACGGAAGTTCGGCTCTTGATTCCACAATCCTGGAATCCAACTTTGAAAAAATCTCCCTCGTCGGGCCCCCTCTCGTCTTCGATTCCCAAATTAGCCAAAAGTGCAGGTGGCGAAGCTCAACTTGTCTTCCTTCTTCCAGCTCGTTCCGAACGAGATGGTCCTGGGACTCCCCCGTCCACCCAAGAGGCAAACCGCGGGACTCTCCGATGGACAGAACCTGCCGACCTTCCCCCCGATGCGCTTCTCGCCCGCCTCGAATCCCGAATCCGTTCCCTTCCCTCGTCCGAACAAGGAGACGCCCGACAAGCCGCCCAAGAATCAGTCCGCCAATACCGTGAATGGTCCTCATTAACGACGGAGGAGGAGAGAGACAAGAAAGGGCAGGAAATTATGAACGATCCCGCACGGGCCGAACGTGCGGGCGAGGGATTCTCTCGTGCCATGCGCAAAATGAGCCCCGAACAACGATCCCAACGCTACCAACGGTATGTCGAACGCCGCTCCTCTAAGAAGGGGGGCTAAACCCTCCATGCTTCGAGCACTCCAACGCAGAAATGCCTTCACTTTGGTCGAACTCCTTACCGTCATCACCATCATTGCAATGTTAGCCGGCATGATTTCCCCCTCCCTCCAAAGAGTGCGAGCGAAGGCAGAGACTACCGCCTGCCAATCCAACCTCCGCCAAATCGGCACTGCCGTTTGGCTCTACGTTCCAGACAACGGAAACAAATTTCCAAGTATTAACAACCCATGGGGTGAGCAAATCTTCACAAATGAAGGTGCGACAAACCTCCTCGGTGCGTTAGGCCCTTATGGATTAACCGCCAAGGTTCTCGCTTGCCCAGCCGATCTGCGGAGCAAAGAAAGCTACTACCGAAAATACACGAATAGCTACGAGTACCTTCCGTTCTCCTCAGATGAGGAAGCCGCGCCAGGAACGGCCACTATCTACGGTCGAAACGGAACATTTGAAATACCCTTCCGACGCCTCACCTTAGCTTGGGACGCCTCGGATGTTCACTCGGACGGATATGGATTCAACGGATTGCGAGCGGACAACACGGTCTACAGCAGAACCAATAAACCCACCTATAAATAACCTTTTTACAAACTCAAAAATACTCAACTCAGCTCGATATTTAAGATAGGATAAGGGTGTGATTCGACTCGGCGTAAACATTGATCACCTCGCCACTCTTCGTCAGGCGAGGTACCGCGTCCCGATCCCAGGTGTAATCCCAGAGCCCGATCCCGTCTCTCTCGCCCGTACCTGCCTTTTCGCAGGAGCTCACTCAATTACCGTTCACCTACGCGAGGATCGTCGCCACATCCAAGACGATGACGTTCTCCGACTCGGCCACGAATGCCGCGAAAAGCTCAACCTCGAAATGGCTGCTACCCCTGCGATGCTGCAGTTCGCTCTCCGCCTCCAGCCTGCCGAAGTCTGCCTCGTCCCCGAAAACCGAGCCGAAGTCACCACCGAGGGCGGCCTCAACGCCGCCACCCAAATTCAAACTCTTGGTCCCATCATCGAAAAACTCACCCAATCCAAGATTATCACGAGCCTCTTTCTCGATCCCGACCCCCGCCAAATCGATGCCGCCGCCAGCCTCCAAGCCCCGGTCATCGAACTGCACACGGGTCGATTTGCCGACGCTAACCCGGCGGATCGACCTGTCGCTTTAGACCAACTCAGATCTGCCGCAGAGCAGGCCCACTGCCTAAAAATACAAGTCAACGCTGGCCACGGACTTCGCCTTTCGAACTTACCCGAACTTCTTTCCCTACCTCACCTTCATACACTGAACATCGGGCACTCTTTGGTTTCCCACGCCATCAACGTTGGTCTTGAACAGAGCGTCCGGGACTTTCTTCTAGCCATCAAAAAGAAATGAATCCCGAACGAATCCTCGGCCTTGGCATGGATCTGGTCGAAATCGACCGGATTGAGGAATCCCTCAATCGATATGGGGATCGGTTCCTCCAAAAGATTTTTCATCCTGCAGAAATCGAATATGCCCGCACTCAATCCCGCCCTGCCGTCCCACTCGCCGCACGATTTGCCGCAAAGGAAGCCGCTTCCAAGGCTTTTGGAACTGGAATTGGCCAATCCTTGCCTTGGCTGGGAATGGAAATCGAACGCCAATCCCACGGGGAACCTCTCCTTCGTTTCCACAGCCAAGGTGCCCAGCTTGCGAAAAACCGAGGAGTAACCCGGTCACTCGTCACCCTAACACATACCCGCACCCACTCGGCCGCCACAGTCATTCTTCTTGGCCCATGATTGTCCTCCCACCCCAACTCGCCCGCTCATGGGAGGAAAAAAGTCTTCAAAGGGGGGCACGAATCAAAGATCTGATGCGTCAGGCCGTTGCAGGTGCCCTGCGCGAACTTCAACCATTCCTACCTAAGCCCTCCACCGCACTCATCCTCGTTGGACCCGGCCACAACGGGGACGATGCTTTTCTACTGGGACTCGAACTCAAAGAGCTTGGATGGGAGGTCGATTTTCTCTTATCCCGTAATCCAACCCGTCGGACCCATCCCGATTCTCGAGTCAAACCCAAGCACTGGAAAAAAGCCCTAATCTGGCCTGCCAAATCCTCCCGTTTTCTTAAGACAAAAGCTCCCCGACTCGTTATCGACGGTCTGCTGGGTCTAGGTGCAACTCCTCCCCCACGTCCTGCAGAGGCCGCCATCCTAAACTGGATTTCCAACGAAAAGCGTAACTCCGACCTCTACGTAGCCCTTGATCTACCTAGCGGTCTAAATCCCACTTCAGGTGCCACTCCGGGCGCAATCTTTCCCGCCGATCTCACGATCGCGCTTGGCTCTGTCAAATCAGGTTGCCTTAAAGACTCTGCCCTACCCCACGTCGGCCAACTCAGGGGTGTTCCTATCGAATTCACAACTCCAGCCCCCAAATCATCGGTCGATTTTTTTCTTCCTCAAGAGGCCTACTCCATTCTTCGATCTCGTCCCTCCACTCTTCATAAACGCTCCGCAGGGGTGGTTCATCTATGGGCTGGTTCGTCAGAATATCCTGGAGCCGCCACTCTGACCTCCTTAGGAGCTTTACGATCAGGAGCTGGATATGTCCGCCTTTTTACCGACCGCTCCTTAACCCCGGCCCTAGCAACCTCTTTACCTGAACTACTTCTTCATCCACTCAACTCAAACGAAGCACCACCCATCCAAGAATTCTTGCAGGGGGCATCCAGCCTTATCGTGGGTCCCGGACTTCCCCCCACCACAGCTTTGCATGCGTTTCTTACCCAGCTCATTCCTCAATCCAAAGTTCCTATCGTCCTAGATGCAGGGGCATTAGAAATTCTTGCCCGCGATTCCAAAATGATCTCCTCCGCCGAAGCCCCAATTCTTTTGACCCCTCACGCTGGCGAACTGGCGCGTCTTCTTGGCAATCCCATACAGGACCGGGCCGACGCAGCACAACTCTGGTTGAAAAGTTTTCCCAACACCCTCCTCGTCGCAAAGGGCCCCCACTCTCTTGTTGCGACCAAGGATCATCCTCTAAGCTTTAACTCCACGGGTGGAC
The DNA here is from genome assembly GCA_030054195.1 of Minisyncoccota bacterium. Lineage (GTDB taxonomy): Bacteria > Verrucomicrobiota > Verrucomicrobiia > Methylacidiphilales > Verrucolacustridaceae > Verrucolacustris > Verrucolacustris abundans. Next base: position 50,998 of record JASGCJ010000002.1, read on the forward strand.
CTGCGCAGTCCACAGCAGGAATGGGAGATCTCCTCTCAGGTCTTCTTGGTGGGCTACTTGCACTCGGATACCCCCCTTTCGACGCAGCCCGCATCGCAGTTTGTTGGCATGGACTTGCATCCGATCAAGCTCTTGAAGCGGGTGGGCCCTCTACCTTGGCGACGGATCTTGTTCGCACTCTCCCTGGCTCTTGGCGATTCCTTAAGGGATGTGCAGTATAAGATAAATCATGCTCTTGGGTCACCATCGCCACTCCCGAGTCGCACTCCAAATTATGGACGGTGTTTTAGCTTTTTTTGCCATGTTTCTTGCCTACTGGATCCGAGTCGAAATCCTGCCTACTGCCATCCCGTTGGAGTCTCGTGAGATTGGTCAGATTTTGGTCTATCTCCCCTACGCCATACTGATGGGCTTTACCACCCCGATTGTTCTCGAAAGACGCGGCTTCTATCGCCACCTCGCCATTAACCCCGCCAACCGACTCAGCTCACTTCTGGAGGTCGCTCTTATACTTTTCCTATTAGCTGTTTCCCTGATCTTTTTCTTCAAAGAGAGCCCCAGTCGCTTGGTCTTTCTCTTTTTCGTGCCCATCTTGACTGGACTGCTCAATCTGAGGCAGGCCCTTGTTCATAAACTCCGGCAAGTTCGCAAAACAAAAACTGAGTCATTCACGAATCTCATTTTGGTTTCCGATACCGAATTCTCAACACGCCGGTGGCCCGATCTTTTCACTGAATCTGGATCAGGAATTCGAATCACTCGTCACCTGAATCCTGCCAAGACTTCTTTGCCAGATTTTATCCAAACCCTCCACGATGATTCGGCAGGGATCGTACTATTTGAAGTTGAATCCCATAATCTTGCGTGGTCTAGCCAAGCCATCCAAGCCTGTGAGGAGGAGGGCGTCGAGGCCTGGCTCAGTACCCACTTTGTTGGAACCAAGATCGCACAAGCCCACTTTGAGGAAATTCTAGATCAGAACCTTCTCGTCTTTCGAAACACTCAAGCAGGCCCTTGGCAATCCATCCTAAAAATGATCTTCGACCGTGTTGCAAGTGGCCTCATGATCACCTTGCTTTCACCAGTTTTTCTTTTGATTTGGGCGGCCATTCGCCGGGAGTCTGGTGGGCCCGCCATTTTCAAGCAGAAACGGAGCGGTCGTCATGGTGCACCTTTCACGATGTACAAGTTTCGCACCATGGTCAGCGATGCGGAGATGCGCCAAGCCGAACTCAAAGCCCTCAACGAGATGAGCGGCCCGGTTTTTAAAATTAAAAATGATCCCCGCGTGACTCGGGTGGGTGCTTTTCTACGATTCACCTCGCTGGATGAACTACCTCAGCTTTTTAATGTATTCCTTGGCCAGATGAGTCTCGTCGGCCCACGCCCTTTACCCACTTATGAGACCATCGCAATGACTGCCAATGCACAACGCCGCCGCCTCAGCGTGCTACCGGGCATGACGTGCCTGTGGCAAATCTCAGGTCGAAACGACGTGAACGATTTTTCGGACTGGGTCCAGCTCGACCTCGAATACATAGACCAGTGGTCCCTTCTCCTAGATTTCCAAATTCTCCTTCGAACCATTCCTGCCGTTCTCTTTGGCCGTGGAGCCCGTTAAGACCTCGGGGTCGTAAGTCGATCTCTTGACTAGACGAGTCTTATGAATGCACTTCCCCTTCTTCTTGATCAGCCTGTTTCAGCTTGGGGTCTTCCCCCAGACCAACCCTATCGCGAGAAACAGATTCGCACCTGGGTTCTCCAGCGCTTCGTCTCTTCATACGAGGAAATGACCGACCTCTCTCTTCCTCTACGAACCTCACTCGCCTCCCGCTTTCGACTCCGAGCCGCAGAGCCCGTTACCATCCAAGGATCGGAAGACACCACACGAAAGTTTCTCTGGAAGTTGGGCGACGGCTCATACGTCGAATCCGTGCTTATTCCCGCCACGCAAGGGCTAGAAGGTAACCGCAGCTCTCGTCTTACCCTCTGTGTTTCTAGCCAAGTCGGTTGCGCATACGGATGCAGATTTTGCGCAAGTGGAATTGATGGATGGCGCCGAAATCTCACGGCTGCCGAAATCATCGGGCAAGTTCTCGAAGCTTCACGCATCGCAGGTCGTCGACCCGATAATCTTGTTTTTATGGGGATGGGCGAACCTCTCGCAAATCTTCCGAATCTCCTTCCCGCCCTCGATCTTCTCATCTCTCCATCCAACCTGGGCATGGGAGCTAGGCACGTAACAATCTCAACGAGCGGACTTGCACCTCAAATTGAGGAGCTCGCCTACCACCCGCTTCAGTTTCGTCTCGCCCTCTCTCTTCATGCTGCCAGCGATGCTATCCGCGACAAGATTATGCCGGTTAACAAACGTTACCCCCTCGACCGACTCCTCGAAGCCTGTGACGTTTTTGTCCGTGCCAAAAAGAAACAGATCTTCTTCGAATATATCCTCTTAGCAGGAATCAACGATTCTCCGGAACAAGCCACCCTCCTTGCCCAACATGCTCGCCGCCTTTTTGCTAAGGTGAACCTCATTCCCTACAACAAAGTCGAAGGCCTTCCCTACGAACGTCCCTCTGAAGAAGCGATCCACCTCTTCTGCCGCACTCTTCTTAAAGCCGGTGTTCGTGCCACGATCCGCCGCGAAAAGGGTCACGACATCGATGCTGCCTGTGGCCAGTTAAGACTCCGCCAAGAAATGAAACAGCCGGAACCGACCTAATCCCACGATGTACGTTCTGGAAAGCCGTCGCCACCTCACGATTCCCACCCACCTTCCCCACGCACTCCTCGAACGACCCGGCCATCCCCCAGTTCTTCAGATTTACTCCGCAAAGGTCTTTCCCCTTCGAAAGCTCCAAAACATCTACCCAGGAAGAATTCGGAGAATCACCCTTCGCTCGTCTTCTCCTTTTCAACTCCGCATCGGTCGACGACTCCTTATCACCAGTGATCACCGGATCGTATCCTCAAGGAATCGATCCATTCCCCGACTCAAGATTCGAGCAGGCCCCGCCTTTGGCTCCGGCGAACACGCCACAACTCATCTCTGCTTGCGCTATCTCACCCAATCCCTCTTGCAATATACGAAATCCAGCCCAACGGTACTGGATCTGGGTTGTGGGTCGGGAATTCTTGCTCTCGCCTGTGCAAAGCTCGGCGTGCAAGCACTCGGTTGGGATCTTGATCCCACCGCCATTCAAGAAGCCCAGCGCAACGCAAAGGTGAATCGCCTCACTTCTCGGATCCTATTTCAGACCAAGGACGCTCTTCGCGCTCCTCTACCAAAGGCAGATCTCATTGTCGCCAACCTCTACGATTCCCTTCTTCTTCATCTCTTGCCTCGCCTGGAAAAACACCGAAAAACTGGAACCACCATTATTCTTTCCGGAATTCTCAAGGGCCAAGAAATTGCCGTCATCCGGACAGCGCGAAAACTGGGCTGGAAACTTCAGCGCCGAGGCCGCCTCGCTCGCTGGCACTGCTTACAGTTCCAGCCGTAAAATCAATATCTCAGCACTTCTCTTAATCCTGCCGCGATCCGCACTGCCGTTGGCCGATGCGCCGCCCAAAGATTCGGATGATAAGGAATCGGCGTGTCCTTCGCATTCAGTCGCTTGGGAGGGGCATCCAACAACTCAAAACCCTCCGAAGCGACCCGCGCTACTACCTCCGCCGAGGCCCCGCCCCACGGCCACGACTCGCCCACAGCCAACAACCTGCCCGTCCGTGCGACGCTGGCCAAAACGGTGTCCGTATCCAGCGGTTTGACCGTTCTTAAATCTACCACCTCCACCTCATATCCCTCCTCAGCTAACTCCTCTGCCGCCGCTACCGCCTCATGCACCATCGCGCTATACGTCACGCACGTGATGTCACGCCCCGTACGGACCACTCGAGCGCGAAACGCGGGAACTGCACTTTCCGGTAAAGCTTCCGATTTTAAATGGTAGTACAGAAGCTTGTGCTCACAGAAAACAACAGGATCAGGCAACTCAATCGCCTCTAAAAGCATTGTGTAAGCATCTTCAACCGTCGCAGGCGTCATCACTACAATGCCTGGATAGTGGGAGTAGATCGCCTCCATCGATTGACTATGAAAAGGACCACTTCCCGGCGTCCCTCCCGACGGTAACCGCAACACCATCGGACACGGCTTGCCGGTCCGCCAAAAGGTCGTCGCCGCATGATTTAACATTTGATTCAGCCCGACCGTCGAAAAATCCGCGAATTGCATCTCCACAATCGGCCTCATTCCTTCCATCGCTGCCCCCACCGCCATTCCTACCATCGCATCTTCAGAAATTGGGGAATCTACCACCCTCCCAGGAAACTTTTCCGCCAGATTCTTTGTGGCCTTAAAAGCACCCCCAAATTTTCCGACATCCTGTCCGTAAATAAAGACCCTTGGGTCATCCCGCAATGCCTTCTCTTGGGCAGAACGGATCGCATCCAAATAAGTCACACTCACGATGCCACCATTACTTCCGCCATCCCGTCCGATTGGGTCGCGCGCCAATCTTCCTCAAACGGATCTGGGACAGGCTCTGCCGAAACCTTCGCCACCGCTTCCTCCACCTCCCGTTGCGCTTCTTCTCGCCAACCTTGCCACTCCTTCTCCTGACCTCTCTTTTTTATCCCCTCTTCCATCACCTTCAAACAATCCCGCCCCCTCTCCGAACTCTTTATCTTTTTCTCCACATAGGAACCATCGTCATGCTCCCCATGCCCGCACAACCTCAGCAACTTGCCCACCACCAGTTGCGGCCCAGCTCCCTCTCGTGCCCTTTCCACCGCATGTTGCAAAACTTTCCAGCAAGCCATTGGATCTGTCCCATCCACTCCGTGCCCCTCGACCCCGTATCCCTTCGCACGATCTACGAGATCTTCGCACGCAAACTGCCTCTCTCTAGGTGTTGAGTAGGCGTACCCGTTATCCGCAACGACCACAACCAAAGGAAGTTTTTCCACAGCCGCCAGATTCAACCCCTCGTGAAAAGAACCCGTGGAGGTGGCCCCGTCTCCCGCACAGGTCAACCCCACTCTTCCTTTTTCCCCCTTCATTCGCTTTGCCACTAACACTCCCGCTACTGTTGAAACCATCGCCCCCAGATGGCTGATCATCGGTAAAATCCCTCTCGTGATATCTCCACGATGAATATTCCCATCTCTTCCCTTCATCGGACCTAGCCTCGAACCCAAATACGCTCGAAGCGCATCGACCATAGGTTCGCCAAATCCCAACCTTCCCGCCATATCCCGAATCAAAGGAGCAAAAATATCCCCCTTCCGCAACGCCAAGCCCCCAGCACCACTCAACGCCTCCTGTCCCTTACCAAGATAAACTCCTCCAACGATTCGTCCCGCCCGATACAAATTGCCCAATTTATCCTCTAATACTCGCGCCCGCAAAATAGTCCGACCCAACAACTCGATCGGGTCTACAACGCCTTTTTTGGGTTTACTTTCAAGGGCACCAGCCACGCGGATTGCCATTCTCTTAAATTACCCGCTTCATCCCCCCCGCCAAGCCTTCGTCTGGCTCTAGTTAAACTGAAACACTATACCGCCCAACCTGCATACATCTTCTCCAATGCCGATCGAACCCCTGCCGCAGTCCTTGGCTCCCTCCATACCCCCTGATACATCGGCAACTGCTCCAATAATCGCACTAATCTTCGTGCTAACGACTCCATCAGTTGACGCTGAAACTTTCCCCTCAACCCGCCTCCCGAACCCAATAGGCTCTTCACTTTCCCCACTGGAACAATTAAAGCCGTCACCAGTCCCTCTGCCACCACCGAGGCCGACCTTCGTCTGCCCGTCAAAATCGAAAGTTCCCCCAAAATCTCACCGGTTCCCAATCGGGCCAACACCAGAGAATCTCGCCCCCGAATCCGCTTCTCCACCCTCGCCTTTCCAGATAAAATCACTAATAACTCTCGCGCCAAACCCCCTTCGACCACCATGATATCCCCCTTCCGAAAAATCCTTTTTTTCTCTTTCGGAAAAATCCGCTTCCACTCTGATACTCCTAATTTCACCCCTCTTTTCTAACCGACTTTCCTCCATCCCGCCAGCCCCGCCAATGACCTCCGCCTCATCCCCAGGCACACGCGAACGCAGCCTCCAGATCGCCCTCTCCTTCTGCCTCCTCGATGTTTTTCTTATGGGCACGGCCGCTTACCTCTCCAACTCTCTCACCATCCTCACCGATCTTCTCAAGGAATCTACCGACCTCCTCTCCATCCTTGCCGCTTTTCTCACCATTCGTGCCGTTCGACGTTCCCCTGATCACCGGTTCACGTACGGAATCGGAAAACTAGAAAATCTCGTCAGCCTCAGCATCGGCCTAGTCATGCTCGGCTCGGCTCTTTGGATTACTTGGCACTCCGCCCATCACCTCGCCTCCCCCCAAATGGCCGAGGGAACAATTCCCGGAATTTGTATCTTCGCTCTCTACACTTTCATCGGTTACCGGATCTATTTTCGTACCCGTCGCGTATCCCAACAGCAACCCTCGGCCATTATGGAATCCCAAGCCCGCCTCTGGTTCTCAAAAGCCAGCTTCGATGCGGCAATGTGTACGGCCCTCCTTCTCGCGTACTTCTTTCGGGATCAAATATGGAGCTGGTACCTGGATCCCCTCGCCTCTCTCGTTGGGGTCCTTTTTATGCTTCACGCCGCGTGGGCCATGACCTCCTCGTCCGTGAACGATCTTCTCGACGCTACGATCGAAGAGACCACCCAACTCCGCATCCTTCGCCAACTTGTCCAACACTTAGACGACTACGATCGACTGCATAAAATCCGTACCCGCCGCTCGGGTCCACGCATCTACGTCGAAATCTTCCTTGAGTTCGACCCCCTCCTTCTCATGGGTGAAGTCCAAAAGCGAATTCATAAACTCCAACAATCGATCGGGGAAATTATACCCGGTGCCGATGTCTCGATTCGCCCCTGTACCAAAGAACCCAAATAACCAGTCCACTATCCCGCACCTTATCTAGACTCTTTTCCCTGAACGATTGCCATCCATTCCGTTTCAATTCTAAGCTCTTCGATCTCCATGTCTCTTTTTCAAACCCTCTTTCGAACGAAACAGATCGACCACCTCCAACACGAGGCCAAACACGAAACCGGCTTCGTCAAAGCCCTTGGGCCATGGCAACTCACCTTCCTCGGCATTGGCGCCATCATCGGCACCGGAATCTTCGTGCTCACCGGCACCACCGCTGCAAACCACACCGGACCCGCCCTCGTTCTCTCCTTCACCATCTCAGGCATTGGCTGTCTCTTTGCCGGCCTCTGTTACGCCGAATACGCTGCCATGATTCCCACCGCCGGCAGCGCCTATACCTATGCCTATGCTAGCCTCGGCGAATTCCTCGCTTGGATCATCGGCTGGGACCTTATCTTGGAATACCTTTTCGCCTCCGCCACCGTCGCCGTCGGATGGTCTGGCTACGCCGTCAAATTCCTCCACAACTTCGGCGTCGATATTCCCCCTGCCCTCTGCTCTTCTCCTCTGGTCTTCAACCACGGCGTCTGGACCCAAAGCGGAGCCCTATTCAACCTCCCTGCTGTCCTCGTTTGCCTAGCTGCCACCGTACTTCTCGTGATCGGGATCAGTGAATCCGCCCGCTTCAACAATGTCATCGTCATCATCAAGCTCGCCGTCATCGTCCTCTTCATTCTCTGCGGCTCTTCCTACATTGATACCCACAACTGGGTCCCTTTCATTCCAGAAAATACAGGACGTTTCGGCGAGTATGGTTGGAGTGGTATCCTCACCGGCGCAGGAGTCATCTTCTTCGCCTACATCGGCTTTGATGCCGTCTCAACTGCAGCACAAGAGTCCAAAAACCCACAGCGGGACATGCCCTTTGGGATTCTTGGATCCCTCCTGCTCTGCACCATCCTCTACATTCTCGTCTCCCTCGTTCTCACCGGAATTGTCCCCTTCAAGGAACTTGCCGTGCCCGCCCCCGTTGCCTTGGCCATCGATCGCGCGGGAGAAGGTCTACGTTGGCTCGGTCCGCTTGTCCAGTTGGGTGCCATCGCCGGCCTCAGCTCCGTGGTTCTCGTCATGATGATGGGTCAACCCCGCATCTTCTTCTCCATGGCCAAGGACGGACTTCTCCCAAAAAGATTTGCCCAACTCCACCCCAAATTCGGAACCCCGCACGTCACCACGATCGTCACCGGCCTTTTCGCCGCATTGATGGCAGGAGTCCTCCCCATCGGCGTTCTCGGCGAACTCGTCTCCATCGGCACCCTCCTCGCTTTCACCATCGTCTGTCTCAGTATTCTCGTTCTTCGAAAAACCCGCCCCAACGTGGATCGGCCCTTCCGATGCCCTTTTCTGCCATGGATTCCGATTGCTGGCGCTTTGGTTTGCCTCGCCCAGATGATCGCCCTGCCATTCGACACCTGGATCCGCCTCATCGTCTGGCTGGCCATCGGTTTGGCCATCTACTTTTTCTACGGCATCCGCCACAGCCGCCTGAACTCACCCTCCAAAAGCTGAATCAACTCACCGGCCAGAAAAGCAAACGCCCGCAATTTTCACACGTCGCACCCGCTTTCCCGGATTTGGCCGCGATAGTCGAACCTTGTGTCAGCTTCATGTGACACCCCCCGCAATTGGTTCCATGCTCTACGGGTACGACTGCCACATCCTTCTTGTTGGCCATAATTCTCCGATATTTGTTCAGCAATCCCTCCTCCACCCCCAAGGCCAAGGTCTCAATCTCCTTCATCAAGTCCGCTAAACGCGTTTCTAATTCGGTTTTCTTTTTCTTCAACTCCTCCTCTTTCGCGGTCAGCTCCCCCTCTTTCACCTTCGCCCCCTCCGCTTCCACTACCGCCTCCTTCTTCGCCTTCTCCCCCAAAGCCATCAAATCCAGTTCCCGATCTTCAATCTCCTGCACCTCTTTCTCCTCCCGCTGAATCTCCGTTCCCAAGGCCGTAAACTCCTCATTCTTGCGGGTCTCAAACTGCTGCACCTTGTACCGCGCCGCCTTCGCCCGGTGCGACTCCGCCTCTAGCTCAAGCTTCTTTCGCTCCACCTCGGCATTCTGGGCCTCCAACCTCTTCTTCTCTGCCCCAGCCCGAACATCCAATCTCCTCTGCTCCAACGCCTTCATCTCGTTCGGCCACGCCGAGAGCTCCTTGTTCAACCTCATCTGCCTCTGCTCCCGCTCCTGCAGGACAAGCAGCTTCTCCAGTTCGGGCGCCAATCCGCTCATTTCTTCACTCCGCTCATCTTTTCAACATACTTGGCCAACAGGTCGCACTCCAGATTCACTTTATCCCCCGCCTTGCGATCTCTTAGCGTCGTCACCTCGTAGGTGTGCGGAATGATCCAGACATTGAACTTACGCCCCTCGACCCTTCCAATCGTCAAACTGATCCCGTCGATCGCAACGCATCCCTTCGGCACCAGATACCGCTCCAAACCCTCGGGCACCTCCGCCTCCAATTCCCAATCTTCTCCCGACCTCCCCCACTTGCTGACCCGAGCCGTCCCGTCGATATGGCCCGTCACAAAATGCCCTCCCACCTTCCCGTCTGCCTTAAGCGAACTCTCCAAATTAACTCGCGCCCCCAATTGGGCCGACTGCAAGTTCGTCTTCTCCTTCGTTTCATCCAACAGATCAAAAATCAGCCTCTTCCCCTTCACCTCGGTAACCGTCAAACAACATCCGTTCACCGCCACGCTATCCCCGATCTTCACCCCGTCCACAATCGAGCCTACTTCCACTTCAAGACTCCAGCCCTTACCTCGGCGCGTAACCGCTTGGACTACTCCAGCCTCTTCTACAATGCCCGTGAACATACTCTTACTTCGCCCCTCCGAGCTTCCCACGCAAGCACAGGTCTTCTCCCGCGCAGGAGCTGACCACCTCACACCACCCCCAATCCGCCCATCCGTCGATTTTAGGTAACCCCTTCCCCCGTTCCCCCACCAGAATCGGAGCTAGATAAATCACTACCTCATTCACTTTCCCGGCTTTGATGAGTCCACCCGCCACCTCCGCTCCACCCTCGACCAACAGCCGCGAAACTCCCCTTCGATGCAGATCTTTCAAAACATCAGACCACTTTTTTTTTCGATACACCAACGTCCGATCTTTATACCGATCCCGGAAAAGATGCGCTCCCTTGGGCAATTTGCCCGACCTCGTCACCACCACTCGCCATGGCTGCTCTCCACCGACATTTCGACATTCTGCAGAATGTCGAAATACTTCTCGGGCTGTCAGTTGCGGGTTGTCCTTTCGCACGGTCTCCGCCCCGACCAAGATCGCATCGCACTCAGACCTCAACTTCTGAACCTCCGCCCGTGCAGGCTCTCCCGTCACCCACCTCCTGCCTGGCACCACCAGATACCCATCCAGCGTCATCGCCAACTTAAGAATCACCCACGGCTCCTTTCTTGTCGTCCAGTGTTGGTAATCCTCATTCAACTTCTCACACTCCTCCCGCAAGATTCCCTCCACGACCCGGATCTTTTTTCGAGAAAGAACTCGCCCCGCCCCTCCCACATTCCTCCGATCGACATCTCCCGCACCGTAAATCACCTCCCGGATCCCAGACGCCACGATCCGATCAGTGCATGGAGGCGTCCTTCCATGGGTCGAACAAGGCTCCAACGTCACAAACAATTTCGCTCCCTTTGCCTTCACCCCCGCTTGCTGAATGGCCTCGATTTCCGCATGCGGCAGACCCGCCCTCCTGTGATATCCTGCCCCCACGATCCTCCCTCCTTTCACCACGATTGCCCCCACCCGAGGATTCGGCCTTGTTGAATTCCCTGCTCGTTTCGCCAACTCTACCGCCATCCCCATCCACTTTTCATCCAACCGAATCCTCATTCTTATCGAATCCTAAATCCCAGAGGAAGGAATCGAACGCTCCGGCCTACTCAATCCCTGACGCGCCTTGTCCAAAACCCCGTTCACAAACCGACCCGACTCTTCCGTGCTCAACGCCTTAGCCACCTCGATCGCCTCGTTCAATGCCGAGATCGGCGCCACATCATCCGCAAACTTCATCTCCCAAAGCGCCAATCGCAAAATCGCCCGATCTACTGGCGCCATCCGACTCGGATCCCAGTTGGTCACCAATTTCTTCAACTCTGCATCTACCTCCGCCTGTTTCTCGATAACGGCCCGGATCCGCTTTTCGGCAAAAGCACACGCCTCTGGCTTTGCCTCTGTCTGTTCCCAAAGATTTTTCAGCGCTTCATCCAGCGGAATACTCGAAGTGCCCACCTCCCGTTGATACAGGAACTGCGCCGCCAGAATTCTCCCCTCCCTACGCTTACCGGCCACGACCTACCCCCTTTAGTTTCCACATCCGCAACGCCGCCTCCGCCGCTTCTCTCCCTCGATTCAGCTTTCCTATACACCTATCCCTTGCCTGCTTCTCCGTTTTCACTCCCACCAGATGATGCAAAACAGGAATATCCGTCTCGATCATCATCCGCATCAGCGCTTCGGTGGCAGAATTCAAAATCAGATCCGCATGTGCCGTCTCCCCCTGCCATACCAAACCCAACGCCAACACCGCATCCGGCTTTTTCCTTAACGCCCGCTTCACTGCCAGCGGGACTTCAAATGTTCCCGGCACTCGAACCTCCTCCACCTTGTGCCCGTGAAATACCTTCCGTGCCGCCTTCACCATCCCGTCGGCATACTTTTGGTGATAATCGGCCACCACGATGATGAATTTTCCTTTTTTCACAACCGGTGCCCCATTCTCTTTTTCTTCGTCGCCAGATACTTTCGATTGTGGGCATTCGGCTTTGTCCTAATCGGCACCTGATCTACCAGTTCCAATCCGTACCCCGCCAACCCCACCACCTTTTTCGGATTGTTCGTCAGTAACCGCATCCTTCTCACGCCCAGATCGGTCAGAATTTGCGCCCCGATTCCGTACTCTCTCAAATCGGCCGAGAAACCTAGCTTCCGGTTTGCATCTACCGTATCCAAGCCCCTCTCCTGCAAACGATACGCCTGAATCTTTGCTGGCAATCCGATCCCCCGACCCTCTTGCCGCATGTAGACCAGCACTCCTTTTCCTTCTTGAGCAATCCTTCTTAAGGCATCGTGCAACTGGTTTCCACAATCGCACCTACGGGATGCAAACACGTCCCCCGTTAAACATTCACTGTGAACCCGCACCAACACCGCATCCTTAGCTTTTGGTTTTCCCTTCACCAAGGCTAGGTGATGACTCCCATCTGTCACCGTTCGGTACAGATACAGATCAAACATGCCGTAATCGGTCGGCAACTTCACCACCTGCTCCCGCACCACCAACCGTTCCTTCCTCCTCCGGTATTCGATCAGATCCTGAATCGTCCCAAGTTTCAGCCCGTGCTTCTTTTTAAACTCGATTAGATCCGCCCACCTCGCCATCGATCCGTTCGGATTCAGAATTTCGCAGATCACCGCCGCATCTCCTAATCCAGCCAGCTTGGCCAGATCCACCGCCGCTTCGGTATGGCCCGCCCGCACCAGCACTCCGCCCTCCTTAGCACGCACCGGGAAAATATGTCCTGGTTGAACTAAATCCTCTGCTTTCGGACTCGCCTTGCCCAGAACCCGAAGCGTGGCCGCTCGGTCATGAGCACTAATCCCAGTGGTGATTCCCTTTGCCGCATCGACCGAAACGGTGAAATCGGTCCCAAACCTCTCCTCGTTCCTCGGCACCATCCGACTCAGCCCCAGCTTCTCCGCCCGGGCTTGTGAAACCGGAGCACAGATCAAACCCCGCCCCTCTCCGGCCATGAAGTTGATCAGCGCGGGAGTCACACTCCGGGCCGCTAACACCAGATCCCCCTCGTTTTCCCGTTGGGCATCATCCGTCATGATCACCATCCGCCCCTTTCGCATGGCGGCAATCACCTCTTCGATCCGATCCGCCCCCTGTGGTTTTTTCATGCCCCGCCCCCCAGAGCCGCCTTCACCATCTTCTCAACAGCCGCCAACGCTTTGTCGATTCCCGAGGCATCCGCTCCCGAACCCTGCGCCATATCAGGTCTTCCCCCACCCTTGCCGCCCACCTCAACCGCCGCAACCTGGATGATCTTCCCTGATTGCACCTTCTTGGCCGCTTCGGCCGTGCAAAGTGCAACCAAAGGCACTTTTCCTCCCTCTTTCCCGATCAAAAACAGAACCGCCTCCCCCTCCCTCTTTAATCGATCTGCCAACACGGGCAAATACCCGTTCGGAACTTCCCCCAGATCCACCCCCAACCACTTGATCCCGCTCAAAACTGTTCCTTTGGCCCACAACTCCTTCGCATCCTGCTCAGCCTTCTTCTGCATTTCGGCCATTCGATCTTTCGCTGCCTGCTTGTCCCCCTCCCGCAACGACTCATCCGCTTTCGAGATTTCTCCATCCCGTTTCTTTACCAGATCCCAAAGCTGTTCCGGTGTCTCCTTCCCGCTCCCTTTGGAAAGCTGTCCAGCTCCCACTTTTTTCTTTTCCAAAGAAACTGCCTTTTCGTCCTGCTTCTTCATTTCTTCTCGGCACCAATCGGCCAGCGCCGCTCCCGACACCGCTTCGATTCTTCGTACCCCCGCCGCGATCGCCGACTCTCCCACCACTCGGATAGCACCGATCCTCCCTGTCGATCTCACATGGGTTCCTCCGCACAACTCCTTTGAAAAACCACCGATATCCACCACCCGTACCGTCGTCCCATACTTGTCGCCGAAGAACTGCAGGATCGTCGAGTCATCCTTTACCTCAGCATAAGGCCTCTCCCCCCACTTTACCGCCACATCAGCCTTCACCTTCTCGTTCACCTCAGACTCCACCTTCGCCAACTCCTCCGCACTCATCGCCTTCAGATGCGAAAAATCAAACCTCAGCCGATCCGGCCCCACATACGACCCCTTCTGTCTGACTCCCTCTCCCAACACGCTCCTCAATGCCCAGTGCAAAAGGTGGGTCGCACTGTGATGACCCTCGATTCTTCCCCGTCTCTCCGTATCCAAACTCACCTTCACCGGACCTTTTGCATCGACGACCGAATCGGTTAGATGGACGGGAACTCCACCCGCTCCACGGATCGTCGCCACCACCTTCACCTTCTTTCCATCCCACTCAATCCAACCCGTATCCCCCACCTGTCCTCCCATCTCGCCGTAAAACGGTGTCTGCCCCAAGAATACCCGACCCTTCGCACCAGCCGGCCCCACCTCTTTCAACGCCTCGGCCGCCAACCTCTCCACCTTCGACTCCTCCGTCTTCTCATAACCCGTGAAGACGGTCGGGAAATCCGGTCCTACTTCATCCTCCACCTTGATCGTCGTCTTGTTCTGCGACTGCCTTGCACGCGACCGTTGAGCCTCCATCGCCTTTTCGAATCCCGCACCATCGACCTCCATTCCTCTCTCTCTGGCCAGCAACTGGGTCAGATCCAACGGAAATCCATACGTGTCATACAGAGTAAAGGCATCCTCACCCTGAATTCCCTTGTTCGATCCCGCCACCAGCTTCTCAAACATCGCCAACCCCCTCTCCAACGTTTTCGAGAACGAAGCCTCCTCTGCCGAAAGAACCGCCCGAATATCCTTCTCCCGCGCCTTCAGTTCCGGGAACGCTTCCCCCATTGTTCGGATCAGGGGCGTCGCCAGTTCCGAAAGGAACCCGTCCGGCAACTTGAAGCGGCGACCAAACATCACCGCCCGTCGCAGGATTCTCCTTAATACATAATTTCGACCCTCGTTCCCAGGCACAATCCCGTCAGCGATCGAAAACGAAAGCGTTCGCACATGATCCGCCAAGACCCGGAAGATACAATCGTTCATCTCTTCCTCGCTCACTTCTTCCCGGTTCTTGGGCACCCGCGCCCCGTACTTCTTACCCGACATTTTCTCAATTTCCGCAAAGATCGGTGCAAACAGATCGCTCGCATAGTTGGACGGGTCTTTTTTGAAATCCTTGAACCCGTCCGATACGGCAAGTATCCCAGCCACCCGCTCCAATCCCATTCCCGTGTCCACATGCCGCTCAGGCAATGGCTTAAACTTACCGCCCGGTTCGGCGTTAAACTGGATGAAGACCAGATTCCAGATTTCCAGACAGCGCGGATCCCCCTGATTTACCAGCTTCCCTTGGGTCTTTCCTTCCGGTGTTAGATCCACATGTACTTCAGAGCACGGTCCGCACGGACCCGTCTCTCCCATCATCCAAAAATTGTCCTTTGCATTCCCCATCACCACGTGAACGGCCGGATCCAACCCCGCTTTCTTAAACTTCTCTACCCAATATCCGTGTGCCTCGGAATCAAATTCTGCCGGATCCCCAGGTCCAGGCTTGTAAACCGTGGCGTAAAGTCGGGCGGGCGGGAATTTCCAGATATCGACCAAAAGTTCCCAAGCCCAGTCGATCGATTCTTTTTTAAAATAATCCCCGAACGACCAGTTCCCCAACATCTCAAAGAAAGTGTGGTGGTAGGTGTCGAAACCGACGTCTTCCAGATCGTTGTGTTTACCGCCCGCCCGGATGCACTTTTGCGTGTCAGCGGCTCGGGCTGGTGAGTTTGGAAATTTGGCCTGCCCCAGAAAAATCGGAACAAACTGGTTCATCCCTGCGTTGGTAAACAGGAGATTCGGTGAAGTCGGCATCAAACTGGCCGAGGGCACGATCGTGTGGTTCTTCCCACGGAAGAAATCTAAGTACCCTTTTCTAACTTCAGCCGATTTCATAGAACTAATTGATGATCATATCGTAAGACACCTTTCTCCTCAAGCCTCCCGTTAGCTCATAACTTGGTAGGGACGATTATCCCTAATCGTCCGATCGGAAAGCCCATCTATGAAAAGCTTTCGCTTCGATCTGCAAACGGGATAATCAGGCCATGAAAAGACGCTCCTTCTTCCAAATCCTCCTTGGCTCCTCCATCGCCTCCCGCTTCCTGCCCTTCTCTGTCGTTGCGGCGGAACCCTCCGTAGGTCAGCAAGGCTTGCCGAGACTGAGCGAAGGAGGGCCCTTCACCCTTCCCCCTCTCCCCTACGCACCCAATGCCCTCGAGCCTTATATCGATGCCCAGACGATGACTCTACATCACGACAAACACCACGCTGCCTACGTCAACAATCTCAACAAAGCCATCGCCCCTTATCCCGACCTCCAAAAAAAATCCCTTGAAGAACTTTTAGGAAATCTGGATACCGTTCCCGCAGAAATCCGTACCACCGTTCGCAACAATGCCGGCGGCCACTCCAACCACTCCATCCTTTGGAAAACCCTTTCCAACCCCGCCAAGAAACCGGAGGGCAAACTAGCCAAGGAGATCAACAATACTTTTGGAAGCTATGAAAAGTGGAAGGAAGAGATGACCAAATGCGCGATGGGCATCTTCGGAAGTGGCTGGGCCTGGTTCGGACGAGCCAAAGACGGAAAACTTTTCATCGAACCCTTCCCTAACCAAGATTCCCCCCTGATGACTGGCAGAACCCCCATCTACGGGATCGACGTCTGGGAGCACGCCTACTACCTCAAACACCAAAATCGCCGCGCCGAATATGTGCAGGCATGTTTGAAAATCTCTTCATTTTAGCTTCTGCTTAGTCCAACAGCTCCACTGGACACTCAGGGAGAATCCTTAAAAAACTCTTCCCATAGGTCCGACTCAAGATCCTTCCATCCAATACCGCAATCTGACCCCGATCCTCTCGGCTTCGAATTAATCTCCCCACCCCCTGCCGAAACTTTAAAATCGCCTCAGGCAACTGCAATTCTCGAAATGGCTCTCCCCCCTTCTCCTTAATCCTCTCACACCTCGCCTCGAACAGTGGCTCATCCGGAACCGAAAACGGCAACCTCGTCAAAATCACATTCGATAGTGCCTCTCCTGGCACATCTACCCCCTGCCAAAAGCTGTCCGTTCCAAAAAGCACGCTGTCGCGGTCCTCTTTGAACTCCTTCAAGAGCCGAGTTCTCGAGCTTCCCTTATCCTGCACCAGCAACCGAAGCCCCTGCTCCTCAAACCATCCCGCCATCCCCTCCGCCGTCTTTCGGAGCATCGCTCGACTTGTAAACAGTACAAATGCCTTCCCCTTGGTCATTCCCACAAACCGCTGAATCCATCCCTCCAACGCCTCCTGAAATCTCTGCCCTTCGGAAGGCTCCGGCATCCCCTTAGGTAGATATACCCGCATCTGACTCTCATAATCAAAAGGCGACTCCACCAAAAGTGTCTCCGCTTCTTGCGCCCCCACCCGTTTTGCAAAAAACTCCAATCCCCTTCCCACATCCAGAGTCGCACTCGTCATAATCGTGGTGCAGTCAGGCCGAAAAACCAGATCCTCCAATCTTTCCGCCACCTCCACTGGGGAAGCGTGCAGACTCATCTCCCCCCGGTGCGCTCTGCCCTCCTCGGGTAGCCTCCTCTCCACCCAGTACGCGTGCCCTTCCCGACTCATTTTTAAAAACTCCCCTAGTCCAAAGGCGCTCGCCTCCAACCTTCTCGCATGATCTTTCAACTCGTTCCTCTCCTCCCCATCCCCCGCATCCTCCGCCAGCTTCAGCAATTGAGCCCGCACATCCATTAAGCGTGGCCCCAACTCGCTCTTCATACCCAAGGGTTGCCTGACCCGTTTCTGGCCCGAAGCCCCCAGACCCGCACTTTCTAAAATCTCTTCAAACGCCCCCTCCAAAATCCCCAGCACTCCCAACGTGGATTTCACCGCATTTCCATCGCCGACCCTCGTCAAAACCCCTTTCTTGGTCCGGGGATGAACCAACCGCTGCAAAAGAAACCGTAGCGACCCTAGCCTCACCTCCAATCCCAACGCTTTCGCCGCCACATCTTCCACTTCATGAGCCTCGTCCAACACCAGAAAATCATTCGGGAAAAGATATCCTTCGCTTGGGGACTCTTCATTTTCCTCCGCACCCGCCAGCAACCCGAAAAGCAGCGCATGATTCAGAATCACCACGTTCGCATCTAACACCTTCGTCCTCGCCATCTGATAAAAACATCCTGTTGGCCCCCCACAATGCCTTGGAGTGCAGGCAAACGCCTCGCTGCACACCTGCGCCCAGACCGCCGCATCCACCTGAAAATCGACATCTGAAAGGGTTCCATCCTTTGTCCGCCGTGCCCACTCCACCAACCCCTTCAACTGCTCCGCCTGACCTGTCGCAAAAAGATCCCCCTGATGCTGCTGCGCTTTTTTCAACCGATGCGGACAAAGGTAGTTCTGTCTTCCCTTGAGAAGAGCTGCCGTGAATTCAAACGGCACCAGCGATTGAACTATCGGCACATCCTTCCCGAACAGCTGCTCCTGCAGATGAATTGTATAAGTACTGATGATCGCCTTTTTGCCCAGCTCATGAGCCGCATAAGCAGCTGGGACGAGATAGGCCAAGCTTTTGCCCGTTCCCGTTCCCGCCTCCACAACCAGGTGCTTTCGATCCTCAATAATCTCGGCTACCCGCTCCGCCATCTTTGCCTGCCCAGGCCTAGACTCATATCCCTTCGCCTTTCCCAGCTTACCCCCGTTGGAGAAAAATTCCCCCATCTGGAAAGCCAAATTCCCTTGCCCTTCTTGCCTCATAAAAACCGTCCCTGGTACTTAGATTGGTGGGCCACAAGAAATTTCACTCTCTAGGTATGGAAGGACTGGAGTCACTTTGCGAGTCCTCCCCAAAGCGAATTCCACACGCCAAGAAAAAGACTTTTTTGCCTAACCCTCCAGACAACTCCAAAACATCCCACAAGGCCCCGTACAAAGCATGGGCATCTTGGCATCTCTATCTGCAGGCTTTTCCCCTGCCCACAGGACAGCCTTGAGACATCGTTTCTTGCAATTTTCCTCGATCACTCTTCGAGGCATATCCCCTGCTTGCGATACCTTGCTCCGAACCCGCTCGGTCTGCTTCGTCAATACATCATCCCATATTTGAAATTTCAGTTTTCCATGTTTCCATGCCTCAGCGTTTCCCCACAGGCCAGGATAAATAACCTCCATCCCCTCGCGAAACTCCGTCACGCTGTTGGCGTCATACTGCCAACCCGAAACTAGATTTCCTTCACTTCGAAGAGGTCGATACTTTCCTCGCTCATCCCAACGCACCACCTCCTCCAATTCGTCCAGGGTCGCTACGCTGCGTAACTGTCCAACCGCGTCTTGATCCTGAATATGCCTGACCACCCAACCCTTCTCATTCTTAATCCAGCACACTTGCCCCATTTCGCCTGCTTCATACATCGTTTCCATGACGATTTACTTTGAAGCCTTGGCTACTGCCAATTCGATAATCATTTCTTCGACTTCTTCCGGCCTTCCCAAGGGCTCGCCATAACCCACCTCACCCTTTTCAGATTCATACCAACCTTCCCCCGCGCCCGATATCCCCAAAAGTTCTGGTACATCCTCCGAACCATGCAATCCCCCAGCCAAAAAGTGAGGCAATACCACCACTGGCCCTTCCTGAATGAGAACTCTCCAGTCTGCAATCTTTGGGTCCTCCTCCAGAAATACAGCCCGAGCTGTCCGATAACCGTCTTTCGCCAATTGCTCGGCTAAATCTACTGCCGCCACTCGTGAACCTGCATGCAGTGGGGTTCCATGACTCGCCACCAGAAGGCTCACCTGATTGGGTTTCCAGCTCTTTGCCGCCAACAAGCGTTCTGCCCGCTTTTGAAAATGACTAAGTATCTCTGACCTCATTCCGATCGGTGCCGTCACTCGGCACTCCACATCCAATGTGTCCACAAATTCCCTCTGCAGAATCTTCGTGGTAAAATACCCATTCGCCAGAAACCACGGAACCACCACTACCTTTTTCGCTCCCAACCCTTGGATTGCATCCGCATAGGAGGGTTGCTCCTTCCAAAAAGCCGACCGTACCTCGCCAAAAATCCCCCTCTCCCTGATTCGGTGCGCCGTCTCCCTCGTGAACCGACTGGACTCTGCATTTTTGGTGGAGCCGTGGCCTGCTAAAATGAGTGCTACATCCTTAAACTGCATGAGGGGATCTTACCCCAAATCGCCTAAAACAAGAACCTACCGCACAACAGGCGGTGAGAGTTAGCGGTTTGCTTTGACCGGCACCCCTTGAGAGGCTGGCCCGCCAGAGGGGTTGGGGAAAAGCGGTGCGGGTTCGACAATCCGCGAACTTTCAGGGCGTGCCGAAACAGTAATCGTAAATACCTGCTCTTTTCCGTCTCGCTTGACCCGAACTGGAACTTTCCCCCCTACCTCCGAAAAAAACGCCGCATCCAAAATATCGGAGGGCTCATGCACAGGTCGTCCTCCAATTGAAATCACCTCATCCCCCATCTTCAACCCACTCTTTTCAGCAGGAGTACCCTTATAAAGCCGATCCACAAAAACTGGCGCACCACGCTCAGGCCGGCTTCGATCAGGCATCACCCCCACTCCCATCCATCCGTGACGTGGCTCCCCAAACTTCTGAATGTCTGCCGCAACTTTTGAAGCCGCCTCAATCGGAAGAGCATAACACGCCTTACCCTCATCGATTTCTAACATAAGGACACCTACCACTTTTCCTTGGCTGTCCAAAAGCGGCCCACCAATCTGTCCTGGTTTAATCGGCAGATTCGCACGCAGGTGAGTCGTAGCAAAAAACCGCGTCAAATACTTCACATCAAACCCGGCAACAAATCCGAATGTCGGTTCCGCTTTAAGATCATAGGGAAACGCCACACTCACCACGGCCGATGCAGGTCGCAACCTCATCCCCTCGCCGAAAGCCAAATGGGGAGTCTGAGTCGCTGGAATTTTGAGCACAGCCACTCCACTACGCGGATCCCGCCCTAAAATTTTTGCGGTAAAGGTTCTTCCGTTCACATCCACCGATACGGAGTCAGCCTGACCGACCACCGCATACGCCGTCAGAATTGTGCCCTGCCCATCAATAAAAAATCCTGTACCTGCCAACTGCTCTGCCCCATCCGTGGCCCGCAAACGCACAACAGTAGGCACCGCCTGCTCGTACACCCCACTCACCTCGGCGGCGATCTGGTCAAAAACGCCACTCCCTTGCGACATTGGAGCCTTGGGTGCTGAGGGCTCGAAAGAAGCCGACGCAGGAGGAACTAAATCTTGGGTTACTGAAACGGAGACAGGACCCGAGTGATGAGCCAAATAGTAGGCTCGCCCACCGATCAACCCCGTAAAAGCAACGAGGAGGACAAGGAGGGATAGAAAAACGTATTTAAAACGCGAGACGGGAATCATAAGCCACCGCACCGTGCCCATTTACATAGAGGGGCCGAAGCTGAGTCCCTTCCCCGCCAGCCGCTGTTTCAATCAGCTCAGGCTGAATTTGCAGAGAATCGTCTACCGAATTCGCCGCTACAATAATTCCCTTGGCATGCGCAACTTTTCCGTCTGCCAGAGGCGTAATTCCTGGCGCCACAGGTCCTAGGAAAAATGCAACTCCAGCAATCAAACATGCAACCGACCCTGCAACCGTGGCCAGACGAGGTACGCCCGCGACCCAAGGCTCAAACAGGACTTCCAATACTTTCGAGTACCAAGGCTCTTCCCGTAAAATTTCCTGCCTCTGATACTGGTGGAAAGCATCCACAAATTTCTCGAAGTAGGCCTCCCCAGGGGTCTCCAATCGCTTCAACTGAAGGAGCTTTTGTAACTCTGAAAAATCTTCTTTTTGGTTCATTTGTATAGTCTTTCTATTTTTTACCTTCGCAGGTAGATGCCAAGCGATTTCTGAAGCTGTTTGTGAGCATAATGGAGCCTCGAACGGACCGTACCCTCGGTCGTCCCCATAATCTTCCCAATCTCAGCATGTGCAAGTCCTTGTATATCATATAAAGTTACCACTGTTCTATGTTCTTTCGACAGCCCAAGCATGGATTCGTTCAATTTATTTTGCAACTCATTGAGCATAGATGACTTAGATGGGTTGTTTCTCTGGATTGGATCAGGCATATCGTACTTTGGGAGTCCATCCTCATCGATCTCATTCAAACTCATCGCCCCCTGCCTCCTTTTTCTCTTTTCCAAGAAGTTAAAAGTCCGGTTAATCGCGATCCTGTAGATCCAAGTGTAAAACGACGACTGCCCCCGAAACGTCGGCAAACTCCGGTACGCCTTATCAAAAACCTCCATCAACATGTCGTTGGTGTCTTCGTGGTTCGATGTCAAATGGTAGATCACTCCATACAAACGGGACTGGAATCGCCGAATCAACTCATCGTAAGAAGCCAAATTTCCCTTCACGGTCTCCGCAACCAACTCCTCATCAGTCGGTCCGTTCTCTAAATCGATTTCCTTGGTTAAATCCACCGACATCGGTTTCATCCTATCGCCCACCCCCATAGATCGAAAAGGTCAATCCACCCCGACCTCCACCCAATTTCGTCCTACTCGTCGCTGGCTGTTTTCAAATACCCCTGCAACCGATCCGTCATACTCGTCAGCTTCTTCGCTTCCCCACCCTCTCCCAAAACTTTCAGATCCCCTTTCGCCCTTTCCAATAGTTCCACAGCTTTTCGAAGTGCGAATTTCAGCCCCCCCGCCTCTTTCACCTTTTCAGCCACACCCCCCACACCCTCCTCCCCGACCAACTGGGTCCTCAACTTCTCCGAATCCTCTTTCGGCAGCGTCTGCAAAGCATGCAATACAGGCAAGGTCCACTTCCCCTTCCTCAAATCAGTTCCTAACGTTTTGCCACTCTCCTCGTCCGTTCCAAATAAATCCAAACAATCATCATAGATCTGATATGCCACTCCCAACTGCTGGCCAAATGATCGTGCCGCCTCCCGCTTTACCTCCGCCGCACCATAAACGATAAAAGGCACTTCCGCCGCAACCCGAAAGAGTGCCCCCGTCTTTAATCCCACCACATGCAGGTAATCCATCGTCGACAGTTTTAAGTCAAAGCGCCGTTGCGTTTGTAGAATCTCTCCCTCACACAGATTTCTGGACGCTTCAGCAATCTTTCGAGCCACCTCCGCATTCTCCAATTTGGTCGCCAACTGCAGCCCATGCGCAAAGAGGGCATCCCCAAGGAGCACCGAAAGCTCCACCCCCCACTTCGCATTGCAGGTAGCCCGCGACCTACGCAAATCCGCCCGATCCAAAACATCATCATGAATTAACGAGGCCACATGCACCAACTCCACAATCACAGCCAAGTCCCGAATCGCCTCGCTCCACCCCCCCGCGACTTTCCCTGCCAACAAAACCAGCGCAGGCCGCAACCTCTTTCCCCCACCCTCAAGCGCATACCGCACATACGCCTCAGCCCCAGAATCAAACAACGACGCTTGATGCACAATCCGCCTCTCCACCTCTTTCAACTCCTGCTCCAACTCCGGATCCGCCCCCAGCCAATCTGGCTTAGGCTTTAACCCCGTGCGGCTTCCAAAACTCTGCATATTAAAAACCTAGAAAGGAGATGCTCGAAGTCAAATATCCAAGGTCATCCAGCCTTTCTAATTTTCCCTCTTCATCATAATCTCCCAACATGTATCCGGCCCTATCTGCACTCATCCTGGCCCTCCTCCTGACCTCCTGTTCCCAGCCCGACGGTCGCATTGCCCAAAGCGCCCACCAACTCTTGGAACAGGGAAAACTCCAACAGGCCCAAGAATCCCTCCAAGACGGTTTCCGCCAATTCCCTCAAAGCATCGCCCTTCGCCAAGAAAGACTTCACCTCAACCTGCTCGCAGGCCAACCAGAGCTAGCGGCAGCCGAGGCCCAGCAAATGCTACAAACCCAACCTTCAGCCCAACCCTACCGCCTCCCCCTTCGCGATCCCTCCCCAGCGATTCGCTCCCTCGCCGTCCGCGCGTTCGCACTCGCCCCACCCCAACACCCCTCTTCCCTCTCCGTTCTTCGCACCGCACTCCGTGACCCTGATCCGACCGTTCGCCGCGAATCCATCGAAGCCACCCGCATTCTTACCACCCCCCAAGCCACCCCAATTCTCCGTCAAGCCACCCAAGATCCCGATTGGCTCACCCGCGCATCCGCTGCCCGACTCCTCGGAAACCGCGCCGACCCCACCGCGATCCCGACTCTCTTCTCCATGCTGCAAGACAAAGACTCCTATGTTCGCCGCTTCGCCCGACGATCTCTTTTGGAACTCTCCATTGTGGCAAAACCCGATGCCTACCTCCCTGCGCTTCAATCCAAAGATCGCACCACACAAGTCGTCGCCGCACTTGCCCTCGCCCGTCTCAATGACGGTCGCGGTCTGGATATTCTTCTGGCTGAAATGGCCAATCCTCTTGGCGTCGAACGAATTGAAGGAGTCAAATCCGCAGTCCGCATCCAAGACCCCAGAGTCCTACCCGCTGTCCGTGCCGCAACTTCCGATCAAGATTCACAGGTTCGCATGGTCGCTCTCATCGCCCTCGGTCTTTTGCAAGACAAAGAGTCAGCGCCCCTCATGAAAAAAATTCAGAGCGATACATCCGCACCTCAAGAGGTTCGCCTCGCTGCAGGCAAAGCCCTCGAACTTCTCTCACAAGCCCCAACCCAACCTAACCGCACCTAACCCTCAACCCACTTCAAGGGGCACGATCAAATTCCCTACCTCTTATCGACCCAGCTCCTCCTGCTCAAAAACAATTAAATCATCCAACGCCCGCGCAAAATCCTCCATCCCCGTTGCCGGCATGATAATCCGATCCCGCCGACCCCCTACATCTTCCGTGATTCGCAAAAAGCGTCCTCTGTCGTTCTCCTTAAGATCGAGAAAGAAAGTCTTCCTCTCAATCTGCACCTTTTCCGATCGTAATGTCCGTTCTTCTCCTCGTGGTTCCATAGTTTCAATGCCCCTTTCGAAGTAAAATCTTACGCCCCACCCCTCCTAGCGTCAACTCAACCAACCCCTCTTCTCCCTGCTAAATCTTCAAGAAATTCGCCAGCAGATCCTTACCCTCTTTGCTTAAGATCGATTCGGGATGAAACTGCACCCCATGCACGGGATATTCCCGATGCCGTAACCCCATAATCTCCCCTTCCGCAGTTTCCGCACAAACCTCCAGACAACTCGGAACCGAATTCTTTTCCACAATCAACGAGTGATACCTCGTCGCCTCGAATGGGTTCGGCAAGCCTTGGAAAACACCCTTCCCATCGTGCTGAATAGGAGATGTCTTTCCA
This sequence comes from Minisyncoccota bacterium, assembly GCA_030054195.1. Taxonomy (GTDB): domain Bacteria; phylum Verrucomicrobiota; class Verrucomicrobiia; order Methylacidiphilales; family Verrucolacustridaceae; genus Verrucolacustris; species Verrucolacustris abundans. The sequence goes on from JASGCJ010000002.1 coordinate 76,136, forward strand.
TGCATCAAACGCCCGGCCCGAACCACCTTCCCCCCATACACCTCCCCCATGCACTGATGCCCTAAACAAACTCCTAAGATCGGAATCTTCCCACCAAACTTGCGAATCAACTCCATCGAAATTCCCGCCTCCTCAGGTCGTCCTGGCCCGGGAGAGATAACAATCTTTTGCGGCTTCATTTTCTCCACCTCGTCAGGCGTGATCGCATCATTTCGCTTCACCTGAGGATCTGCCCCCAACTCCCCAAAATATTGGACAAGATTATAGGTAAACGAGTCGTAGTTATCGATGACCAGTAACATAGTCTGATCCTACGCCAAGGTTCTCGCCGCCGCCACCGCCGCTAGACCCGCCTTGGCCTTGTTTACGCTCTCCTGATACTCCCCCTCGGGAGTTGAGTCGGCCACCAATCCGCCCCCCGCCTGAACATGAGCCTTCCCTCCTTTGAGCAAAATCGTGCGAATGGAAATACAGGAATCTAAATTCCCATCGAATGAAAAATACCCCGCTGCCCCCGCATAAGCCCCTCGTCGAGTCGGTTCCGACTCAGCCAAAATCTGAAGTGCCCGAACTTTCGGCGAGCCACTGACCGTCCCCGCAGGAAAAGTGGCCCTCATGACCTGAAACGAATCTTGCCCCGGACGTAATTGCCCCGTTACACGTGAAACCAGATGCATCACATGCGAAAACCTTTCCACCTCCATCAATTCCACCACTTTCACACTCTTGTACTCGCAGACTCTCCCTAAATCATTCCGCGCCAAATCCACCAGCATAATATGCTCCGCTCGCTCTTTGGGGTCTGCTTTCATCTCCTGCTCATTTTTCAGATCCTCTTCGATTGTCGCCCCGCGGGCCTTCGTTCCGGCAATCGGACGAATCTCCACCTTTCCATTTTCACACCGCACATGCGTTTCAGGCGATGACCCGACCAATGCCAACCCCGCCATCTCCAGACAAAACATGTACGGCGACGGATTGATCGCACGCAGAGCCCGATACAGATCAATCGGCCTACCCTGAAACGGCACAGTAAATCTTTGCGAGGGCACCACCTGAAAAATATCGCCCGCTCGGATATGCTCCTGCATCCCTTCAGCCATCTTCAAATACTCCGACTTTGTCATATTTGGAGTCGCTCCCAACAACAGATCTCCCTCAGGTCGCTTAGGGACCTCTGTGCTGGGTTTTCCTGCTGACTGCGCCAATCGTTTCCCCAAAGCCTCCAACCTCTCCAGCCCTTTTTGATAATCCGCTTTTGGATCTTTTCCTGTTTTTACCTGCACAACCAATCGACGCGTCTTTTTTTCATGATCAAACATCACAAACTCCTCCACCAATGCAAAACACGCATCGGGTACGCCCAGATCGTCTTTCTTCGCCACTCCCACGCTTCCCTCAAAGTAGCGAACCGCCTCAAAGGCCAAAAATCCTACAGCCCCTCCCGCGAAGGGAGGAGGATCCCCTGGCCACGCCGCTACCGGATGAATCCCCCGCAGCATCTCCTGAACCTCCACCAAAGGATCGGGATTCTTGGGCGCCTTTTCCTCAACCTCTCCACTAATCTTTGTAATCCTGACGCCACCACCACGAAACTCCATCACCGCAGTCGGTCTTGATCCCACAAACGAGTATCTTCCTAATCTCCCTCCCGTCTCCGCACTTTCTAAAAGAAATGCTGCCCCTCCAGGTTGTCCCACCAACTTGATGTAGGCCGAAATGGGAGTTTCCGCATCCGCAGGATATTCCCGCCCAATCGGGATCAAGTTTCCTTGGGTTGCCAATTCAATGAACTTTTTTTCGTCTGGAAAAATCATGATTTCCTTGGAGGTCTTACGGGGATCCCCTTCTCCTGCAAATACCTTTTTACCTCAGGCACGGTCAACTCCCCAAAGTGAAACAGGCTCGCAGCCAAAGCCGCATCAGCCCCACCCCTCTCTCCTAAAACATCCGCAAAATGCTCCTTGGATCCAGCACCTCCACTCGCAATCACGGGAACTGAAACCCTTCGACTCACCATTTGGGTCAAATCCAGATCATATCCCCTCTTCGTACCATCCGTGTCCATACTGGTTAGCAGGATTTCACCTGCCCCTAGGCGAACCCCCTCCTCAACCCACTCTCCTGCATCTCTTCCCGTAGGCCGTCGCCCTCCGTGGGTGGTCACCTCCCACCTACCCTCCGCTTTCCGACGAACGTCCACGGCCAAAACAACACACTGACACCCAAACGCCCGCGCCACTTCACGAATCAACTCAGGCCTTTCCACAGCTGCCGTGTTTAAACTCACCTTGTCAGCGCCCGCCCGCAACAACTCCCGTGCGTTCTCGACCGTCCGCACACCCCCACCCACCGTCAAAGGCAGAAAAACCTCCTCCGCAGTCTTTCGCACCGCCTCCAAAAGAATCGGTCGTGCCTCCGAGGAGGCCGTAATATCCAAAAAGACTAACTCATCCGCTCCCTGCTCGTTGTAGGCACGCGCACACTCCGCGGGATCGCCCGCATCCCGGATGGACACAAATTGAACACCCTTGACCACCCTTCCAGCATCCACATCTAAGCAGGGAATGATCCGTTTCGTATTCATCTTGCCTTCAAGGTCAGCGGAAAAGAGGGTCTCATCGTCTCGTTAGAAGAAGTTGGATTTTGCCGTAGGATGAGTCAAAATCCGAGCCTTGTTTTCTGTCCGCTCCTAAGACCATGAAAAAGCCATCTCGAACCAAAAAGAAAGTTTCCTCCGCCAAACGTACGCTTCACAAAAAAATAACTACCCGCGCCCAGAAACCTTCATCCCCCAAACCTAAGAAAAAATCACCCCTTCCACGTCTTCGCAAAACTCCCATCCCCGTCTCCCCTTCCTCGCACCCTTTCACCCTTCCCTCCTTTCTTCCTAAACCCTCCCCTCATCCCATCCCCCATTTCGAATTTCTTGGAGACTTGCCCGAAAGCTACGGAACCCGACGACTCTTTCTCACCCCACGCGACCCGCATACGCTCTTTGCCTACTGGGACTTCCCCCGTGAGCAGATTCTTCAGGCCGAAAAAGAAGCCTCGGATGGCAAAGTCTTTCTGCAAATTTTTATCCCTGGAAAAGAGCGAGTCCACCAAATCCACGTCACCCCGGGATCTCGCGAATGGTTTTTTCCAACTCACCGCCCTTCCACACTGTTCCAAGCGGAACTTGGCTTTTACCGATCCAATGGATCCTTTCACCACCTCGCCGTATCCCAACAGGTTATTACCCCTCCCGACGCCCCCTCCGCCAACCAAGACATCCAATTTGTGACAATTCCCTTTCACTACTCCTTCCGTCAACTGTGGGACCTTGTGCGCCCTCTTCTCCGCCCAGGAGAAGCTCTAGCTCAGATTCTTGCTCGCCTTCAAAAGGCAGGTCATCCCCTACCTTTCCCTTACGCCCTGCGTCGACTCCTCTCCTCTGAAACAACCGCTAAGATCTTCTCCTACCTTGGGGGTGAATTAATCAAACATCACCGATTCGGCTCATTTGAGATGACTGAAATTCTTAGACGCAGAATCGAAACCTGCCCCAAACTCGGCTCCAGCCAACTCCACGGCACCTCCCCAGGCACCCCTCCGCGCCCCACATAATTTTATGTCCCTCGGTTATGTAGCCCCGGTCCTTCACGCTCACCTCCCATTTGTTCGTCATCCCGAATACGCAGAGTTCTTAGAGGAAGACTGGCTGTACGAAGCCATCACGGAAACCTATCTGCCTTTGTTGGATATGATGGAGGGCCTTGTACGTGACGGAGTCTATTTCCGTCTCACCATGTCCATGACCCCGCCCCTCTGCGCCATGCTCCGAGATCCACTCCTACAAGACCGATACGTCCACGGACTCGAAAAACAGATCGAACTCACGACCAAAGAACTCCACCGCACCCAAAACGATCCCGCTTTCCAACCCCTCGCCCGTTTTTATCACGACCGACTCAATCACTGCCGCTATCTCTTTTGTGATCGTTACCATCGCAACCTCGTCCAAGCATTTCGAAAGTTTCAGGATGCAGGAGTTCTAGAAATTATTACCTGCGGCGCCACCCACGGGTTTCTCCCACTCATGCGGGAATTTCCCCAAGCCGTTCGAGCCCAAGTCCAGGTCGCTCGCCAAGATTATCGAAACTGCTTCGGTCGAGATCCTCGAGGCATATGGCTTCCCGAGTGCGCCTACTATCCAGGAGTCGAAACTCACCTCCAAGACGCGGAAATCCGCTGGTTCATCGTCGATGCCCACGGAGTCCTCTATGCCGATCCTCAACCTGCCTATGGAGTCTTTGCCCCCATCTTCACCCCCTCAGGTCCGGCCGCGTTTGGACGCGATATCGAATCCAGCAAACAGGTCTGGAGTGCAGAGGAGGGTTACCCAGGGGATGGCGAATACCGTGACTTCTACCGCGACTGCGGTTTCGACCTCGATCACGACTACATCCGCCCCTACATCCAACCCAATGGCATGCGGAAGTTCACGGGCCTGAAGTACCACCGCATCACAGGACGCACTGCCCATAAAGAGCCTTACCGTCCCCACCTTGCCCGCCAACGTGCCGCCGAACATGCCGCCAACTTTATGTTCAATCGCGAAAAACAGATCGAACATCTCCGCGGTATAATGGGGACAGAACCCATTGTCCTTTGCCCCTACGATGCCGAACTGTACGGCCACTGGTGGTACGAAGGACCTATCTTTTTGGATTACCTATTCCGCAAATCTGCCCACGACCAAAAAACATTCTCTATGATCACCCCTTCGGAATTCCTTACCCGACACGACACCCACCAGATCGCGGCCCCCTCCGCCTCCTCATGGGGCAACGAAGGGCACTGGTCCGTCTGGCTGGAGGGTTCCAACTCTTGGATCTACCCTCACCTACACATGGCCACCGTTCGTATGATTGAGCTGGCCGGTCGCTTCTGTCACTCCACCCCACACACTCTTCTGGATCGTGCTTTGCGCCAAGCCGCCCGCGAACTCCTCCTCGCCCAATCCAGCGACTGGGCCTTTATCATGAAAACAGGCACCATGGTTCCTTACGCCGTCAAACGCACAAAAGATCATCTGCTGCGTTTTCAGCGCCTCTACGAGCAGATTCAAGCCGATCGCGTGGACGAATCTTTCCTCGGAAATTGTGAGTGGCGCAACCCGATCTTTTTAGATCTCGACTGGCGAGTGTACGCCTAATTTACTTTTTTTTCGTTTTTTTTAACGATCCGGACGACGGCGAACTTTTCTTTTTTTCCTCAAGTGCTTTCAGTCTCTTGGCCAATTGGGGCAGTTGCTGAATATGAGCCTCCATGGCCATCTGCTCCTTAATGGGCCGAGCAGGAGCTCCCCTCCATGTTTGCCCTGCAGGCACGTCTTTCGTAACACCGGACTTTGCCGTAATCACTACCCCATCTCCTAAATGCAGGTGCCCTACCGTGCCCACATGCCCCGCAATCACCACGTGATGCCCCGTCGTCGTACTTCCCGAAAGTCCACTCTGCGCCACGATCACGCTATGCGGACCCACAACACAATTGTGGGCAATCATTACCAAATTATCGATCTTGGCCCCTTCCCCAATATGGGTTCGTGCGAAACGACCACGATCAATCGTCGTATTGGCTCCGATCTCCGCATCGTCATCGATCTGTACAATTCCAAGTTGCGGAATCTTTACATGCTTTCCCTCTTTCATCTCATACCCGAACCCATCCGCCCCAACGACAGCCCCCGCATGTAATACCACCCGATTTCCAATTACACATCTCTCCCCCACATACACACGCGGATGAAAAACACAATTTGCCCCAACCTTGACCTGCCTTCCGACAAAAGCCCCTGCTCCAACTTGAGTTCCATCCCCAATCACCGCTCCCTCCTCAATCACTGCATAAGGCCCGATCCCCACAGACTCACCTAATTCGGCTCGGGAAGAGATAATCGCTGTCGGATGCACACCGACTAACGGGGGGCACGCAGGCGGGGCAAAAAGTGCGGCAATCTTACTGAAAGCTCCTGAGGGATTGGCCACGCGGATCTGTACCCTTCCCAAATCTTTTGGTGCATCAGGACTTACGACCAACGCTCCTGCTTTCGTCTTCCTTGCGGCTCCTTCGTATCTTGGGTGAGCAAAAAAGGATATCTCCAGCGGTCCCGCCCCATCCAGATCGGCCACCCCATGAATCAAAGCACTTGAATCACCTTGGCACACCCCTCCCACGCACTCAGCCAGTTCCTTTACGCTCCTCGTGGAGCTCATCTACACAACTCCAACCCGCGGACTACTTCTTGTCCTCTTTTTTATCGTCCTTTTTCCCAGCAGGGGCGTCTTTGTTCAGGATACCCAAAATTTGAGACGTAATATCGTCCATTCCTTCTGAGAAGATCAAAGCACCGGGACTTGGCACTTGGGGCTTCACAAAAACCATCGAGTATTTGTTTTTTGCAATCTGGCCCAACGCCTTATTCACCTCCTCCGTCAAGTCAGTCGTCAACCTCTGCCTTTTATCCTCAAGGATTTTTGACGCTGTCTGGCCAAACGCCATCATTTCCCTCTGTTTTACCTGACCCTCTTCCCCCTTGGCCTTCAGTTGATTCTCCTTCTCCTTCTTTTTCGCATCCGAAATGGCAGGATCTTGCATCTCTTTTTGCAGGGCGTTGATCGATTCAACCAAGGTCTTTAATCCAGCCTCACGCTCATTCCGCTCCTTCTGATAGCCCGCGGCCAGGTCCTCCATCTGCTTTTGAGAATCTTTCGCCTTATAGTAGTCCTTCAGAATTGTGTTGTAATCGACTACGGCAATTTTCGAGAAGTCTTGGGCATATCCACATGCACCGATTGAAAAAATCGCTAGGGCGATCGCCCCTTGCAGGAGTTTGGATGAAGTTAATGTCATAAGGGTTAAGTATAGTTAGAACTGGTACCCGCCGTCAAAGTACAATTTGAAGGCCCCCAATCCCCCGCCATTGTTTGGATCCCCTGTCATCACAGGGAAACCGACATCAAATTTCATCGGCCCAATACCGATGTCCATCCGGATTCCCACACCCGCTCCGATTTGGAATCCTCCGTTGATCGCGTTGTAGTCGGTCTGAACTCCATTCACCATCATGCTCTGAGTGTTGTTGTATGTCTTAGGCTGAAAATCAAAAACGTTCTCGTTCACAAATCCACCGTCACAGAAAACCGCCCACCGGACCCGATTTTCCAGAATCGGGAAAGGAGCGGAAACCTCTACTTGATACACTCCTTGCGTACCACCACCCACAGGTTGGGCGTTCTGCTTTGGACCCACCGATCCTCCGTTCACCGTACTACCCAACGACGGATCGAAACCTCGGATCGATCCCGATCCACCCGCAAACAGCTGATCCCATACTGGCACGTAATCCGTGGTGCTGTAACTGTCGACTAAACCGAGCAAGGCCCGAGCAGATAGAATCACATCTTTCTCCCTCCACAAGGTGTGATACGTCTTAAACTCGGCTTTAATCTTCCATATATTTTCACTTCCAAGAAGCGGTCCGCCCGCACCCTCAGCACCAAACTCAAAATACTGTCCCGAATGAGCCAACATATAACTGTCCCGACCGTCATAGGTTACGGAGCCCCGCAAAGACGACTTGAACGTGTCTCCCGTGGATGCCTGAAAATAAGGCGGCGCATCCGACTGAAGATCAGAAATGTCATAGTATTCTGGCCGATAAGTGACCCCCGTAGACCAACGATTCAGCGGATAATCATCCCCCAGTCTTCGACTCAATCCAGTAAACGCCCCGTAATTCTTCTGATTATAGAATTCACTCAAATACGATGCACCATTGTAGTACCCACCCGCATCCAACCGAATCGGCTTATCCAAAAACCACGGTTCGGTGAATGATAGGTTGATGTTTTGGGACCGGAAACCAATCGATGCCTGGAACCGGACCTTCTGCCCCGCACCCCGCGGCGGGAAACTCTGAAAGATTCTTTGTAGATCAAAATTCTTCTCTCCCACCGTGATATTTCCCGTCAACAACTCGACCGAGCTGAATCCCGCCCCGAAACTCACCTCACCCGTCCCCTTCTCCTCAACCTTCACGATCAGTTTTTGCCGATTCGGCACATCCGTCTCCTCCGCATACGTCTCCACTTTTGAAAAATAGTTCAAACCCTCCAATCTCTTTTTACTGGCCTTCTCTCGAACAGTGTCAAATACCTCCCCGGGTGCCAGGTCGATTTCTCGGCGAATGACCTTGTCCCGTGTCGTGGTATTTCCCTGAATCTCAATCTTATCGACGTAAAATTTCTCCCCCTCCTTCAGGTTGAAACTCACGTCGATTCGCCCGTTCTCCACATTGGGGGTCATCCGATACTCGACTCGCGCCTCACGAAACCCTCGACGTCCGTACTTGTCTTGCAAAGTTTCGATCGAGGCCTGAAGGGAATTGATCGAGTAAATTTCCCCCTCCTGCAAACCATTCGCTTTGATCATCTTTAACTCAATTTGGTCAAAGATCTCCACCTGCTTCGCCTTCGTCTGCAGTTCGTTCAACAAATCATCCGCCGAGAAAAATGCGTTCCCTTCGACCGACAACACTCCCACTCGGTACTGCCGCCCCTCCTCAATTCGGTACGTTAAAATCAGATCCTCCGCAGGAATGTCATCGGGATCGAAATCCTCCCCTCTCGGAGCATCCGAATCTTTTTTGGCCTCCTCATTTTTAGCTGTACGGGGCATGTCCACCGAGGCGGACACACCAATATCGATATACCCCTGATTGAGGTAATAATTTTTAATTCGTGCCACATCGTCCTTGAGCGCCAGCTCTTCGAATCGGTCCGATTTGCTGAAAAGCTGCCACCACTCCTTCGGCTTGAGCTTGACCACTTTTTCCAGCTCTTTTGCAGTTGCAGCTTGGTTTCCGATAAATCGAATCTTGCTGATAAATCCACGAATTCCCTCGTCGATTTCAAAGACTACCTTCGCCTCCCCCCCCTTTACCGCCTCCTGCTTCGCGATAATTTTCACATCTTTGTATCCCTTGTCCCGGTAAAAATCCTCCATCGCAAACGCATCCCTTTGCAATCGCTCTTCGCTCAAGGTGTCTCCTGCCTTCGTCACAGTCTCTTTTGGTGTAAACGCATTCGCCAATGCTGCTGCCCCTTTCGCATCACTCGCCGTCAAAGCCTTGAGCTTGAGATCCAGCAGATCTTCTTTGTCTACTGAGAGCTCATCATCCAATCCCCCATCCGCCCGCTTTCTTTTCACCACCACCTCAGCAACCCGAACTTTCGGATCCACCAAGACAGTCAATCTCACCCCACGCTCCCCATCATCCGCCCGCATCTCGGAAGTCACAATCTGCACGTTTTCATAATCTCCCGTTTGATAAAGGGTCTCAATGTCACCATCCACCACCTGCTGAGAATACACTCCGCCCTTATTGCTACGCATATTCTGGCGTATTTTGTCCTCGTTGATCGTCACATCCGGTCTCTTCGATGAATACTCCACTTCCAAAATTTTGATTTGGCCGCTAGCCGCTTTTTCCGATGAGGAAGGTGAGGGCACAAAGGTTTTTGCACGGGTCTGGGAAGGTTGAACCTCAGGACTCTTCTCACTCTCCTGTGCGCCCAATTCACTTCCCAAAAAGCACAGAACTAAAATAGACAAAACCCATCCCCGAACCCCAAAAGAGGCCCATTTTGACACACCCGTTGCTACACCCGATTTTTTCACGGTAAACTACGTAAATAGCTATCAATAAGCTCTTGTCGATACCCAGTTATGAAACTTCTTAACTATTGAAGCTTAATAACTTAAAAAAGCTGCCCTGTTGGCTCTTAAGCTTTTTCTTCAGTAGACTCAGTCGCTGTGCTTTTCCGCGGACGACGACTCTTTACAGGCTTCTCGAAATTCTCGTCCGTATTCCCAGTCACCTTGACCTTAATTTGGACTTTAACCGAGTACCCCAGATCCACCGTCACATCATGTTCACCCACATGATTGATGGCCTTGGCCACCACCACATCCCGCCTCTCCACCTCAAATCCTTTTTCATTCAAAGCTGCAGCGATCTCTGTAGCCGTAATCGACCCAAAGAGCTTCTCCGCACCCTCTTGTGCCTGCTTCAGTTCAAAAGCTAATGCCAGCTTTGCCAACTTGGACGCCTTCTCCTGCGTCGCAGCCGCTTCCGCTGCCTCCCTCTCCCCCCGCCGCTTCTTTAAGGAATCAATCTGCCGCTTGCTGGCTGCATTCACAGGCGAGGCCAATCCACGCGGAAATAGAAAATTCCTCGCATATCCTGGCTTCACGCGTACCAAATCCGCCTCTGCGCCTAGCCCCTTCACGGGACCTTTTAAAATAACTTCTTGGTTCATAGTTTGTTTTTTTCCTCTGTTGTATTTTTAGAAAGGAACATCATCTTCAGGAATCTCTCGCGCCGGAGCCGATCCCTTTCCACCACTCTCTCCCTCTGCAGCCCCACCCGCTCCACCACTTTTCCCAGTTCGTCCAGCACCTCCTGCTCCACCTCCACCCCCACGAGACAAAAATTGAACCCGATCCGCACGCACTCTCATGCGACTCTTCTTTTCCCCCTCCGGCCCCTCCCACTGATCCAACTGCAGCCGTCCCTCCACAAAAACAGGCGCCCCCTTGCTCAAATAGTCCCGGCACGTCTCCGCCTGCCTTCCCCAAACGACCACATCTACGTAACAAACTTCCTCCTTCTCCGTTCCGTCCTGAGCACGATAACTCATGTTGATGGCCATCGCTAAATCTCCCACTGCCGTACCCTTGGGCGTGTGACGCACCTCCGGATCGCGGGTCAGATTCCCCATCAGGAAAACTTTATTCAAACTCGCCATACAATTTTCCTTAAGCCGTAGCCTCCGCCGTCTTATTTTCGCTCTTTTTGCGCAACTCTGCCTCCGAAACGCTCACCAAGACGTATCGGTAGACACAAGTGGTTAAGGCCAATTTTCCCCGAAGCTTGACGATCGATTCGGGTGGCAACTCGCACGTCATATTCGCATAGAAACCCGACTCCAACGCCCCCGCCACATACTCGAATTTCCTACGCTCCATTTTCTGAGTTCGGGTCACTTTGCCACCTACCGATTTCACCTCACCCTCCACTTGCGCCAACACCTCAGGCAAAGATTCCTCTTTGCCCGCTAAATCCAAAACTACCAATAGATCGTATGTCTTCATGCCTCCACTTTCCGGTTTCCCAAAGGCAGCGCAGCATCCCATCCGCTCTGCCTCCAGATCTCCACGGCCTCCACAGCCGCAACCACCATTCGGTCGACCACAGGCCGCTCGTCCGGTGTAAACTTTTCCAAAACATGATCCGCAGTCGCCCGAGCCCCCACCGGCCGACCCACCCCACCCCGCAACCGAGGATACGCTTTCGTCCCCAACAAGGTTTCGATCGAGTCTAATCCACGATGCCCACCACTCGAACCCTCCGCTCGCAATCGGAGTTTTCCTAAAGGCAGATCCACATCATCCATAATCACCATAAAATTTTCTTGGGACACTTTCCACCAAGCCAGAGCCGCCCGAATCGCCTCCCCAGACGCATTCATCATCGTGGAGGGCTTCAGCAGGATTAGATTCTCCGGGGTGCGGGTCGCCCACCCATCGGCATAGCGACATTTTTCCCAGCGGAGTTTCTGATTCGACGCGATTCGATCCACTACCTCGAAACCGAAATTGTGGCGAGTTCCCTCGTAAGGTTGACCCTCATTCCCCAACCCGGCGACCAAGCCGATCTCCATCGTGCCTCCTGCCCGCGGTTACTTCTTAGCCGGTTCCTTCTTGGCCCCCTCCTTGGCGTCCGCCTTCGCCGGCTCCTTCTTTTCAGCCTTTCCAGCATCTTTCTTGTCACCCTTGTCCGCAACAGCTCCGGCCTCCTCACCCTCCTTCTTCTGACGAATAACCTCAGGCTCAGCCGCCGCAGCCGCAGCTCCCTCAGGAGTCGGGGCTTCTTCCACTTTCGGTAACAACACCATAAACACGGGCAATTCCCGCGTGTTCAAAACCGTTACACCTGCAGGGAGGTTCACCTCGCCCACGAGAATCGCTTTCCCCACTTCCAAATGAGAAACATCCACGTCGATCCGCTCCGGCAGATCTTTGGGCAAACACTCCACCCGCAAAGTACGCAGATTGTGATCCAAAATTCCCCCCCCTGTCCTGACACCGACGGCCTCCCCCACCTCGTGCACGGGAACTTCCACACGCAGCTTCTTGTTTTCCTCAATCGCATGAAAATCCACATGCTCGATCGTATCCCGCAACGGGTCGTGCTGAACTTCCCGGATTAACGCTATCCGCTTCGTGATCGCTCCACCTTCACCTTCTAAAGTCAGATCAATCAACACACTTTCAGAACTGGCCCCATGCAACGCCTCAGCAATCTCACGCCCATTTAATTCCAGAGGCTGTGCCGTGCCCACCCCGTAGAGAATGGCGGGAACACGACCGCTGGCACGAATCCGACGGGGCCGACGCCCGCCGATCTCAGCTCGAACTTTTGCTTTGATTCCTAACCTCTTAGCCACGTTTTACCTCCGTAATATTGAAGGGAAAATTAAACCAACTTTTCCCCAACAGGTCAACGCATATTCCAATGTCGATTCGTCACGATGAAACCTTGTGCCCGTAAACGAAATCCTTTCAGAAATTTCTTACTCTCGTGTGCAAAAAAAGAACCCTTGGAGGTTTTGCCTCCAAGGGTTCGTACGGGTGTGGGAGTTCGCCACGCTCTCTTTCCCAGTGACTGGCTATTTGGCGCCTGGACCAATCTCTCGATTCATCCTGCTTTTTCCTTCGGCTGCCAGTTCCCCGACGCTATTCACCGCCCACGCTTCACGGCGCAGGAGGAGTTTACGGCCTCATAGCAGGGCCGCCGCGACCATCCCTGATCGCGATCTATTGAGTGAAGCCTCTTTGCCTGGTTCGGTCCGTACCTGCCGGTACGGGCGCGCCACACACGGTGTTGACCCACCCACGAGAATTACCCTGTGACGGGTTGTTTTGCGGGTCACCACCTTGAGTCAGGAGGACTGCCAGCACTTTTGGCGCTGCGTTGGCCCCCTGCCACGGGTCTAGCTTCTTACCTCTCAGGTTGCTTTTTCCTCGTAGCCGGGCGACGTCCCTCTCGGGTCCGCCCCCCGAACTCGGAGTTGGGCTGTTGACCAAGCCTGCCGACCTGATCTCCCATCTCCGTTTATTCGCTGTTAGCCCTTTTCGCGCTTCCCCTGCATCAGAGGAAACCTTAGAGCCGAGGACCTTACGACCCCCAACCCAAACCAACCACGAATACCTGACCTTCTCACAGTAGCAACCATCGCCCTTTTCTTGGAGCGACTGTGTCCGCCAAGGGAACCGAAACCGTCCCCCCAACGTGACTTGGCTAGCATGCGGCTTCTTTAGTTATCGCTGCCAACCTCTCAAACCCCTAATTCGCATTCTACGGACACCGTCATTGCCTTCGCTTTCACTCCGACTTTGCCGATGTTTTTCTGGGTGCGACCCCAGCCGCGGGATTTGGTGAGACATGCCCTTGCTGGACTTGTGATCCAACCTGGGGGCCGAGGCAGTCAAGCCTCCTCGACCATTCTCCAGTTACCTGGAGCTATCCTGAGAGCCTTCAAATGGGAGCAAACTTTCGTCTCCCCCATCAGACTCTGTTCTTTCAATGAACTGGATTCGTTATATTCGATCCGATTTTAGCAACAAAGATCAAAGCCAATTATCGGTTTTTTGGGTGTGAATAACTTGTGTGAAAATCTCATTTTCACCTCTGAAACGGGCTTTTATTTTTATCCCCTTTTTAGGGGCGCCAGAGAATTCGATTAAGGCGTTTTGGCCTTTTTTTCTGACCCGTGCGGTATCGTTCCGCCTGCTTTTAACTTCGTCAACTTCTCCTCCATCCACTTGGGGGCTTTCTGCTGTAATTCACTTCCAATGTGACGATGTAAAAACCTCTCTAAAGCCAACATGGCTGCTAACCGGTTGTCCGGTCTCGCAAACCCATGCCCCTCATCTGCCGCGACCAAATACTCCACCGCCTGCCCACGCTTCCGATACGCCTCCACAATCTGATCCGACTCTGCCTGCTTCACCCGTGGATCATTGGCCCCCTGCACCACCATCAAAGGCGCTTTCATTTTCTCCACCGAAAATAGGGGCGATTGCCGCCTCATCCTCACCTCATCCTCCGGATTTTTTGGATCACCCACATAGTAGTCAAATTGTTGCCGGACCGACTCCCAATACGGCGGAATTGAATTCAAAAGGGTAAATAAATTCGACGGCCCCACAAAGGAGGCTCCCGCCGCATACACCTCAGGGGTAAAGGCCAACCCCGCCAACGCCGCATACCCTCCATAGCTCCCCCCATAAATCGCTACCCTCTTCGGATCTACCACACCTTTTGCCACAAGATCCTTCACACCCCACGTCAAATCATCCTGCATCTTGTCCCCCCACTCATGCCGCCCCGCCGAATAAAACTTTTTCCCGTACCCCGTCGATTGCCGAAAGTTAGGCTGCAACACCGCCAAACCCCGATTCGCAAAAAATTGAGCCGTCCCATTGTAACCCCAGTAATCCCTCGCCCATGGTCCCCCGTGAGGCATCACCAACAACGGCAACTGTTTTGCCTCTACCCCATACGGTAGGGTTAAGTATCCAGGAATCTCCATCCCATCAGAGGACGGGTATCGCACCGGCATCATAGGAGCCAACTTCTCTTTAGGTAAATCGGGTCGCAAAACCCCAAAAAGCGAAACCTCCCGACTTTTCCGATCAAAAAGATAGTACGTTCCAGGATCCATATCACCCGAAATCAAAACCAACCATCTTCCATCGTCCCCCGACATATCCGCTAAACCCACCTCCAGGTTCGGGAACTTCTTTTTCAGAAAAAGAAAATCCTCTTCAAACCCCTTATCCTTCCAGTAATTCCTTTTTCGATCATCGAAATACACCGTCCCTACCAACTCATCCGTTGCCTCCGAGAACGCTGCCCTCGATAAATCAACCCGCCCCAGTGGATCCGACTCTAACCGCGTCACCTTCCCACTCTTCGGATCCATTTCAGCCAAATAGGATAAATCCCCCTCTCCTACATTGGTTTCCAAATACAGCGTTCGTCCGCCTTTTCGAAAGGTAAATCCCCCCATCGCCTCCTGCCAACTCACTTTTAAAATCGGCTTCGACAACTTCTTCCCCTCCACCCGCATCAACTCCGTTCCTCCATCCTGAGTCATCCGCGTCGCCAAACGCAAATTCCCATCCAAATCGGCAACCAGATCCGCACAACCCTCCCGATTTTCCCACACAGGCGTCCGCTGCATGGTCGCAATATCCAATCGCTCGATGTCGAAGTACTTCTCATCCCTCTCATTCACCTGCAAAAGAGCCTCGTTCGGCTTACCCTTGGGTAACGCCATCACCATTGCCCTCGCTCCCTTGCGAATCGGTAACTCCTGAGCCACAGGTAAACCAGTCTGCGGATCTTCAGGTTCCGATAAATCCAAACGCCTTAAACGATAGTTTTCGTCCCCACCCGAATCTTGTGCCACCAACAGATAACGCGAATCCCGAGTCCAACTGAATCCTGCAGGAGGCCGACTCTTCTCCGCCGTCAAAGCCCTCGCTAATTCCAACTTCTCCCCCCACCTCACCAAATGCAGATTTAAAATGCCCTCCTTCTCCTTCAAAAAGGCGACCCACTGCCCGTCGGGTGAAAGCTGCGGACTCGCCAACGCAGGGTTACCAAAGAAAAGCTCCCGATCGATCAAATCTCTCGCCACCTTACTTTTTTCCCCACAAGAGACCGCAAAAATTAGAAATCCCAAACCCAATGCTTGGCTCATCCATGATTTCGACATCCTCCACTTCTAAACCAGTTCCCTGCGCAACCCAACCCTACAAACTCGCCTCCCGCGGTGTAGCCCGCGGAGCCCAATCATCCATCTCAGGTTTCTTATCTCGAAACAGTTCTAATTTTTTCTTTAACTCCTTTTTCTCTGATTCCACCGTACTCTTACTCAACGCCAACATCACCGTCTCCTGCGCTTTCCGAAAATCTCCCATCTCCGCGTAGCCCGAAGCTAAAATTCCATACGTCTGAATCAGAGGCTCATCCTGAATCGCTCTCTTGGCCAAACTCACCGCCCCGGCTCCATCTCGAAACTCCAAAAAAGGACAGTTAGCCTTAGCCCAAGCCACTGTGATCCGATCCGTTGCCGTTTCAGGCAAAAGGCGCATCGCTCGACGCAAATCCGCCTTTGACCCAGACGGATCCCCCGTCTTCGCCAAACAGAATGCTCTTCTTACTAAAACCCAGGCCGTTTCGGGAGCCTGATCCAGTACATTCGTGTATCGATCCATCGCCTCCTCATACTTCCCCTCTTTCTCCAACTCCAAACCCTCTAAGGCAGGCCCAAATTTTGACTGAGTTCGAAACGTCTCGACCGCCGTTTGTAATCGCCCCTTCTCCTCCGCATTCTCCACCTCGCGGATTCGCCCTAAAAGCAACTCCTGCGCCCGCAGATACTGCTCCGACTCCGCAAGACACGCCGCCTCCAGCAACACGTTGTCCGTCGTCCTGTCCAACTCAACCAATTTTCGCGCCAATACCACAGCCGCCTTCGCATCTCGAAACTCCGCCAACGGGCCCGCCTTCGACCGTAGCGTAATCAAAAACTGTAGATCGTTCACGCCATCCGACTTCTCCTTTGAAATTCCCAATGAAATCGCCTTGGCAAAATCCTGCTGAGCCGCCGTCTCATCCTCCAATTTGATTTCACAAAAGCCTCTTCGCAACCAGATCCACGGAATCTCTGGGGCTTTGACTAGTGCGGCTGTGTACAAATCTTTTGCAGGCCTCCACGCCTCCTGCTGCTCCGCTGCAAATCCCTGAAAAGCCATTCCCCTGCCCAACTTTACCTCTTCAGCCGCATCCAGCTTCACATCCTTCTTCTCTTCTTTGGAAGACTCCTCCGCCCACAACCCCGCCATTCCAAGAAAAACAACGATCGCATATCGAATATACTTCACACTCCTACTATAACGACTCTACCGATCCTATCCAGCTCGCCACATCGCCCAAATTCCTACCTTTCCCTAAAGCCAAAAAGCCCTTAATCCCTTATCTTCTCACCCAACAATCCATGAAAGAACCTTTGACTTATACAGGCGGCCTCGCCGCTACCAACGCCTACCTTCTCGACCTCAACAACCATCTCCTTGCCATCGATGCGCCCGAGGGCTTTCTCGATTTCCTTAAAACAAAAAAACTCAAACCTCACTCCCTCTTTATCACCCACGGCCACTGGGATCATATCTGGGACGCCGCTGCTATCGCGGAGTGGGCCGCTTGCCCCGTCTACTACCATCCTGATACCGCCTTTCTCTGCCTCAACCCCGACTCTATGCTGACCTTTGGTCTTCCTAAAAAACTGCAACCCATACGTGCGACTCAAACGATCGATGATCTTAATCCGCCCCCAGCCTCTTGGCCTAACTCACAACTTCTCCATGTTCCTGGACACTGCCCCGGCAGCCTCTGCCTCTACCTACCCCAATCGAACCAACTTTTTGGCGGGGATGTCCTCTTTGCCGATGGAGTCGGCCGCTGGGACCTGCCCGGAGGAAGTCGAGACCTCCTGATCACAGGCATCCAAAAAAAGATTCTGCCCCTTCCCCAAAAAACCACTGTCTATCCAGGCCACGGCCCCACCACTACCGTCGGTCGCGAAAAATCTTCAAACCCTTTTCTTCAAACTTAATCCCGACTCCACGTTCTCCATCTTTCTAACAGAGCCCGAGCACTCCCTTTGGCGATTGTTTCCTCCGCTACTTTTCGTCCCTCCACCCAATTCTTTGCGACTCCGCCAAGCCAAAGCAACGCCCCCGCATTCCAAACCACCGCTCCACGCACCGCCCGAGCCCCGTCTCCCGCCAAAACAGCCCGAATCTTGGCCGCACTCTCCTCTGCCTTCGGCGCCTCCAAATCCAACGAAGAACCCCAATCGCCAGAGGACGACTCCTCCATAAGATCAAATTTTTCCCCACCCTTTTTCCCCATCAATCGATTGCGGCCCAGGGGCGACAGTTCCCCTAAGGGAGCCCCTTTTTCATCTTCCCCATAAAGAATTGCATACGATTCCACCCCCAAACAATCCATTGCCTCTGCCAACTTGCCCATATCCTCCTCACGAAACACACCCACCATCCTGATCTCAGGCCTCGCCGGATTTACAAGCGGCCCCAACAAGTGAAACGCAGTCCGCTTGCCCTGTGCCGACAATATTTTCCTCGCACCTGCCACCCCACGAAACGCGGGATGAAAATCAGGAGCATACAAAAAGGCACATCCAACTTCCCCAAGACAACTCGCCAACTCCCCCGCATCCTTCGCCCCCCGAACTCCCAAAGCCGTCAACACATCCGCACTTCCGCTCGGTCGAGTGACCCCACGATTCCCATGCTTTGCGACTGGTAATCCAGCCGCCGCTGCCACGATTCCTGCCGCCGTAGAAATATTCACAATTGGCCTTCCTCCTCCCCCCGTCCCACAACAATCCGCTAACCCCTTTCCGCCCCACCTCCCCGTCACCCCAGCCGACTTCGCCCTCGCCAAAAATGCTCGCGCCATTCCTGCCAACTCTCCCGCCGTCTCCCCCTTCTCAGCCCAGGCAGTCAAAAATGCCACCTTTACCTCATCCGAGGTTGTAAGATCGATCAATCCAGCAACCAGATCCTCCGTCTCCAATCCGCTCATCTCCCGACCCTCCCGACAATGCTCCGTCGCCCGAGTTAAGGCCATCGGCGCTATACTCTCACAGCTCATCCAATTCCCGCGTCTTTCGACAACAACTCCTGAAACCGCAGTTTATCAATAGCCTTCATATACGCCTCCATCGGAGAAATCCTTCCCGCCTTCAAATGCCCATCGATCGCATCATCCATCAACTGCATCCCCTCCGCTTTTCCCGTTTTCAATACGTCGTTCAACTTCATCGTCGCCCCCTCACGGATAATCGAAGCCACCGCATTGTTCCCCACCAAGATTTCATTCACCGCGAGTCGTCCCCCACCATCTGATCGCTTCAACAACAGCTGCGCACAAACCGCCCGCAGGGAATTCGCTAACATCGTTCGAATCTGCTCCTGCTGGTTACTGGGAAATGCATCGATAATTCGATCCACCGTCTTCCTCGCATTGTTCGTGTGCAACGTTCCAAACACCAAAAGCCCCGTCTCTGCCGCTGTTAACGCCAACGCAATCGTCTCCAGATCCCGCATCTCACCCACCAACACCACATCCGCATCCTCGCGCAAGGCGGCCTTCAGTCCGGTAGCGAAACTCGGCGTCTCGTTCGGAACCTCCCTCTGAGTTATCACCGATTTTTTATTTGGATGCACAAACTCGATCGGCTCCTCGATCGTCACAATATGTCGCGAGTGATTCGTGTTAATCGAGTCCACCACAGCCGCTAACGTGGTTGATTTACCCGAACCTGTCGGACCCGTCACTAGCACCAACCCAGATTTGTAATTTCCAAAACTCTCAATGATCGGGGGCACGCCCAACTCTTTCAGCGTCTTAATCTTAGTAGGAATGATTCGGAACACCGCGCCATATCCGTGCAACTGCTTGTAGAAGTTGCACCGGAACCGATTGTTCTCATCCATCTCATAGGCAAAATCCAGATCCCCCAACTCCACAAACTTTCTCCATGCAGGCGGTGAGCAGATCGGCTCGAGCAAACGGATCATCATCTCCCGAGTCAACGGCTCCTCCTGGATTTTAGACACCTCGCCGTGACGCCGGATCTTTGCTGGTTGCCCCTCTAACAAATGCAGATCGCTCCCCCCTTTCTCCACTAAGATAGAAAAAAGCTCGTCGATGAGATTTTTCATCACAGTTGCCCCGCCAAGGCTGTCGCAAACATCTTTTTATTCTCGGCTCGGCGATACGCTTCCTCCCCCGTGATCAATCCCTTGTCCAGCAACTCCTGTAAACTGTCATCCATCAGCTTCATTCCTAATTTTTTCCCTGTCTGCATCACCCCGGGAAGCATAAACGTTTTCGCCTCCCGAATCAGATTTCCAACCGCAGGGTTGTTCACCAAAACCTCCAAGGCCAAAAGCCGACCATGCCCATCTTTCCTTGGAATCAACTGCTGACACACGATTCCCCGCAACGATTCACTCACCATCGTGCGAATTTGCGCCTGCTGCTCAATCGGAAAAACGTCCAGCAAGCGATCCAATGTTCGAGCCGCCGTACTCGTGTGCAGGGTGCCCAACACCAAGTGCCCCGTTTCCGATGCGCTGATAGCGAGTGAGATTGTCTCCAAATCCCTCATCTCCCCCACCATGATCACGTCGGGGTCTTCCCGCAATGCCGCCCTCAATGCGCTCGAAAAACTGGCCGAATTGGCTCCAATCTCTCGCTGGGAAACCTGACATCCCGCAGGATTAAAAACATACTCAATCGGATCCTCCAACGTAATGATGTGATCCTTTCTCTCCCGGTTGATGTGGTCCACCATGGAAGCCAAGGTCGTCGATTTTCCGCTGCCCACAGCACCCGTCACCAACACCAGTCCGTTATGATACCTCGTCAGCGTTTTAAGAACGGGTGGCAACGCCAACTCATCCATCGTACGAATCTTGTTTGAAATCACCCGAAAGACTGATTCCCACCCACGTCGCTGGCGTACCACACTGGTTCGAAACCGAGCCAACCCCTCTGCCTCGTAACAGTAATCCACCGACCCATGCTCCTCCACCTTCGTCACCTGCTTAGGCAAAAGGAAAGATCTCGCTAACTGCTCTGTCTCCTCCTTGGTTAAGTACCTCGCCCCCGGCCCCTCCAGAGGAGAAAGCTGCCCATGAATCCGAACCAACGCAGGAGCGTCAGGTCCCAAATGCAAATCACTCGCCCCCATCTCCACCGCACGCTCCAAATACGCGCGCACCACACTGCTGTCCTGCGCCTCCCCGCCCCCACCCGCCTGCGCGATCAAATCCCGCAACATCTGCACCTGCTCTCCGGGCAGTAACTGCTGCTCCTCCATTAAATCTAACGCAGCGACTTGCGGATTGGCCGTAATCACAACCCTCACCTGATTTGCCTGCTCGGGTTTGATCCAACCCTGCTCCAGACTGGTTGTCAGTACATAGTCGTTATAGGCCGCACTCATCAGTTCGTCCCAAAGCATCCCCTGCTTCTCCTTTTCGATCAATCGTAACCAAGCATTTCCCCTGCCCGCCAAGCGGATTTGTGGATAACTTCATCTTATGAACAAGGACCAAGTCGCGGCCTCTCTTCGGGAAATCGGCACGATTCTTGAGCTCAATGGCGAAAATCCATTCAAATGCCGGGCGTATCTCAATGCTGCTAGGACTCTTGAAACTTCCCCAACCGATCTCACCGAACTCGTTCGAACCGATCGCCTTGGCGAGCTTCCAGGAATCGGCGATGCCCTCCGCGAAAAAATTACCACTCTCGTCAATACAGGAAAACTCCCCTACCTCGAAGAACTCCGGACCACTATCCCGTCCGGTCTTCTCTCTCTTCTCGATCTTCCAGGCCTAGGCCCGAAAAAACTCCGTATCCTGCGGGATCAACTTAAGATCGAGTCGATCGAAGCCCTAACGAAAGCCTGCCAAGACGGTCGGCTTGCCTCTCTGGACGGGTTCGGCGAAAAAACCGCCACAAACCTTCTCGACTCCATCCAACGTCGCGCCACCTACAGTAAACTCCATCGCTTAGGCACTGCCCTGCCCGCTGCCCAAGCCCTTCTGAATCACCTCCGGGAATGCCCATCCGTCAGCCAAGCCGAAATCGCAGGGAGCCTTCGCCGCGGAAAGGAGATTGTCAAAGACCTCGATCTGATCGCCTCCTCCAATAAACCCAAGGAGGTCATGAAAGCTTTTATCTCCGCCCCCAACGTGGAAAAAGTCATCGCCCACGGCGAAACCAAATCCAGCGTCATCCTCGCAGGAGGCATCCCTTGCGATCTCCGTGTCGTCCCTCCTGAGGTTTGGCCGACCGCCTTGGCCCACTTCACGGGATCCAAAGAGCACAATATCGCACTCCGCCAACGGGCCATCGACCGCGGTCTTCACCTCAGCGAATGGGGCCTTCTAAAAGGAAAATCCAAGACCCCCCTAAAACTCAAAGACGAAAAGGATCTCCACAAAGCGTTGGGTCTCGCCTTTATTCCTCCCGAACTCCGTGAAGACAGCGGAGAAATCGCTGCGGCCGAAAAAGACGAACTACCCGATCTTCTGACGCGCGACCAGATCCGCGGATGCCTCCACAATCACACTTTGGCCAGCGACGGGCAGGATACTCTCGCCGCCATGGCACAAGCCGCCGCCGAGCTTGGACTCGAGTGGCTTGGCATCGCGGATCACTCCAAATCCTCTTTCCAAGCTAACGGCCTTGATGTCAAACGCCTCGAAAAACAAATCGAAGAGATTCAATCCCTCAACTCGAAAAAACCCAAGTGCACTCTCCTATCCGGTACGGAGTGCGACATTCTCAAAGGAGGAAAGCTCGATTTTCCCGACTCTCTACTCAAGGAACTGGATTACGTAGTGGCCTCGGTTCACTCCGGATTCACTTCCGATGAAAAGGAAATGACCGATCGCATCCTCCGAGCTATCGAAAACCCCCACGTCACCTGCCTGGGGCATCTAACGGGCAGGCTTCTTCTCGAGCGCGAGGCCTACCCCGTCAACATTCCTAAAATTCTTGATGCTGCCGCGGCCAACGGAACTTGGATTGAACTGAATGCCAACCCGTGGCGTCTCGATCTTGATTGGCGCTGGTGGCACAAGGCTCGCGACCTAGGAATTCTTTGCTGCATCAATCCCGACGCCCATAAAACATCCCACCTCCGCTTTCTCGATTTCGGAGTCACACTTGCCCGCAAAGGTTGGCTCCGTGCCCAAGACGTCGTCAACACCCGCACCCTAGCCCAACTTCGCAAACTGCTGTAACTCCCATTTGCGGTTTTAGCGACGTACCTTATCCTTAGCTTTCGTGTTTCTCCAATCCATCGGCACAGCTGTTCCACCCCGCGCTTTTTCTCAGACCGAGGTTTTTACGGCCTTGCAAGCGACTCCGAAATTCCAGGAACTCACCACCCGCTCCCGTGCCATCCTCCGCAAAGTCCTCAGTAACCAGAACGGGATTGAAACCCGGCACTTTGCTTTAGAGCAAATGGCAGACGCCTTTGTCTTCGAACCCGACAAAATGATGGCCCGGTTCCAAAAACATGCGCCTGCTCTTGCCAAAGCTGCTGCCCGTGAAGCCCTGCGAAATTCTGGCCTGAAACTCGCGGACATTGATGCCCTCCTCGTTGCCACCTGCACCGGCTACATCTGCCCAGGCCTTACAAGCTACCTCTCCCAAAGCCTCGGCCTCTCCTCCTCTCTTACCTTTCTCGATCTCGTCGGACTTGGGTGCGGAGCCGCTCTTCCTGCCCTCCAGCAAGCCTCCGCTCTCATCGCCTCAGGCCAAGCCCGCCACGCCCTTGTCGTTTGCGTGGAAATTTGCTCCGCCGCATCTTACCTTGATGATGATCCCGGAGTCCTCATCAGCGCCTGCCTTTTTGGGGATGGCGCCGCTGCGGCCATCGTCTCAAGTCAGCCTCCCAACACAAAAAGGAAAGTCCGAATCGTCAAAAGCACATCTCATTTGGAGCCAGCCCACCGCGATCACCTTCGCTTCGATCACAAGAACGGCCTTCTTCGAAATCTTCTCGCACCCGAAGTCCCCACTCTCGCAGCACGTCACGCACGTACGGTTTTTGAGCGAGCGGGCCTTCACGAGAAAGATATCACGGGCTGGGTTTGGCACGCGGGTGGGCGCGATGTTCTCTCTGCACTAAGGAAAGAGTTTCACCTCAAAGAGAAAGATACCCAACACAGCACCGAAGTCCTGCGCCGACACGGGAACATGAGCAGCCCCTCCTGCCTTTTTGCACTTCGATCGGCTATCGAAAATGGTGTTCCAGACGGAAACTGGTGGCTGGCCTCCTTCGGAGCTGGATTTTCCAGTTATGGAGCCCTCCTCGAAGTTCGTTCATGAGCCTTCGTCACCTAACTCCCGAAAAACTCGACTCTCTCTCTCCGTCCGATCCCGCCGCTCTTGCCAGCCGACGCGATCTGCAACGCCTTCATTCCATTCTCGGCCAAAAGAAATTGTGGCTTCACTGGATCCAAAACAAATTTCCCGACCGCCCTCCCGCAAGCTTGGTCGATCTCGGTTGCGGCGACGGGCACCTCCTCACCTCTATCCTCCCCATTGCGTTTCCTCATGGCGGACATGGAGCCCGCCTCTTTTTCGTGGATCGGCAACCCAGCGTTTCAGACTCCACGCTCGACTTTCTGCGACGCAAGAATTGGCTTCCTTCTCTTGTCTCAGCCGAAGTACATGAGTGGGCTCAAGCCGCTCCACGCGCAGAACTCATTATCGCAAATCTTTTTCTTCATCACTTCGCCGATGAGCTGCTAAAGAATCTTTTTCAATCTCTAGCCACTCGCACTCCGCTTTTCGCTGCCGCAGAGCCCCGCCGTGGGCTACCAGGAAAAATCGGTTCACGTCTTCTCGGAATCCTAGGTTGCCACCCCGTAACCCAGCACGATGCCCGTGTCAGTGTGGAAGCAGGCTTTTGTGGGCATGAAATCTCTGCCCTTTGGCCCTCTCCCTTGTCGTGGGATTTTGTAGAACGCAGCTCAGGTCTCTTCACTCACTTCTTTTCAGCTGAGAGGATAGACTGAAACCCGTCACCATTATCGGAGGGGGTCTCGCAGGCCTGACTTTGGGACTTCGCCTCCGCCAGGAAAACGTACCCGTCACCCTTTTTGAGGCTGGTACCTACCCTCGACACCGAGTGTGCGGAGAATATTTAAGCGGACGCGGCCTTTCCGTGATCCAATCCTTAGGAATTCGCACAAGACTCAACAGCTTAGGTGCAGTGGAATCTTCCGACGTGATTCTCGCCTCAGGCCCCTCCATTCTCTCTCGACGTCAACTCCCTCAACCAGCCCTCTGCCTTTCCCGTTATGAGATGGATCAGTTTCTTCTGCATGAACTCAAACAGGCAGGAGCCAATATTCAAACAGGACAACGCATTGCCCCCGAAACTTCTGAGGGAGTTGTTCTGGCTACGGGTCGCCAACCTTCTGTTACCGAACACGGTTGGCGCTGGTTCGGCCTCAAAGCCCATGCTCGGAATGTGAGGCTAGAAGCAGGGCTCGAGATGCACCTATCCAAACAGGGTTACATTGGTCTCTGCCGGATAGAGGATGATCAAGTCAACGTTTGTGGCCTCTTTCGTTCCCGATCCCCAGTTCCCAATCTCTCGACCAGCTGGAAACAGTGGCTCTCTGGCCAGCCTGAATCTCTCTTATTGCACCGATTAAAGAGCGCTGTTTGGGATGACTCCTCTTTCAGCTCCATTGCCGCACTCTCTCTCACTCCAAAAAAAGCCTCCTCTCATTCCGGTCTTCGGATTGGGGATGCTCTCACCATGATCCCTCCCGTGACTGGAAATGGCATGTCGATGGCCATAGAAAGTGCGGACCTCTCCATACAACCCTTAGTAGACTGGTCCCGAGGAAAACTTGGCTGGAACAGCACTACACAAAAAGTTGCCACCCTTCTCGATCAAACCTTTGCCCCACGATTGCGCCACGCACGTTGGCTTCAACATGCGATGTTTGATCCCTTAGCCCAAAGCCTTGTCTGGAATCTATCCCGCCTGATTCCGTCATTTCCATCCCTTCTCTTCCGGATGACACGTTAATTTTCTTTCGCCTTACACCCCTATTTGACTGATAATTTAATCGTGGACCTGAACAAGCTTACAGAAAATGCTCAAAAAGCTGTCGCATCTGCCCAAGCCGTTGCCGCCCAGCAAGGTCACCAAGCAGTCGAGGTCGAACACTTACTTCACTCTCTCGCTACACAGCAGGATGGCCTGATTCCGCGTCTGATCGAAAAGCTGGGCGCTCAACCCGCCCGCTTTGCAGAACAGCTCGAATCGGAAATCGCCCGTCTCCCAAAAGTCTCTGGCCCAGGCGTCTCTCCGGGAAGCACCATGATCACTCCTCGACTCCAATCCCTTCTGGGACGAGCCGCGGAGGAAGCTTCGAAACTTAAGGATGAGTACATCAGCGTCGAACACCTCCTCCTCGCCGCCATCAAGGAGGATTCCCACACTGGTGCTGCTAAGGTGCTTAAAGAGTTTGGCATTACAAAGGACAAACTCCTTGCAGCCCTTCAAACGGTTCGCGGAGGTCAACGCGTTACCTCCGCCAACCCCGAGGCCACGTATGAATCCCTCGAAAAATATGGGCGCGACCTCACTCGCCTTGCCCGTCAGGGCAAACTGGATCCCGTCATCGGGCGCGATCAAGAGATCCGTCGCACCGTTCAAGTTCTCTCCCGTCGCACGAAGAACAATCCCGTCCTCATTGGTGAACCCGGTGTCGGTAAAACCGCCATCGTCGAGGGTCTAGCCCGCCGAATCGTTGCGGGAGACGTCCCCGAAAGCCTAAAGGAAAAGAAAATCGTCGCCCTCGACCTTGGAGCACTTGTCGCAGGAGCTAAGTTTCGTGGGGAATTCGAAGAACGCCTCAAGGCAGTTCTCAATGAAGTAGTCAAAGCCGAGGGAGGAATCGTCCTCTTCATCGACGAAATTCACACCATCGTGGGAGCTGGCAAAGCCGAAGGCTCCATGGATGCGGGAAACATGCTTAAACCCATGCTCGCTCGGGGCGAACTCCACTGCATCGGGGCCACAACTCTTGACGAATACAGAAAATATATCGAAAAGGATGCAGCCCTCGAACGTCGATTCCAACCCGTCATGGTGGAAGAACCTTCGGTCGAGGACACCGTCTCGATCCTCCGCGGCCTTCGGGAGCGGTATGAGGTTCACCATGGGGTTCGGATTCAAGATGCCGCCCTGGTAGCAGCAGCCACCCTCTCCAACCGGTACATCACCGATCGTTTTCTTCCCGACAAGGCAATCGATCTTATCGATGAAGCCGCCGCGAAACTCCGCACCGAAATTGAGTCGATGCCAGAAGAACTGGAAAATCTGCAACGCCGAATTCTCCAACTTGAAATCGAACGCGAAGCCCTCAAAAAGGAGAAGGATACGGCTTCCAAGGAGCGGTTGAAGGTTCTCGAAAAAGAGTTGGCCGACTTGAAAGCCAAACGGGATGCACTTCATGCCCGCTGGCAGGCCGAACGAGGAGGAGTAGAATCCTCTCGCAAGATCCGTGAGGAAATCGACAAGATTCGCCAACAGATCGAAACAGCCCAACGCGCCTATGACCTGAATAAGGTCGCCGAGCTCCAATACGGAAAACTCCCCGAACTTGAAAAAAAGCTGAAAGATTCGGAAGCCGCCGCCGAAAGCAAGGACAAGGAAAAGGATGCCAAGCCCCGCCTTGTCCGTGAAGAGGTCACTGCCGAAGAAGTCGGTCAGGTCGTAGCCCGCTGGACTGGTATTCCCGTTTCCCGCCTGCTGGAAGGGGAAAAAGACAAGCTTCTCCGTCTCGACAAGATTCTCCATGAACGGGTCATCGGTCAGGACGAAGCCGTCCAGGCCGTGGCCGACGCCGTGGTCCGCGCCCGCTCAGGGCTCAAGGATCCGAAACGTCCTATCGGTTCCTTTCTTTTCCTAGGACCTACCGGGGTCGGAAAAACCGAACTCGCCAAAGCCCTTGCCTCAACCCTTTTTGATAGCGAAGACGCGGTCATTCGAATCGACATGTCGGAATACATGGAAAAGCACGCCGTCTCACGACTCATCGGCGCACCTCCCGGCTATGTGGGTTACGAAGAGGGCGGACAGCTTACCGAAGCGGTACGCCGTCGCCCTTACTGCGTGATTCTCTTCGACGAAATCGAGAAGGCACATCCCGATGTCTTCAATACCTTCCTGCAGATTTTGGATGATGGTCGCTTGACCGATAGCCAAGGTCGAACCGTCGATTTCAAGAATACCCTAATCATCATGACCTCGAACATTGGTTCTCCCCTGCTTATGGAAGGACTCGACTCGAAAGGAGAGATTACCGAAAAAGCCCGCAAGTCGGTCATGGGGGAGCTTCGGAAACATTTCCGCCCTGAATTCCTAAATCGGGTTGATGAAATCGTACTCTTTAAGCCCCTTACATTGGCAGAGATCAAAAAGATTGTGGATCTCCTACTCAATCTACTTCGGCAGCGCTTGGCCGAACGGCGCTTGACGCTCGAACTATCCGATGCCGCCCGCGAACATATCGCTCGCGAGGGCTACGATCCTGTCTACGGAGCCCGACCCCTGAAGCGCTATCTCCAACGGGAAGTGGAAACCCGCCTATCCCGAAAACTTCTTCAAGGAGACATTCCAGATGGCTCGAACCTCACCTTGGCCTACAAAGATGGGCAGTTGGACATTCAGGTCGGTTCCCCCAAGAAATAGCTACTATGCCCTCGTTTGACGTAGTATCCGAAATCGATATGGCCGAAATGGCCAATGCCCTGCTCATGGCACGGAAAGAGCTGGCGAGCCGTTTTGACTTCAAGGGAGTCGAATGGGAAATCACGGAGGAAAAGGACAAGCTCATCTTTGCGGCAAACGACCAGTTCAAGTTGGATGCACTCCGGGAGATCGTTATCGGCAAGCTGGCAAAACGGGGTATCCCCCTCAAAAACTTGGAGACAAAAGACGCAGAACTCTCCTCTGTAGGTCGTGCCCGTCAAGAGATGCACTTAAAACAAGGTCTTTCGGGCGAAAATGCAAAATCGGTTAGCCAGTCGGTCCGCTCTTCCGGCCTAAAACTTCAGGCGGCTATCGAAGGGGGAAAAGTACGCGTTTCTGGGAAAAATCGAGATGACCTCCAAGCAGCGATTGCCCATTTGCGTGGTCTCGACTTCCCCGTCTCTCTCTCCTTTAATAACTTTCGTGATTAAATCCATTCTTTTGGCACTCCTCCTGAGTTGCTTGTCCACATACGCAGCTGACGAAACCGTCAAAACCGCTCAAGTCGCTACTCCAAGTACGATCGTCTGGCCGACCCAGATGGCGTCAAAGATTTACATCCTCCCTGTAAAAATCGACCCCGCAGCCATCGCCGACGCCAAAAAGAAAAATGAGGCGGGAATATCCATCCTGCCTGCTGACGATGATGAGACGAAAACAAAACTGGCTGACCTGAAAACCGACCTCACGGCTGCTATCCTCGAAAAAATGAAAGATGCTGAACTACCTGCCCAGATCTGGACCAGTTCTTCCCCTGTTCCCGCCGATGGATGGAAGCTGGAAGGTAACGTGGTCAATCTCGACCCAGGGAAAAAGGTCCTTGGAACCGACAATCCTGTTGTTGGTATCGTCATTTCCGTAGCCGATGCCAGTCATCCCATCACCGAACCTTTCCTCGTTTATAACAGTTCTGCCAAAGCCAAGATGTCTCCAGGACCCGGACTCAGCCCCTTTGCCAAAATCGGCAATATGATTGCCAAAGGGACTGGTCTTCAGGAATCGATGCAGATCGGTCGTCTGGCCGATAGCGTCACCGAAAAATTCGGCGAAGCCATGGAAAAGCATGGCCTGAAGAAAAAAGACGACTAATTGGGTTTCTTCGGCAGTCCCAATCTAGGCCCTTGCTTGGGACTCCAAGGATTTTTTTGAAATTCGCCGGACGACAAAACGCTTTTTATCTCCTTCGCTAATTCGGAAATCACTTCTAGTCGAATTCCCTCCCACTCTTCTCCGTATCCGGCCAGATTCTTTTCCGCCAACCCAAGAAGCCGATAAGCGGGAGCAAGACGCTGCTGGTGCACCCGGTGACCGGGATGCTCGAAATGCTTTCGCATATGGACAAAAGCACCCGCCAACTGGATCAATCCCTGATAAAAGGCCGCCCCCCGAGCCTGCCGGCCTTCCTCCAGCCAAAGGGACTCGAGAACATCGTGGGCTTCGTAGTAATCCTCACGGTTAAAATGGTGAAAATACGCGGCATACCGCACATCCCTCCCCCGTGCGTCGATCCCGTCCCATAATTCGGAAATCCTACTTGCTTTTCCTGACATCCATTCACCTTACCCGATTTTTTTCTTTCGCGAAGCTCTTGCCGAACCCATGCCGATCAGTACCTTCCGCCCATGGGAGCGACACCGGATCGTGCCAGCGCTGCAGCCAAGATTTTGGCCCAACCGTCCGACTACAAGGTGTGTGAGGGGTGCGGAAGTATTGTGCTGAAAAAAGCCCTTCTTTGCCCCAATTGCCACGCCTATCGCTTCGATGAATCGGTTTCCCGTGTCCAGCAGCAAGCCGAGGTTCTCGGCTCACGGGATGCTGCTTCCGTTACGAAAGACGACTACAACTAGTCTCTCAGCTCGTTCTGCCGACGCTGATCCGCTACAATTTTTCATCATGAAACTGACCCTAGGCCATAGCCCCGACGCGGACGACGCGTTCATGTTTTACGCCATGGCCAAAAACCTTGTGAATCTCCGCGGCCATGAATTCACCCATATTCTGCAGGACATCGAAACCCTGAACCGGCGATGTCAGGCGAATGAACTGGATATTTCGGCGGTTTCCTTCCACGCCTACACACGGATTGCCGACCAATACGCACTTCTTCCCTGTGGTGCCAGTTTTGGGGACGGCTACGGACCCTGTCTGGTCGCAAAAAAGAAGATCGACCGGGAGACGATGAAAACGAAGCGGATCGGCATCCCCGGACTCCTGACCAGCGCCTATCTCACCCTTCAACTCTATCTCGGCCTTCCCCACGGCTCTTTTGAGGCAGTGAATTTACCCTTCGATAAGATTCAGGAGGAGATTCTTTCAGGCCGAGTCGATGCAGGAATAATCATCCACGAAGGCCAACTCACCTATCAAGATGAGGGATTTAAGCTTTGCGAAGACCTGGGAACTTGGTGGGCTAAGGACACCGGCGGACTTCCCTTGCCGCTGGGTGGAAATGTGGTCCGACGAGATCTAGGTCCGGAGGTGATCGCCTCCGTCACGGAGACTCTCCGGGAAAGCGTCCATTACGCCCTCGACCACCGCCAGGCTGGAGTCCGCCATGCCCTACCCCTAAGCCGTGGAATGGACGAGAAACGCACCGAAAAATTCATCGGCATGTATGTAAACGATCTGACTCTTGATTTCGGCGATCGTGGCCGGGCGGGCCTGAAAGAGTTCTTTGGCCGCGCCCACAAATCCGGCCTGATCCCTAAAATTCCATCCTTCGGGTCGTAAACCAATCAGTACCTAGCGCAACACCACGCCTCGCTCTGAGGTCTTCAAAAACTCAATCAGCTCCTTCACTTCGTCAGTCTTTGCCCCCTTCTCAATCAAATACTCCCTTGCTTGGGAAAGATTGTATTTTGGGTTCAACAAAACCTTCAGCGCATCTTTCAAGCCACGGATCGCCTCCTCGGAGAACCCCTTCCTTTGCAATCCGGTCAGATTCACTGCCCGCGTCACTGCAGGATTTCCGTCTGCGATCATGTACGGCAGAACATCCTGCACAACTTTAGTGCATCCCCCAATCATCGCATGCCGCCCAATCCTGCAAAACTGGTGAACGGCAGATAATCCCCCGACCACCGCAAAGTCCCCCACGATCACGTGCCCCGCCAAGGTCCCGTTGTTAGAAAAGATACAGTCGTTGCCAACCACGCAATTGTGCGCGATGTGTGCGTATGCCAGAAAATGATTCCGGCTTCCAATGAGGGTCTTCTCCTCAGGTCCCGTTCCACGATTGACGGTTACAAATTCCCGAAAGTTATTTTCGTCCCCTACCTCCAAATACGTAGGTTCGCCTTTGTACTTTAAATCCTGCGTCTTGCCCCCAATCGAGCAGAAGGGATGAAATATATTCTTTTTTCCAAACCAACTCGGACCTTCCAAATTCACATGGTGCCGCAACACACAACCCTCACCCAACTCCACCCCTTCACCCACGACACAGTAAGGCCCAATCTCTACGGAACTGGGCACCTTCGCTTTTGGATGAACCACAGAGGTGGAGTGAACCGGCACAATCCCTCCTCAGCGATCAATAATCGCGAACATAAGCTCTGCCTCTGAAACCACCTCACCATTTACCAGACACTGACCTTCCGCCTTTCCAATCTTGCCCCTCGATTTCGTCAACTCTACCTGCATCGTAAGCATGTCTCCCGGCAGGACCGGTTTGCGAAACTTAGCCTTATCAACGCTCATAAAATAACCGAGCTTTCCCGCATTTTCCGTGTTCCGTAGCAGGAGGATACTCGCAACTTGCGCCATCGCCTCAATCTGGAGAACACCAGGCATGATCGGATGCCCGGGGAAATGTCCCTGAAAATAAGGTTCATTGATGGTCACCGTCTTCAAACCCACTGCCTTGGTGTCCCCTTCAAAACGCAAAATCCGGTCGACCATCAGGAACGGATAACGATGGGGCAAAATCTTCATGACATCGTTCGTATCCATGGCCCGTTCCCCGACAGGGATGTTTTCCACAGGCATCAACGACGACTGATAGGCCCGATACGCTTTGTAGAGAGCCTTGGCAAATAGCAGATTAAGCCCGTGACTCGTTTTTGCCGCCAAGATATGAGCCCGGATCGGCACTGGAAAAAGCGCCAGATCCCCAATGATATCGAGAATCTTGTGACGAACGAACTCGTCGGGATAACGCAAAGGCTCCTTACTCATTACCGATTCACCTCGGATCACAATCGCGTTCTCCAAACTCCCCCCCTTAATGAGACCCTTGGCCAAAAGCGGCTCGACCTCCTCGTAAAATACAAACGTTCGTGCCCGTCCAATCTCCTTGGCGTAATTCGCGGCCCCGATTTCTAAACTCAAAAACTGCGTGTGATGATGGGTGTGATTTGCATTCGTGCAGGAAACCTTGAATCCATCGTGAGGCAAAGCCGCCATGTAGCCCCCGTCAGGAGTCGTCACATAGACAGGCTCCCGGATCTCAAAGACCGATCTTGGGGCTTCCAACTCCTTGCGACCTGCCTTCGCCAACATCTCCAAAAAAGGAGCTGCACTTCCATCCCCGATCGGTGGCTCATTCGCATCCAACTCAATCAAGGCATTATCAATTTCCAATCCGCGTAAAGCCGAAAGCAAATGCTCGACGGTACTGACCTTAACACTGCCTTCAGCCAGTGTGGTGGCCCGCTCCACCTGCTTTACTTTTTCCAAGAAGGCCGGAATGGTGGGTTGGTCCGCCAAATCCATCCTACGGAACTGATACCCAGATCCAGCCCCAGCTGGCTTTACGGTCAATCGCACCTTGGAGCCGCTATGCAGGGAAATCCCTGTCATGCTCGCCTCCTGAAGAACCGTAGTTTCTCTAGCCGTGCCCATCCCGACTTTCTACACATTTTCCACCCCTGAGTCACCCCTCGTTCTTCCCTACTTTCGCCACCCCTTCCCCCCTCTGGTAGTCTCCTCCTATTGAGCCAAACACTTCAAGATGAAGGGATTCTCTTCCATATCCGCCGCCAAGGTGAAACCAGCCTTCTGGCGATATGGTTGACCCGACACCACGGGATTCTTCGTACCCTAGCCCGCGGAGCCGCAAAACCAGGTAGCCCACTCAAAGGTCATCTCGACCTCTTTCATGAGTGCGAAATCACTTGGGATTTATCCAGGCGAACCACACTCCATCACCTCAAAGAAGCACGCCTCCGGGAGACCCACTCGGGCCTGCGACAATCCTACTCGCGCCTACTCGCAGCCACCTACTTCTCGCAACAGATCGAAAGCATCGCCGAACCGGATGCACATTTGGAATCTCTACATCATCTTCTCCAAACCGCGCTTCAGTGGCTTGGCAAAAAAGATCCCCACTCCCGCCTTGTGGAACGATTCGAGCGAGCTCTTCTCAAAACCCTCGGCCTTGATGATCCACGGCGAACCGCTCGATCCCTCCTCGATGATCTTTCTCACCGCCGCCCAAAATCCTATCCAGCTCTAATGCGTATGATTCGAGACTAAACAGGCACAGGAACGCCACCCGCTGGTGCATCCACCCATTTTCCGTGTTCGCGAATTAAATCCTTCAAACGATCCACCG
>JASGCJ010000057.1 GCA_030054195.1 Minisyncoccota bacterium
CATTTCGTAAAGCCCCGCAAGAAGCGTTGCCTCCGCAATCTGTGCTACTGAAAAGAACTCTGCCGCTTTCTCAAAAGTGGAGTCAGACACCATTCCTAATTGAGAACAATCATCTACCAGCTGAATCATGATGGAGTATTTCTGATCAAGACCGGAGGGTTGAGCCGAGGTGATGGCGGATATTTCCATCTCGCTCAAACCGGCTGTCTTAGCAGCCGGTAGATGATGCATAAGCTCATAAGAACTAGCACGCAAGGTGGCCATCCTCACAATCACCAGCTCCCTGAGTTTTGGCTCAAGACTTCCCGTTCGGAACGACAAACCGAAATCCAGGAAGGACTTAACCATCGGGACCGGACAGTACAGAAGCATCCGCGTGAGATTGATCGGCAAGCGGTCGAACTGCTCTCTCTGCTCCTTTGTAAACTTCGACTCATCAGGACACTCGACACTTTCCATTTCCACATCCTGATAGGTTTCCTGTTCTACACAAGATCTGTGAGCTCAATTACGCATCCCGAACCCTGAATGCAAATCGATGGCGCCTTCATGCGCGATTCGACGAAGTGGACAGAACGGAATATAAAAGAGAGATGAAGAGAGGCTTGTTACTTGCAGGCATTTGCGTCCTAGGGACTGGGTTAGCCTTGGCCGAATTGGGCAAGTCACTTACGGATCTTAAGATTTTAAAGAACCTCGCGGTTGTGCGGGAAACCCTTCTGTACAATCGAACCTTTGTTTTGGCCGTGGCAGAGGACAAAACTACGTCCGGAAGACAGGCGCAGTACCTATTTCTGTTAGGAGAGTGCGTACAGATTCGCTATTTCAGCGGAAAGAGCCCTTGGACCGAGGCCAAGGCCCAAACTGTCTGGCGGGAACAGTTTGGGGATCTATCCAACAAAAAAACGGAAGAGGAGAATCTCTTAATCTTTCAGGGAGCCAACGGGGAGGAGATGTTGATGGGGAAAGGCAAGTATTCACCAGCTCTGCTGATTCAGTCCCCTCGAATGACCAAAATCCGAAATCTTTGGATGGAGGGACAGCCGTCTGATTTTCAGACGCGCAGAGAGAACGATTTGGATTTTTCACTATGGGGATTTGGACCCTCTCCCTCTGACGATGATGGCAAATGAGTCGGGTTAGCAACCCGACGCCTTTAGAGCCCAATCCCTCTCACGAACTGTCGCGAGATCAACATCCCTCATTCGAATCCACTCTCTCGTAACGACGAATTGCGCCCTTCCCCCGTTCGGACTTAAGATCGTAAATCATGCCTTCACTGCTTTCATTCGATATCTGGAACGAGCTGGATGCCATCCCCATTTACATCACCATGGTTTTGGGAATGTACGGCTGCTTGGAATTAGGTCGTTCGTGGGGTCGCAAGCAACTGGCTAGCAACCAGGCTAGAGGCAAGGAATGGATCGGTATTATTGATGGCCCCATCCTCGCGGTTTACGGACTCCTGCTCGCCTTCACCTTCTCAGGCGCCATGCACCGGCATGATGAACGGAGAAAAATCATCGTTGAGGAAGCAAATACGTTGTCCCGAGGCTACTTGCAGGTCGACCTCATGCCTTCTGCAGACCAGCCCCAACTTCGCACTCTCATGAAAGACTATCTCCGGACTCGCCTCAATTGTTACCGGTTGCGATCGGACCTAGCCGCCTATCAACTGGAAACCCTTCACTCCTATCAGATTCAAGATCAACTTTGGCAATCCGTGATAAAGTCTAGCGACTACAAGGTGGATCGACGCGCCGCACTAACGCTTCTGTCCACCCTGAGCGAACTACGCAGCCTCACCACCTCACGCAAGATCCTTACCAGTTTCCATCCCCCCATGATCATTATGCTCTTTCTTTTGACCCTCTCTCTAGTGGCCTCTTTTTTATTGGGTTATCAGATCTCAATGCTGAAAAAGAAAAGCTGGCCCCACATCTTCCTGTTTCTCGGGTTCGTGGCCTTTACCAATTATCTGATCATTGACCTTGAGTATCCCAAGGTGGGTTGGATCCAGATCGACGATTCCGAAATCATGATCCGTAACATCATGGAGAACATACCCGAACTGAACGGCATAAAGTAATCCGCCGCCTAATCAGAAAACATTTCCTGCTTACCCAAATAACCTAACTTCTGGTCCCTTTCCTTGAAGTATCAAAGGCTTCTGGATCTGTATCTCAAAAAAAAGACTCTTGCCTTTTGTGGGTCTAAAACGAAGTATCGCCTCATGATCAAAACCCTCTCCACGGCTACGCTACTCCTCCTGGCATCAGGCTGGTTCACCATCCTCCCGGCACAGAACCAAACAAAATATGTCTGCACTCACTGCAATAAAGAGTTCTCCTCCAAGTCGGAGGAAAGCAAGAAATGCCCACAGAACACCGAACCACGAAACCCAGGCATCTACCAGGGTCCGCACGAGTTTCGCGCAAAGTAGTAAAGTCTTTCGCCTTTTAAGGGTCTAAAACGAAATATCACTCCATGATCAGAACCCTTTCCTCGATTACACTACTCCTCCTAGCATCAGCCTGGCT
This sequence comes from Minisyncoccota bacterium, assembly GCA_030054195.1. GTDB lineage: Bacteria > Verrucomicrobiota > Verrucomicrobiia > Methylacidiphilales > Verrucolacustridaceae > Verrucolacustris > Verrucolacustris abundans. The sequence continues at coordinate 2,541 of JASGCJ010000057.1, forward strand.
CAGTATCCTCCCGGCACAGACCCAGAAAAAATATGTCTGCACTCGTTGCGGCATGCAGTTCGACACTCATCCTAGGACCAAGAGATGCCCAAAGGGTCTGTGGGGGAATGCATGGGACACACCGCATGCTCACGAGATTATAACCAGGTAAACCATCCCCCATAAATGGTCCACACAAGTTTCCCAACGCCTTTTTAAAGGGCTAAAAAGGAAGAACGCTCCATGACCAAAACCCTCTGTTCGATTTCACTTCTTCTCCTAGCATCAGGCTGGCTCAGCATCCTACCGGCACAGACCAAGGCAAATTATCGCTGCGATTACTGCAACAAGGAGTTCTCCTCGAAGTCAGAGGAAAGCCAGAAATGCCCACAGAATAACAAACCAGGCAACCAATCCCCCACCAAGGGCCAGCACAAGCTCCGGTTATTTGTACTGCGGGCAGGCATTATCGTTTCTTACCCCCCTGTGTGCTGAGACTCTCGACTCCCTTAGCTGAATGTTCCTCGATCACCGGACGCTCGCATAGAACCAGCGCATTAGCCACCAACCGTTCGTCGTTTTGGCTGGCTTGAATCACTGTCTTTCCTTGGTACCAGAGCGCGCTGGAGCCACCACCGTCGAAGTTCAGTGCCTCCTCACAACCCAAGCCCACCAGATAAGTCGCTAGTTCCGGAAAAGTCATTCCCACGGATGTTTTCTGTTCCCCCTCAACCACCACGAGAAAAATAAAATCTCGGTTCCAACCGATTGCACTGCGGGGATGACGATCTTGTTTAGGATTCTTCCACTTCCACGCCTTTCCATCTGTTACTAGCTTGGGTCCGCCTCCAATCGCCGTGGTCACACCAGTCAGATTGGGACGTGTCGCAGTGGATATGACCAACTCGTCTCCTGGCTTGAGAACCGGTACCTTCGAAGCCAAACGAGAGCCAAGGGAAAAAACCAGGGAGTCGGGTCCCAGACGAGTATTCCCGCCCTCCCGTACTCGGGCCACCTTCACTTTCATCTCCTGCCCGATGCGAAGCGGTAACCAAGACTGCTCTGGCAGGGGTGCCAGCTCGATTTCACGACCGCCCCACGTTCGGGTAGATGATCCGTTGGCGGCTGTGAAAAGAATCGATTCATCGTGCCAACGGTTTTGATTCAGGTCGAATGGTGCAGAGCTTCCGTCAGGAAAGTGGATTCTAAAATCGGAATACACATTGGTGGAGCAAGGCGCGCCGTTCGTGTCGAACCATAGGCTGGAGTGCCCCGCTGGAGCGCTTACCAGTTCCCCATCGATAACCTGCAATCCTCGCGGATCTCCAAAATGGTGCAGGTTGATCAGAAAGAAATCTCCGTTGATTGCCGCGACAGGTTTCCCTTTTCCGATGGGAAGACTCACCAACTGGTCCGTCAAAGTTGCCCGGCCGATCTTTCTTTCTCCTCCCAGGGTGGTCGTAAAAAAGTAGTTGGGGTTGTGACGATCGATTCGGATCAGATGGATGGACCAAGGCCCTCGGGGATCTTTCTCCTGCAAGTAAGCCACCGAGCCTGAAGGAAATGGGCGGTCTGCCTTATCCATTGCCATTCCCCATGTTGGAGAAAAAACAGTGAACAGAACCGCTACTAGAACCATCACCAGCATAGTTCGGTCTCTATCGTCCAACGGGAATTGTCAGAATAGGAGCAATGCTATTATCGCTTTTCACCTGCAGGTTATAGAAATCGGTCACCAAGGCGAAAATCGCCTTCGAAGTCCTATCCTTATCGAGGATCGAATAACAGTCCCCGGCATAATCGACCACTACGGAGGATCCCTCCGGCATCGAGTCGTCTCGATGGATCCGGAAAACTGCCCGGACATCCTGAGTCGCATCGTAGGCTGAAAAATCAACTCTTTGCATGAGCTTCCACAATTCCTCAGGGGTATCGACATCTGGAGTGGGTTCGGGAGATTCGACGGCCGGATCAACTCCATAACTCATCAACCGCATAAGGGCAGACAAAGAGCGGGTACGAATAGAAATCCGCTTCCCCTCAATGGGGCAGTTTTCAACAGAGACCATCCGATAATCTCCCGGACCAGGCAACTCCAGCATCTGGCACAGCTCCTTTCCCTCCGTCGTATTCATCGCCTTGGGATAAACGGTAAAAACGGGAACGGATGCAATGCTTACCAGGTCGTACCCCGCCCCATCCGTTCGTTTGTTGTAAAAAATCCGATCCTTTTCCGACTGAAGAAGACGGTCCAAATTGACTTCACTATCAGGGACCGGATGATCGTTCCAAGTGATCGCTTGGGGCGTCAGACTCATGGAGATCAGCTGTTTATACTGCAAGTGGTCCATCAGCTCCAGCAAGCGTCCAAATTTGGCATCATCCAGCCCCATAGACGTACCGAGCGTCACATCAAAAGAACTGACCCCCTGAAACCGCTCACAGGCCAGGAAGAGCACCCAACTAATCGGCCAGCCTGCGGAAACCATCTTTTCTATGCTTTCTACTGGGATCGGTGACATCATCTCTTTGGCCAACTCTTCACCCTGTCGCGGAATATAGGTGATATTCGGCGTATAGTTGAAATTACCCCCTACACCACCTCCCCCACTTGCCCCTAAGCCTGGAGGAGTCACGGCATCCACATTTCCATTCACGGCTGCCGACACAGAAGTATTCACGTTGATGGAACTGACCATCAACCACTGGGTGGAGTTGCCTTTAGACATTCGGACCACATTGAGAAGCATCTGTTTGTCCATCGAATCCGCCACCGCCTCGTTAAAGGCGACGTGGTTGTTCTCCAAAACTTTTCCGCCCCACTGGGCACATCCCGTTAAAAAAAGACAGAACCCAACAGTAAAAAAGGATGAAAAGACCCATTTGCCACTGCCCATAGACCCCTATATATAGTTTTTAAAATGGCTTTAACTACAAGATATTGCATCCAAATGTGAATAATTGTAGCCAGTCATCCTTAACGACGTTCCGGCACTTTCCTTATCCCTTAGGCCATAACCCAGGATCCAATCTTCTCGCATACAATCCGAAAGCCTAAAAAAACGCCAAGACCCAAAGACAAAAAACCCCGGGAGGCCAAAGCCTCCCAGGGTTTTCTTGGAAACCAGAAATCGATTTAGAAGCTGTAAACGATTTCAGCCCCGGCGTAGTAGGAAGGACCACTGCCGAAACCACTATCCTGGACATTATCCAGATTTCCTTGAGTGCTGTTGGTGCCCCAATCCATCCGGTATTCCGCACGGATCAAGAGGTTATCGATGACATTGAAACCGGCAGTGAGGGTGTATTCCCACCAGCTCAAACCCGCTTCCGAGTAGGGAGGATAACTGGAAACTAGACCCATATTATTGCCCCCCAAATATTCACCTCGGCTGGAGAGAGAGAACCAGTCGTTAAACTGGTACTTGGCATAGGCCCCTGCTCCATACCAGGTAGCGCCACCACTGTTGCCAACAGTCGCACTATTCGCACTATTGTTCGAGTTAGCAGTCCCCAAAACGCTGTTGAAGGCAAAGAGCAGCTTATCGTCTGCAAATTTCGGAGCCCAGTTACCCCAAGAGTTATAGATAAAAGTATATCCAGTTCCGGAGCTGTTGTTCAATTTACCGACCGATGTCGAGCTAGCGCCCGTCTGAGTATCGGCAGTATTGCTCTCTGCATTCGAGCTATATTGAAAATTGTTGCTCCAGTTTGCGTTTCCACCAGGCGCTGTGACATTCAAGGCCGCTAGGACAGCGCACCCGTCACCGCTTAAGCTGGTCGTGGTGTTGTTATCGCTGTTCGAGCCGTTGACTACACCAATCTTGGCATCCACATAGTCGTCAAAACGGTAGGACGATAATACACCGGTGTAGTAGAGGGGGAACTGCTGCCAGAGCAATCCGTAGGTAACATTCATGTTCGCTGGGCGCTCGATCACTTCATAGCCAAGGATCGAAACGAACTTACCCACCTTGAAGTCCCATCCGTTGCCCACAGGAGCACGGATAGCAACATAGGCTTGCTCGAGAAATAGCGCGTTGGAGTCATTGCTCGCAGAATTGTCGCTACGAGAGACACTGGTTTCACGATTGATGAGATAGTTCGCATCCTCACCGATCATCACGTCTGTTCGGAAACCAGCCTGCGCTTTGTTTTCAGACGTAAGTGCCTTCTCAAGGGCAATCTTCACCGCATAAAGATTAAAGTCTCCCTTGTATGCCGTATCCACACCTTCACGACCTGCCACCACTTGTTGAGGCTGGCCGTTAAAGTTGTAGCTGTATCCTGCGTCCACATAACCAGAGAGCTTGATCCCCTTCTGGGCTGTTTCGACGAAGTTGT
>JASGCJ010000018.1:0-20827 GCA_030054195.1 Minisyncoccota bacterium
CGGACTTTTTTCGTCCGAAGGGTTTCATCTAGGCGGGATTGGCTTTTTGGCACGTGGTCACGGCTGAGGACCGGGTGGTGGATGTGATAAAGGATTGCCCGACCGTAGACGAATTTGCGGGGTCGGCCCAAATGATAGAGGCGTGAGCCAATGTCGGAGTCTTCCCCAAGGCCCCAACCTTCGTACTCCTCGTCCCAGCCGTTGACCTCCAGAAGATCTTTTTTCCACATAGCCATGTTACAGCCGATGATTCCTCGTTGGGCCATGTCACGTTTGATAATGGGAAAGGGGAGTCGAAATGCTTTGGCGGCGCCGGTGAGTTGACCTGCGAGGAAGAGACGAAAACTTGGAACGGACTCGCCCGCTTGGAGAGAGGCAGAGGCTGCGGCATTAAGATAAGAGCGCCGGCCTTGAACCCAGAAGCCCTGCTCGGCTAAGGAAGCATGATCTTCGATAAATCTAGGATGAGGAATGCAGTCCGCATCAGTGAAGACAAGGTAAGCGCCCTTCGCAGCAGCCAAGGATTGGTTGAGGATTGCATTCTTTCGGAACCCCTTGTCTTCGTGCCAGAGGTGATGGACTGGGCAGGGCAAGGTTGGTGCGAGTCGAACGATCAGATCGCGAGTGGGGGAGGCGGAACCATCGTCGGCGATAAGAATTTCCATGGGAGCAGTTGTTTGGTTACGAAACCCAGCGAGGCACAGCTCGAGAGGGCGGACGTGATTGTAGGTACTGATGACGAGGGAAATCTGATTCGAGGAGATCATTGGGACAGTTCTTGAACCTTGGATTCGAGAACCTTGAGGTGGGCCTCTGGGTCGAGGGGTTTTCCTGTGGCGCGCTGGACGAGTTCTGCGGCGGGATAGCGTCGGCCGTGGGAGTGGACTTTCTCACGAAGCCAGCGAAGGAGGGGTTGGTAGTCGCGATTTTCCACAGAGGTGGGGAGGTTAGGAATATCCCGATTCGCGGCCTGCCAAAGCTGCGAAGAGGTCAGGTTGCCGAGAGTGTAGGTGGGAAAGTAACCAAAGCCGCCAAGGGACCAGTGGATGTCTTGGAGGCAACCGCGGGCATCGTCGGGGACTTTTAAGCCGAGAAGTTTTTCGAACAACTCGTTCCAGGCAGCGGGTAGGTCATGAACGGAGAGGTCGCCTTTGAGAAGCTGGGTTTCTAGTTCGAAGCGAAGAAGGATATGGAGATCGTAGGTTACTTCATCAGCTTCGACACGGATGAAGGAGCGTTCCACCGCGTTCGAAGCGCGCCAGCAATCCTCGTGCTTATGGCCTGTTAGATCGGTAAAGGCTCGGGTGAAGTCTGGCCACCAGGATTTCCAGAAGGATCGTGAGCGCCCGACACGGTTTTCCCAAAGGCGGGATTGGGATTCATGAATGCCGAGGGAAGCGGCTTGGCCGAGTGGCGTGCCGACTTGGGATTCCGGAAGACCTTGGTCGTAGAGACCGTGGCCAGCCTCGTGAAGGACCCCGTAGAGGGAGACCATGAAGTCGTTTTCGTCGTAGCGGGTGGTCATCCGGGTATCGCCCGGGCCGAGGCCAGAGCAGAAGGGGTGAGTACTGGAGTCGAGGCGTCCTGCATTAGTGTCGAATCCGATTTTTGGAAGAAGCAGTTGGAGGAATTTCTCCTGACCGGCGCGGGGGTAGTGGCCTCGGAGAGTTTTACGGGAGTGGGGTTGAGGCAGGGAGAAAGCTTTTTCGGCAATGGCAACGAGGCGAGGGCGAAGTTTGGCAAAGAGAGAAGTTACATCGCGAGTCAGCCAACCCGGTTCGTAGCCTTCGAGGAGAGCATCGTAGGGTTGGTCCGAGTAGCCCCAGAGGTCGGCCATTTGACGCGATAGGGAGAGAAGTTTTTCGAGGTGCGGGGCAAAGGTGGGGAAGTGAGAGTTTTTGCGGGCTTCGACCCATGCGGTGCGGGAGAGGCCGATGGCGAGCTCGTTTTCTTCGACAAGTTCGGCGGGGATACGAGTGGCGCGGTGGTAGTCGTGACGCCAGCGGGCGATAGCGGCGGCCTCGGGGGAGTTGGGCGGGAGGGAAGTGCTTTCGCACTCATCGAGCCAGCGGGCGATGTCGGTGTGGGTGGCGAGGCGGTGGGAAATGCCCGCGAGGAGTGAGGACTGTTCGGCACGGAAGGAGTGGCCTTTCGGGGGGAGCAGGGTTTCCTGATCCCAGCTGAGCAGGCCTGTGGTGGCGCCGAGAAGGGCGAGGTCTTTACCTCGGGCGCGGAGTTTTTCGTAGGCATCAGGGAGCGAGGACATGGAGCGATGATGAAACAAGAAAAGGCTCTATGGAATATTTTCTTAGCGAGGAGGGAAATCGCTCAAGATTACCAAAGAGTTTTGATGGCGTAATATTGATGAAGTTGGGAGTCACCGGTGAGGAGGGTCATTTTTTCAGCCAGACATTGGGCGACGAGAATACGGTCGAACGGGTCGCGGTGATGGAAAGGAAGGTCAATCGTGCGACGGATATGGGTCCAAGAGATCGGAAGTGGTTTTGCGATCTCTTGATCGATCCACTCTTCTCTGAGGCTCTCCAGCCCGCCCAGAAGCTCGAGTTTTTTAAGGGATACCTTGATGGCGAGTTCCCAAAATGTGGCTTCGCTGATCCATAGTTCGTTCTTTGGATTTTCCAGCGCAGCGCGTGCTGTTGGAGAAAGGGAAGGGTTCTGGTCTCGATGCCAGAGGAGGGCATGGCCATCGATCAAGAGTTTCACTGCATGTACTCTTGAAAGTCTTCGATTGGGGCATCGAAATCCTTGGCCATGTGCAGGACTGTTCCTTTTCCATAGCCATAGGGAAGCCTCTTTGTGGTTTGGCCATTCGTGATGGGCCTCAGTTCTGCGACTACCTTTCCTCGGTTGGTAATTTTGTAGGTAACCCCCTGTTTGGCGACCTTCGAGAGCATTGTGGAAAGATGCGTTTTCGCGTCAAAGATTCCCGTTTCTTGGACCTTCATGCTAACTAGTTAGCATACTAGTTAGATAAAGCAAGCTTGAGATGGGTCTCTCGGTAAAGTGGTTAAGGGAGGGGTAGGTGAGGCGAAAAGAGGCGAGCCGTTCATCATACTTTCCCGGGAAAGCAGGATGATTGCCTGGAGGTGGGGGCATGGAATTTTGAGGGGATCGAAAAGGTGGGAATTGGGGATTGTGGGAAGTTAACGATGTGGGTTGCTAAAGGGGGTATAGGTATTAAAATAAGAGCATGAAGTTTAGGGTCGTGGTGGAAAAAGATAAGTTAACTGATCGCTGGTCGGCAGTTTTTCCTGAAGTCCCCGGTTGCGCCAGTGCCGGCGACACGGAGGCGGAGGCGGTAGAAAATGCCCGGGAAGCGCTCGCGCTGTGGCTGAAGCCTTCCAAGATAAAGTTTCCGAGTCGGGCGAGAATTTTGGAACTTTCCGTTCCTTGAGCCGAAGATTTCCCGTTCGCAACGCAAAAGAAGTGATCCGGGCTTTACGAAAGCACGGGTTTCAACAAATTGACCAATCAGGCAGTCACCAGAAATGGCGAAATGAAGATGGGAGATAGGTCATTGTCGCTTTTCATGGATCGAAATCGATTCCGATCGGGACGTTGAAAAGTATTCTTGAGGGCAGCGGATTAAGGACTGAGGACTTGTGAGGTGTAGACTTAGCGAGCCTTTAAAGCGTCTGCGGGAAGCAGACCGCGAGAGATCAGTTTTTTGGCAAACTCGATTTGGCTGGGGGCGAGGGTGCGGGATGTGGATTTGGGAAGCGGGCCATCGAACAGTTCGTAGTTGAACAGTTGGTGGGCGACTTGGGGAAAGCGGTCGGGGGGGAGGACGGGTACGGCGAAGGCGAGGCGGTTGTCGGGGTTGTTGTCGGACTCGGGGATGGACGGGGGGAGGCCTTGGCCGAGCTGAACGAGGCAGGAGAAGCTGAGAACACCGAGGTGGCGAGCGGTGTGGTAGTTAAAGAGGAGGACTTCAGCCATGGTGGAGTCTGCGGGGGTGGCCTGATTGCGGCCTCGGCGAGAGATTTCCTGGAGAACCTGTTCCACATCGGCGCCCGCCATATCGGCTTCGGACAACCAGTAGAGGGTAAGGAGAAGATTTTTCGCCATCCCGCCAGGCGCACTCAGTTTGGCCAAAACAAGAGGATCGGTGAGTCTGCGAAGATTTTCCATGGCGGCTTCCGTCTTTTTGAGAACGTTCATGCTGGCGGAGGCGGTCATCGAATCGAGCATTAGGTCATCGTCCCAAGTGCAGGAGTACCCCCCAAAGAGACTATACTGGTCTTGATAAGCGGGATTGAGTGGTAGGACGAGAGGCGGGGCAGATTCAACCGAATGAGAAAGAAAGAGAACAAGGAAAACGATAAAAAAAAATCCCATGAATGGATTGTCTCCTAAGCACGTGAAACAGCAAGGGGATTGGGTGAAGATTTTTTGCGAAGTTGCAGCAAATCAACGCAAATAAAAATATTCAAAAATAAAGTAGAGAAACGCACCAAAGATAGTGAGATGACAAATAACCAAACAAAGGGAAAGGAGTCTCTGACTTAAGCCAAACCACTCTTGACCAAGGGTCTGCAAAATGACAAAGCACATCAAATACGCACAAAAAATAATGTAAAAAAGGGGACTCATCAAATGGCAACAAGATTCAAGCTCTAAAAATCAAAAATCATCGAATTTTGATAAGGATATTAGGGTTTAGCACCCTTTCAATATAAATGAAAAAGCAGGACAAAGGCACAAATCTTCGCGTCCCTAAAATGACCAAAGCACGTAAAGGACTTGGGGTGCTAGGTCGGGTTGGGGTTGAGGATAATGAGGACGGAGTTGCCTTTGGGGGAGGGGAGAGATAACGCCAATGAATTGGGTGTGGGGCGTTTTTGTCAGGTAGAGGCGGAGCCCAGTGTGGGTGACGGAATTATCGGAAGTGTCTAGGAAGAGGCGTATGAAGTCACCACGGTTTTGAGAGACGGAAAAGAGTGCAAAGAATGAGGTGTGGACGAGGTTGGAATAGGAGGGGCCTAATAGCTTTAGAAACTCAGGACCGATTCGAAGCAGATTTCCAGACGCGTCTGCAAGCAATCAGGGGATTGGCATAAGATTCACGATGTTCTCGATCTCGGATTGCTGACGCTGAAGTTTAAAGCGGGAAGAGCTGAACCAGACCGCAAGGATTCCTTCAAAAAGGACGGTAAATGCACGGACTAGGGGATAGTCGGAGTGACCTCGAATGAGTAGGTAGCTGATAAAGATAAAAAGTGGAGTAGAGAGCAGTAGAAGGCGCTAAGAGCAGTAGAAAGCGAGAATGGAGAGAGAAAGAATCGATAGCAGCGGAGCGAGAGTTTGGTGGCCAAAGAAATAAGTCGCACCTGATTCAATTCCCACAACAGGCCCAAAAAAGAGAAGGGGAAGAGATCGCTTAAACCAAATATTAGAAGGGGGGAAGAGCTTCGTATTCATATAACCTAGAAATTAAACAGGCACGACCTTCTGATAAACCGACTCAATACGAGAAAGCCAAAGAGTGCGATTAAATTCGTTTTTGAGGCGCAGGTTGCCGGCCTTTCCAAGGCGCAGGCCTAGATCGGGCTTTTCGATCAGCTCTTGGATATTATTTGCTAGGGCTTCGACTGAAAAAGGATCGGCCAGAAGGCCATTCACGCCGTGCTGAATCAGCTCGGGAAGTGCGCCCTTGGCGTACGCAACTACAGGCCTTTCTTTAGCCCATGCTTCTAACACTACCATTCCGAAGGGTTCGTCCCAAATTGAGGGAACCACTAGTGCAGAAGAATTTGACCAAAGAGAGACCTGCTGTTCTTTATCTAAAAAACCTGTGAAAACGACATTTGCAAGGTTCAGATCGGAGGCCAGTTTCTTCAGGTATGACTCCTCGGGGCCAGTTCCCGCTACGACTAAACGGCGATTCTTATTTTTTACCATCGCCCAGGCACGCAGGAGAAGGTCCACGCCTTTCTCTTGTGAAAGACGGCCAAGAAAAAGAGTGTCGCCTGAGGTGGGGGTGGGTGGCGGAGGAGAACTGCTTTCATAGAAGTGGTGAATAGTGTGAATACGCTCGGCTGGAATGCCCATCGCCACATGCTTCTTTTTCTGGAAGTCGCTAATAGAGATCCAAGCGGGCACCTTGCAGAATAGGCCAACGGAGCGGACGCGCCTAAGGATGAGTCCCATAAAACCACTAATAATGCGACTGTTTCGCCAGCAGGCGGTCTGGAAGGCAGGCCAGAAGTTGCCACCCAGACAACGTTCGCACGGTTGGCCGTGGTTCAGGAAAAAACCGTTGGTGCAGCCCATCCGATAGTTGTGGAGGTAGTGAACGACAGGAACTTTGAGATCAAAAGCAGTTTGATATACAGATGGGGAAAGGCCAGGAAGGGCATTTTGAATGACCCATAGATCAAAACTGCCTTTTTTTTGCAAATGCCTAAGCTCATTTGCGACCCTACTGCTATGAAATGCACGAACCGGAAGCATGAGCTTGTTGCTGAACGACCGACCGAGAAGCTCCTCAGTAGAGCCCTGATAATCAGTAACGTCATGAAAGGGGAGTGAGGCATTTCGAAAAGAATCTACAAAACCTTCCTCACCGCCAAAATGTATATAGCGGCTGAAAATTTGGAGAATCCGGAGGCGGCGCATCCCGTTAGCTTATGGGCTTTAAAGTATGAATAAAGGAGTAAGAGCGAGGGGGAGTTCGAAGGTGAGAAAGTATAAAGGTGCAAAGGCGGGAAGGTGGGAAGAAGCGGATGCACCGCGATTTTGGATGTTGGATGTTATATTTTTGATTAGGGAAAAGAATGGAGTTCATGAGCATTGAGGGCTGAACAAAGGGGTAAGAGCGAGGGGGAGTTAAGTGAGAAGAAGCGGATGCGCCGCGATTTTGAATGCTTAATTTTGGATGTTTAATTAGCAGAGCGAAAAGAAAAAGTATGGAGCTTGGGGACACGTGGGAACAGAATGTAGGATGCTTAAGGAGAATCTGATTCGGGATGAAGCGTTTAGCTTTGCGTTGCAGATTATGGGTTTGGCAAAAATGCTTAGGCAGGAAAAAGAGTACGAATTGAGCTCACAGCTTTGGCGTGCAGGAACTAGTATCGGGGCAAATGTGGAGGAAGCGCAGGCCGGACAAAGCCGGGCAGATTTTTTGGCCAAAATGACGATTGCTTCCAAGGAGGCTCGAGAGGCTCTTTATTGGCTGAGGCTTGCGGATAAAGGAAAGATTATTCGTGTAGAGGAAATAGCTCCAGTACGAGAGCAGTGTGAAAGAATCGTTCGGATTCTAACCGCCATTGTGAAGACGGGTCGGGAAAGCAAAGATCAATCAAAAATCAAGAATTCCAGCGCGAAGCGCAAAATAACAACCGCCGGAGGCGCTTACGATAATGGGCGGTGGCAGGTCTTAGGGGCCAATCCAAAATCTAAAATCCTGTGAAACAGCCAGATTTCACTATTATCACGCCTAGTTTTGGCCAACTGGATCACTTAGCTTGTTGCATAGCCTCCGTGGCGGATCAGGAGGGGGTCGAAGTGGAGCATATCGTACAGGATGGCGGGACGAAGGGGTTTGCGGACTTTGCCAAACAGATGGCCCAAAAGTGGCCAAATCGGAACGGCTATCAGCGCATCATGGTGAGCGAGCGAGATGGAGGTATGTACGACGCAATTAATCGAGGTCTGAAGAGAGCTAAAGGAAAGGTCTGTGCGTATCTCAACTGTGACGAACAGTACCTTCCCGGCGTGCTGTCTATGATTTGGGCGTCTTTTCAGAAAAATCCCTCCGTGGAAGTGGTGTTGGGAGATGTGATTATTGTAGGGACGGACGGGGAAGCAGTTTGTCACCGAAAGATGGTGAAGCCTGGGCTAGCTCATACATGGACGTGCCATTTTGGAGCTTTGACAGCGGGAATCTTTTTCCGAGAAAAGCTAATGAACGAGGGGCTGCTTTTTGACACCAGCTATCGAGTGGCATCGGATGCCGAGTGGTTTGTGAGGGTGCTGCAAAGCGGAAAGAAAGTTCAGCCTCTTCGCAGGACGACATCGACCTTTATGGAAAGCGGAGAAAATCTGGGACTGAGTCTGACGGCGAAAGAGGAGAGAGCCAGGCTGGATAATTCGGCTCCGCTTTACTTTAAGGTGCTGCGACCTGTTTGGGTGTTATTGCATCGGGCAAGACGACTATGGAGCGGGGCGCATCGATCTGAAGATGTGACTTATGGGATTTATTTGCCGAAAGAGTCGGGGCGAAAAGCATTTTATGCAAAGAGGCTGCGAACCACGTGGCCAGGAAGAATTTTTAATTTTTGATGTTGCCCCGCATTTGCGACCCCGACGCGGGTATGCGGTAGAGGCATGCTGACGCGTGGATTCTTTTCGCGCCAAGGCCGCTAAGCCCCGACGCGGGTACGGGGCATGGTGTGAAGGTTCGAATGTGAGAAAGAAGTCTTATTAGGAACTAAGCTTGAGGAGAGAGTGCTGCTGGGGGATAGGTAGTTTGGGTCGGGGCGAGGGGAGGGCGTGCTTTTAGGGCGGCGCGACGTAGCGTCTCTGCATGGTACATGAGGGCTGTGACCGGGCAGACTTGAATGAGGAAAAAGGTGTAATCTCCAAAGAGTAAGAAAAACGCAACTAACTGGGCCAGCAAGAGGGCAAAGCACCATGTTTGGATGGGGGTAATATCGTTGGGCGGTGTGTGGACCACGCTTCTCCAAGCGTAAAAAATCAACCCCAAGCAGAAAAGTGAGAAAAAAAGGATGCCTAGCGTGCCAGATACCAGTAATGCATGTAGTACCCCCTCGTGGGGTTGGCGCTGTTCAATAAAACCCCGGACATCGGCGAATTCATCACCAGCCTCGGCTTGGCGCTGGACAATCGCCAAATAGATATCGGTAGCAGCTTTTGCCAAGTTAGGGTCGTAGTGGTAGCCCTGTCCGATGAGAGGGGCCTTTTCAAAGTACTCTTTATAGAAAAGAGTTTTCATTTTTTCGCGCCACTTGCTCGAGTCACCTGCCTCGAGAGCAGCTTTAGATTCCCACTGACCAGGTAGGAACGAGAGGCCGCGCTGAAGTGCGAGCGGGTAGTTAAAAACGGTCCCTTGGGTCAGGGCGATGGCGAGACCGGCAACGACAGGAAGGGGGATAAGAAGAAAAGCAAAGGAGCGAAGGGTGGTATAGATGGCCGCGAAAAAAGCGACTGAGTAACCTACCACAGTGCCGCGAAAGCCGCTGGCCGCGCAGAGGACCCCCCCAAGCAGAACAGTGGGAAGAGCCCAAAGGCGATTTAGAGCCAACCATGTTTTGGGAGGAAAGTAGCAAAGAGTGACCAGCCCCACGGCTTTGCCCACGAGTGCCAATTGACCGATGCGGGTCACTAATCCTTCTCCAGAAAAGTTCCCGCGCAAAGAGGAGCCATATTCCGTTAAGTTAACGCCACTATAGACCCTCCAGATGTAGGGCGCAGTAGCGGGCACGAGGGTAGAGATCGTCCCTGGAATAATATCCACGAAAGCCCCGAAAAAGTATAGGAGGGGCACTTTTTGAAGGTCGACCCAAGAAATGCCGGGAATGGAGTTGAGCAGAACCATGCCAAAAGAGGCCACAAGGACGGTGAAGTATTTACGGCCACCCCATCCAGTGCCGCCCAGGAGCTTGATTCCGATATCTCGGGATTCGACCCAGTGGTAGACGATGATTGAGAGAAGGAGGGCTAGGGGCACCCAGATCGACGCAGGGCCAAGTCGCCATGCGATGTTCATGCCAAAGATCATCCTGTAAAGGAGGTACAGAAAAACTCCGATAATACTGAGCTCTTGGATAGAAAAGTTGAGCGGGAGAAAGTTGAGGTTGCCCTCAATGGGGAGGGTAAAAGGAATAATCATCCAGCAGCGGTCGCGAAAAACAAAGATGAAGCCCAAAACAAAAAGAACACCCAGCAAGCCAAGAAGGGGCGTAGTATTTCCACTGATAGTTTGGCTGGTCAGCCACGGGGCGGCGATGAAAAAGCCGAGTGTGATCAGGGCAAGGCACACCTTTTGGGCTGTGAGATTTTGCACGAATCATAGTGTAAGGGGTGTAGGAATGTGTGAAAGTAGGAATGTTCGAATGTGACCCTCCGTCGCTCAAACTCGGCAGGCTCGCTGAGCTTTCTCCTTCGCCAAGGCTTCGGAGAACGCGTTGGAGGGTTATCAGAATGTGTGAAGGTGCCCTTTCTACGTCCCGCCTCCCGCAGTTGCGGGACGCGTGCACGCGCGGATGCTTAATTTTTGATTATTGCAGATTAGGCTTGGGAATCGTGCCGACGATACGGGCAGGGTTGCCGGCGGCGATCGAGTAGGCGGGGACATCTTTTGTAACGACGGCGCCAGCGCCGATGACGACTCGATCACCCAGAGTTACGCCTTTGAGAATGATGGAGCGGGCCCCAATAAAACAGCCACGGCCAATCTTTACTGGCTTGGAGTTTTTGGAGTATTCGGTGAGCCAAGAAAATCCTGGGCCGGTAGCGTGAAAATCATTATCCAAAACCATAGAGCCAGCCCCAAGAATTGTGTCTTCGCCAATTTCAATAGAGTTTCCAGAAACAATTGTACTACTACTAAGTCCGACCCTGTCTCCTAGTGAAAGCCGAGCGGTGGATGTCATTGTGCGGAGAACGCAAGGGGAGGAGCCACCTAGCGGGTTGGCACGGACGGAGCTATCGAGAGTTACGTGAGAGCCCAGGGAGATGGAGGATCCGGGATAACGGCTGCAGATCGGATGACCGAAAAGCCGGATAGGGGATGATATTTGGAGGCCACGAATTTTTAGCTCCAACAACCACAACAAACTGGGAAGCTGACGAAGGAGATGGCGGAATCGCCCAGCGATTTGCAATAGGCTCATAGCTCAAGCTAGAACTTAAATGATGGACGGGACATGAAAAAAATAGCCATTCTTGCGGCGTTTCCGTTGCACCACTTAAAAGGGTTTGGGAAGGCGTTTCAGCCAAAAGGGCATTATGCTACTTGGTTGCCGCAAATTGCTGAAAGCTGGCAGAGCGAAACTGAATTTGAAATCCATTGGCTGACCGGCTCAGATCTTGTCCGCGAGCCGGCAACCAGTCGGGAGATGAACCAAACTTTTCATGTGTACCCGATCGCCAGCAAAGGGCGTGCCACCTCCCTCTACAGCCGTGATCGCCGTGAAATTCAAAAAATCCTAGGTCAGATCCAGCCAGACCTTGTGCATGCCTGGGGTACGGAGGATGTGTGTGGATTTGCGGGGGTAAGGTCGGGTTATCCGTGCCTTCTGTCCATGCAAGGCATCCACACCAATCTCATCCGGTACGGGCTTCACCACCTTCGGGTTTATTTTCAGGCAGCTTTAGAAGCCTACTGCTTGGCCCGGGCTGGTTGGGTAACCGTAGAAAGTGAGTGGGGAAGGAAAAAAATTCAACCTTTTCGAATGGGGCGGCCGGTAGAGATTCTGGAATACGGGGTTCATCCGCTGTTTTTTGATGCCTGTTGGAGGCCCACCGCCCAAACCCCGACTTTTTTATTCGTAGGCACTATTTGTCCTCAAAAGGGAATTGAGGACTGTTTAGCCGCATTCCGTGATCCACGGCTGGCCCATGCCCGCCTGGAGGTTTTTGGTTCCGGCAATCCCCGATACTTGTCTGCCCTGAGGCAGGGAAGCCCCCCCAACGTAGAATGGAGGGGCCGGCAACCTCCCGAGAAGGTGGCATTGGCACTTGAAAAGGCCTCTGGACTTATCCTGCCGACCCGAGCGGATACGAGCCCAAACGTTGTAAAGGAGGCCAGGGTGGTTGGACTGCCGGTGATCACATCGCCTCAGGGGGGGCAAACCACCTACATGAGAAACGGGGAGGACGGTTTTCTGGTGCCCTGTCATGCGATTTCCGAGCTTACCTCTGCGATTGCTCAGCTAAGTCGAAATCCAGAAAAGGTTAGGGCCATGGGAGAGGCAGGAAAAAAAAGGTACCGGGAACAGCTCCGGGCAAAGGTCACGGCCCAAGCTTTTTTAAGTCTTTACCGCAAAATCTTTTCCGAATTTGAGGGGGGCTAAGGCTTCAAAGGGAATAATTCCGCAAGAAACGCGCCTAGGGAGTGCGCGCACTGGCGAAACATGGTGCTGACCGGGATTTTTAATCGTAAGGCGAGCCATGGATAGTAGGCGTAATTCAGCGCTAATCCGGAGACCATCGAAGAAAGATTTCTTCTAGAGTAGGGGATGAGAGCGCGGGTTCGCCTGACCTCAAGCCAGCCCTTTCGAAACATGTGGGCCAAACTACCTTGGTTAAGATAAATGGCAGAAGCTCCTGGGATAAAATGTGCAGTATAGCCTTGTCCTATGGCCCAAAGAAACCACTCCAAATCCTCAGCGGTATCAATACCCTCGTCGAAAGGATGAGATTCCCAAGCGGACCGCCGATAAATCGCCAAACCGTTTCCTCCAGGAAAAAACCTGCCGCTTTCAAAAGCGAGCTGATTTCCAATTACATCAGGGTGGGCGGCTTTGGGTGGCACGACGCCAACCTTTCCATAACCAACAACAGATTTCGCATCAGCATTTTCGATGAACGCGTGGAATAATTGAATCAAGTCATAACTTAGAGGAATGCAATGAGAGCTAATCACTACGACCCAAGGTGTCCTAGCTTTAGAAAAGCCAGCATTTAGGGATGTACTGTAATGAAATGGAGGCTTTAAGGAAATAAAAGGAAGAGAATATTGATGAGCTATATGTAGCGTAGAATCTGTAGATCCCGAATCGACGATAATAATTTCGTCGCCTGATTCAGGCCTTAATCTGGAAAGAAGCTGAGAAATAGTCCTTGAGGAATTATACGTTCTAATGACTACTGACAGTGAAGAGCAGTAAGACATCTCTAAAAACAATACGAGGGGTTAATATATAAAAAGACATTTACCATATGGACTTAGAACGGATTATTCTCAGTATCTCTTGCTTTACGAAAGTATTAAACACAAGAATGATTGTTATTCCAAAGTAAAAAAAGAAAGCAAAGAGCTTAAAGGCGAATTCAACAACTCCATTAAGGTGAAAGCATGAAATTGCGAGGCTGAAGAAAAACAATAAAAATAATGATAGAAACGAGCCCACAAAAAGCTTAAAAACAAGTACATTGGGAAAACTCTTTTTAAAATTAAGAAAAGAAAAATAGTAAGTTATAAAAAAGTGAATTAATAGCGAGCCAATTAACAGGCCGCCAATGCCATAATAAAAAGACAAAGGGAAAGCGATAAAAGCAAAAAGCACGCCTTCAGCCAAGTATATGTTCTTTAATTTTGAGTAATCTCCTAAGACCCCGAAAATACCTACCTGCCAACGCGTGAACGCAGAAAGAACAACTAGAAGTGCAAGAAATAAATCAAAAACAATATTCCATGAGACTTTCCCGTGAGTCCAAAAGTTCACAAATGGAGTATTGAATAAAATAAGACCGGCAGCGCCGGCACATGCGCAAAAAATAGTAATTTCTATTAAGCTACTAAGTCTTTTGGTAAAAGAAATGCGATCATTTCTGACCCACATTTCGGTTAGCCCTGGGGACGATGATTCGATGATCTTATAGAAAACCTGACAAATTAAGGTAAAAATCTTTGAACCTATCGCAAAAACAGCAGCTTCGTTAAGGCCGCATGTTTTGCTTAAAAAAATTAACTGAGATGCATTTATAAGTTGCGATCCCAAAGCAAGACGAAAAATATCTTTACCAAAAGAAAAGATCTTGCGGAAGAATGCAAAGTCAAAAGACCCACCGAGAAGACGTTTTGGATAATACCCATTTCTCCTGCAGAAGATATAAGTAACTAATGGAGATAAAAAAACTGCGGGGAAAAAGGAAAGGGCGAAACTATAAACTCCCAGCCCTAAGATAAATCCGCCCCAAAGACATGCGAAGCTACTCAATAAAGAGACAGAACTAACTATGTTATAAAAATCCATCCGCTGAAAGGCCCAAAGTGGCACAGCAAAGAATCGAGAAGCAAATGAAATAGAGAATGAGGCCGACAAAATAAAAAGCACGTTTCGAAATGTAGATGCCCAATCTTCATTAATCGAAAAAAGAAATGGGGCATTAAAAGATAAAACAACTCCTATTAAAAACATAAGTGAAGCCTGAATCATGAATGCGAAGAAAGCCGTTTTTAGAGCGTTGCAGTAAGCTGATCCCCCAACTTCTTCTTTCTGATCCGCCAAAAAGCGATTTATCGAAAAAGACAACCCTAAATCCAGCATGAGCAAATAACCAGCAACCTGTTGTGCAAGAGCCCAAAGACCAAATTCTTCCTTACTTAAATAAATGAGAGCCAAAGGAACGGAGGCAGCAGTGTAGATGATATTACAAACAATGGAAACGTATCCCAATGCGAGCCCTGACAAGAATCGTCGAGTGCGATTCACCGGACTACTTGGTTCCCTTGCGGAGGAATCCCCGAGCCCAGAAAATGTAGATGGGCCCAATAAAACTAAAGACGGCCAACATAGTACTATCCTACGAATAGTTACCGGACGGCGAAGCAAAAAGTAGAAAAGGAGGCTTTTAGGCCCGCTTAAAATAATTGTAGCAAGTGGCATGCGACAGTGTCAGAAGCACATTGCTCCGCCACTCCAAGGCCGCAGTGAATGGTGGGCGTCCTCGCTTCTTGGATCATTTGTGAGATCAGTTGGTCGGTCTGAGGCCTGAGGGTGAAAAGATTTGGAGATCTGAAACTATCTAGCTTTGCCAGCTTACACCCGCACATTTCAGCCTCCGCTCCCGCCAGACCAAAACTTTCGTAGCGGGAGGATGAGAGAAAAATCTTGGACTCCTGCATCTGGCGGGCGAGCTGAGTTGGGTCAGTTGGAGGTAAAAAAGTGATCTGGGGATGGGGGGATTTAGTCGGAAGGCCAGAACCGATGACGAGGGAGGACCAAGTTGGGTTTTTATCAAGAAAAGCACAGAGAGTTTTCAGAAGAAGGGGGAGGTTCTTCTGGTAAGATTCCCAGCGGCCGACGGAGATGATCTGGTTCTTTTTGGGGACAGTGGGGTCGAATTTAAAGATATCGGTCTGAATGGGGTGGGGGACGTGGTGAATTTTTTCTGGATCGGCACCAAGGCGACGAGCGAGGGATTTCCAAAGCGCGGTGGCATGAGGGGTTTCGACAAGGATGGAGGGGAGAAGCCGAAGGGTTTTCCTTAAGCGATATTCGATCCATGGGGTCGCGATAATGGACGCGAAGGAGTAGAAAAATGAGGCAGGGATGGAGAGAAGAGATGGCCAGTGGTAGGCGCGGTCGCGGAAGTAGTCGAACCGGCGTTTTGCGTAGGTAAGGAGACCGCAGGAGGCAGTACGCATGCCATCGCTATCGGCGCGTTCGATGACGTGGGGTGTGGCAGAGAGGGCAGCTCGGCGGATCGGGTTGTACTTGGGGCGGGTCCAGAGACCAAGAATGACGAGATCGGGTTTGTGGGATTGCCACCAGAGCGGATCGCGGATGTCCTGCTGAGAAACCCAGAGAACAGGAGGGATGGGAGATTTCGAATTTCGGATTTCGGAATGTGGCCCTACTTCGCTCCAAACCTTGCTTCGCTCGGGCGGAGCTTCGAAGGGTTGCTCCCTAGGGTGATCAAGTTTGTTCGGTACTGCGGGGTTAGCACTAGGTTCGGTCGCAGGATGCACGACGAGAAGGGCGTCGTGGCCGAGGTCATGAAAAGCTTTCGTCAGCAGACCAAGGTCGCGATGCCAAAAGAGCTGGTCAGTGCGGACGGCGAGGTCGGTGTAGAGAAGGATTTTCAAGCGGTTAGTCTAGATCGTAAGGGAGGGATGACAGAAGGTGCATAAAAAAAGACAGGCGAAAGGAGAGAACCTTTTCGTAATTACCGAAGGATCGCACCTGGAAGCTGGGGCTGTCGTCGCACCCCGAAAGCGATTTTTTTTACCATATGCTAATCGGTTATAAGGACAGCATCGGCAAGCGAGGCGTTATAGTCGCTGTTGCTAAAACTGGCTATTGGGCTTGTATCGGCTTGGGGGCACAATCTCTAGGCTTCGCCAAGGTCGGTGACCAACGGATTCTTGGTGCTAACGCAGACATCATCTTCGATATCTAGCATGATGCACATGGAGTAGCGTCTTTACGCCAATTGCATCGGCGGTCTGTTCGGGTAAATATATATAGCATAGTCACCATAACTTCCACTCAAGGCAACGCACACAACCCCTCCTAAAAATGGTTAAAAAGATCCATTACTGTTGGTTCGGTGGCAAGACGCCGGCAAGCGTTGTCGCGAACGTTGCCGAATGGAAACGTCTCAATCCCGGTTTCGAGTTCCACGAGTGGAACGATCACAACATCGATGTCTCGGCGTATGCTTTCGGCAGAAAAGCAATCCGTGACAAACGATGGGGATTCCTTGTTGATATTATTCGCCCGTTGAAATTGTTTACGGAAGGTGGATTTTACATTGACGCAGATGTGGAGATGATCAAGCCGCTGAACGTTCTAGCAAGCGAGGGCAACAACCTCATTATCGGCTATATGTATGATTGTGCTCTCGGCACCGCCGTTGTTTACAGCCCCCAAGGCCATCCGTTGATTGGCGCAATTCTTGCTGAATATCACAAGGTCCGAGAGGAGGCATGGCCGGTAAGTAATTCGGTTTTTACGGATTATTTCATCAACTCCGTCCCTGGCTTTCGCCTGAACGGAAAGCGTTGGAGCAATTCCGAACAGCGACTTTCTGTTTACCCAAAAGAATTCTTTGAACAACCCTCCTATCGAAAAGGGTCTGGAATGACGATCCATCACTGCAGCGGTTCATGGATGCCGGAGAACACAAATTCTAGCTATCAAGTTACCACCGGAACTTCCTCGCACCGAAGCAAATGGATCAGGCGTAAAATCCGGACGTTTATTGCCCTCATCCGCTCCGAATACCTGCCAGTTTATATTCGCTCCAAACTTGGACTCGGATCGACTATGAAAACGGAGTGGAAATATTAATAAACCACACAAATACTAGTATGCATATCATGTTAGCTTTTCCTGACAAATGGAGCGTTCAGGCAAGGCATTATTGATGGGTCTGGTTTGCTGTCTTCCCCATATGGAGGGATAGAGTAGTCACTGCGGTGTAGTATGGCGATGGGCAGAGACAACAACCAACAACATCTAATCGTGGGGGATCTTTTGGGGTAGCCTAATGGGTTACAACGGCTGCACGTGATTGATGGCAGTGCAATTTCGATCATTTTGGCGACAGCAAGGGCATTTGCCTTCTTGCGGGACCCTTGGCAATCCAGGTCGGGGCTATTCGCCCAGCATACGCCGGCGGATGCGAATGTGCCAGTGAAGAGCGAATAGAGGCCGGAGTGGAGTAAGCAGCCATTCGATACCTGTAAGGAGAGGAACTAGAGAATCAGGTATAAGATTCCGCATGGTGACACCACCGGAAACCAGATAGGTGAACCAGGGAGTAAACGCAACGAAGCTCTTCGTACATGCAGCGAAGTCGGCGCTTCAAAAAAAAGAGAATCTTCGTCTGTGTGATCGTTTGTTGTGCTGGATGAACAGCTTTTGGGTCCCACGCACGATTAAAGAGATGAATAGCAAACCCCCCGGCTTGATCGAGTGTGGGCTGTTCAAACCAAGTCTTGGGATGAACTCTGATGTTGTCAGCCGACCAAGACCTACCGGTCAATCGGAATCCGCTCACATGGTTTAAGAAAAATTCTGTCAGGATCGCATTGTTATTGATGCCACGATTGGGGGGAAGATTTTGGTATTGGGCAATCAACCTCCCAAAGATGGGATGATTTGCAGGTGAGATCATGACAGCCGTTCCAAGGGCGCAGTTGTGCATGTAACCGATGTGAAAAGAGCCATCGATGAAAACATCAAGGGGTTTTAGCAGCTCGACGTCGGTATCCAGATAAACGCCACCTTCCTTAGTCAGAGCCTGTAGGCGCACATAGTCGGACAGATAAGCCCAATCTCTGCGCTGGAGGCAGGCTTGGGCGTACGCACATTCTGACACATCGATGTTCGATTCATTCCATTGACGAATGGTCCAAGACGGGTGGAGTTTTTGCCAGCGGTCTAATCTGGCTAAAACATCAAGGGGCACGGCAGATCCAAACCAACAGAAATGGATATACGTCACAGTGATTTACGCGGGGCAGAGCTCTCAAGCGCAAGACGAGCCAAGAAAAACTTCAGAACAGAAAAGATTACGAGGTTCCCAAGTTGAAGAAGGACGTACCATCGGCCAAAATAAGGAAGCAAATAGAGATAGGCCAACCAATCCAATAAACGAATTAGGCCAATGGCGAAAAAGAAACGGCTAAAAACAAGCCACAAGGGTGCGCCAGTTTCGCCAAAGACATAAGAGCGACAGATAAAAAAATTAACCACAATTTGGACGCAAAGAACCAAGGCGTAGGAAACGGGCTTTGAAAGGGTGAGCATTTCGACGAGAAAGATATTTAGAGGCACTGCAAAAACGGCTGCCGGCAAGCCCGCAAGGAGAAACCGCAAAAATTTAGGCATAAACTAGTGCTTGCTGTATTTATTGGAACACTTCAGCAAAAAGAGAGTCTCCTCAGTCAATCGTCTTTGGGCTCGCGTCAATTCAGCCAAAATACCGATGGTAATCATAAAGATGCCAAAGAAGGCGCTGACTGAAAGAAGGATCAAGGATGGAATATGACTACGTCCTGAGGCCACAGAATCCACCCAATAGACAAGATAAAGAAATCTTAAGCCTAAGAACAGGGACAGGCAGAAGAATGGGAGGGATAAAAAAACAAAAAAAGACCAAGGCCGATATAGAATAAACATCTTAATCATAGTGGAACTAGATTTAAAAAGGTATTCGGGAATGTTGCGAAATAGCCGTGAGGGGCGAGTTTGAGGATTGATTCCGATTTCGACCGAAGACACGCGGAGCCCAGAATTACCCGCTTGAATCAGGGTTTCCATGCAGTGCGAAAAGTGGCCATAAAGAAAAATGCGATGGCATGTTTGGCGTGAATAAGCGCGAAATCCAGAGGCTGCATCTCGAACGTTGGTACGAGATATTTGTCGCAGAATCCAGCTTCCCAGGGCTTGCAGCAACTTCTTGGTCGGCGAAAATTCTGGGTGTTCTAAAATTGGGCGACAACCGATAACTAGGTCAGCTTGGTTGGCTAAGATCGGGGCGACGAGAGCGGGGATATCCAACGCCCGATATTGATTATCCGCGTCCGTATTAACGACAACATCAGCCCCTTGTTCCATCGAGTAGGCCAAGCCTCGGTGGAAAGCTGACGCCAAACCACGATTAGATCCGAGTTGAAGAACGTGGTGTACGCCTAACTTGCGGGCGACCTCAGCAGTGCAATCGGTACTACCATCATCAATAACAAGAAATTCAACGGATGAGAAACCAGGCACTTCTCTTGGCAAATCACGAATTGTCGCAGGCAGCGTGGCCTCTTCGTTTAAACAAGGAATTTGGATAACGAGTTTCATGCTGGCTTTATTTCTACATAGCGAGTGTGGATGAGGCGACCATCCTTACTTTGATTTTGTTTGGAAATTCTTTCGACGTTCTGAAGGAGGGTGAAGTCCTCTGGATGCCACGTGTCGGCACTGGCGACATGACGAATGCTTGCGCGTGGAGCAGGATGAATGACATCCGAAGGGAGAATATTGCCAATCCAATCCTCCACCTCAACACATTGACCAACTCTTCGAATTATGCGTCGGCAGGGAAGATGCTTGTCTGCGGCTTTAAAAATCAACCGCTGTTTTAACCATCCGATGAGGTAGCGACCTGAAATCAGTGCCAGGATGCGGAGCACAAGATGGTTCCAAGGGGAGGGAAGAGACTCTTGATGCGGAAAAAGGTGTCCAGAGATCTCCCATTCGTTTTCAACGACTCGCACTTTCCAGTTGGTCGACCACCCGTGGGTTGACCAGAGACGATCTCCGCGTCTCACGACCCAGCCGTAATCTGCCATCCAAGACCTGGAATTCCACAAGCAGGTAAATGTGCCACCCTTGTGCGTGCAGCAAAGGATGGATGGGTGTCCCAAAGAGTGAACGATACCACTGATCCCTGTGGATTTAAGGCTGGCAGGCAAGTTCGGCTTGGTCTCCGCCCGTGCCGCAACATCGGAGGGGTTTTGCTCCGAAGCTAGCGTCTTCCAGGCTCGGATCAGAGAGTGACCGATGTAGTGGCATAGGTAGCGGTCATCTATTGAATCAAACGAAACTGCGTAGGGTGCGGAGGACATGTAAACGCGTTCCAAAAGGGAGCTAACGCGTAATGACCAGGAGCGGGAAACCGCAGAGAATCGGCATAGGCCATAGGGCACGAGGTAATCCGTATTGCGAGCCTGATGCATGCCCAATCCGCCAAAAGGAAGCTGGGTCATTTCATCTAAAAAATCAAATGAACGACACGCAGATTCAAAGAACATAGGTTCTTTTGTGATTTCGTATAAATCCCATAGGCAATCAAGAGTCACGGAAAGGTAGCCGAGGTCGGGGCCCTCATATTCGGGAAACCAGCCGTCCTCTTTTTGTTGGCCCAACGTCCTTGTCGCCAGTGAAGAGAATGCGTCGTCCGAAACCCAAGAGGGTTGAATCTTTCGCAGGGCGGCAAGGGCGGCTAGACCCGCCATTTGTTGGTTCAAGGCCCGGGACTCAAATCTCGAGATGAGCTTGCGTGCAGACCGGCAAAAAGCCTCCTCCAATTTATCCGTTGGCAAGACTCCCGAAAGGCAAAGCTTAGCCATGGCCAAAGTGGAGAAAGCGAGAGGAGGATAGCCGTCTTCCCA
>JASGCJ010000018.1:20927-33744 GCA_030054195.1 Minisyncoccota bacterium
AAAGCTTAGCCATGGCCAAAGTGGAGAAAGCGAGAGGAGGATAGCCGTCTTCCCATGGGTAGTACTCCTCAAAAGAGCCGTGGCGCATAACGCGACCGGCCCAAAAGAGGGCAGATGCCTGAACAAGGTTATGATTTTGTTGGCGTGGCAAAAACCCTACCTCCTCGGCTAACGCCAAGGTATAGCCGCCTTGCTGAAGAATGATGGAGGGAAAATCCCGAATTTTGTAGTGCCACCAGTCACGATCAAAGCAGCCGTAAACGGAAGAAAATGGATCCCGGCACGCTTGTGTCAGAAGGCGTGGTAGGAGTGCCGTCCGTATAAAACGATCTAGTTTGTGGCGGAAGTTTTCCATAGGGGGGTGTAGGGGATCATGGTTAGATTACGGAGGCCGTGTCTTTTTGCGGGCTTGCTGAGGGCTTTCCACATCAGGCGCAATTGATTGAAAATAGGCCCTAAGATTGCTGGCGGCACGTGTTCCATGATTGCCCGAGCCAAAGTAGTGCTGCCGAGGAAAAAAAGAGCAGACACAACCAGTTCAATGAGACAGCGAAAAATCCCAAGGGGCTGGGGAGCAAGACCCCAATCCGGAGCAGGAATGCCTAGTTTGTGACAAAGCTGATTTCGAATAAAGCTACCTCGCTTTTTGAAGTCGATCATGTGGCCATGCATTTCGGCGGCCTCAGGAGTGGCGATCGGTTCAAGATGAATCTTTCCCGCTGCCTCCATCTCCTTGAGAAGGGCGGTCATTTGCGGATTGCGAGAAATGACAACGCTGAAGCCTTTTCCTTGTCGTTCAAAATTGGGAGACCATGCGTCGCCGACGGAAAGATCGGTGAATTCATTTGCAAAATCGATGCCCCGGAGGCTGGGAGGCCAAATATAAAAAGGGATGAGAAAATTATAGTAGACTTTTGGCGAGCGAATTATTTTTCCCGATGCCATGCGGACTTCCATGTAACCAGGCCACTCTCCTGCACGCCAGCGGAGGTAGAGAATCTGATCCTGCTGGTCTACGCCATGGGACCGCAGCAAGGCACGAATTGCAGTGGGAACGAGGGCTGTTCCAGTATAGGGACCAATCAGGTGAGTGATCGACCGGGCTTTTGGATCGCCCCGGAGTTGAAGATTGCGTAGGGCAGCGGCCTGCTCTGGCAAGCAGGTCATAGCGTATCGTTTGCGTGTATCTAAGTGCGGGAGAGCGGCCAACATGGGGACAGGGATGTAAACTGATCCCGCAAGTTCAACCAGCATTTTGGGATTGGTCACAATCTCCCAGTTTGCAGCTTCGGGCGTGGGTTTTCCTTGGTGTGCGACGACTGCGGCATCTACTTGATGGGTCTCGAGCAGATGCACCAACAGCGCTGTTGTGAGTCCACCCGAAGCGCCCTGAAGTCGCACATTGGGATTCGTTGCGTGGCCGATCCACATTTGATCCACGACACCTAATCTCCAATCTTCTGGATAGCGGTGGAAGTGTTTTAAATAGATCTCACCAAGGTCGAGGCCTTTCGCAGGGCAATCCTCCCATGCGGAGGAAGGCCAAGATTGGCTAGGATCAGTTAGCTTCGGAATCCAGCCCTCGTTTGTCTGATGCATTTGGCCGTTTTGCGGTGGTAAAGTAGTGAGACAGGCTCCGCATCCGATACAAAGATTAGCTTGGATGATATCTGGTATGGATCGAAGCGGGGAGGACGAATGATGCATGGATTCAGAGTGCGACAAATTTCAAGCCTGAACAAACCTTGATTCACGGCCCAGTATCAAGGCGTGGCTCCTTAACGACGCAAAAAAAGAACCCAATCTTCAACACCTACTGAAGCCTTCAAAGAAATGGGACAAGTGGCTTTTTCAATCCAGGTCTTTGACCAAACCGCATCTTTGGTTAGTGCATCAGCGATATGACGGCGGGCAATCCAAGCCTCGGTATCGGGAAAAACCTTGGGGTTTGCCGTTTCCTCAAAAACACTCAAAACTCGACGATGGCCGTAGGGACGCCAAAGCGACGTTTCGTTGTCGTCCCCATTATTTACAAGCCCGATGAGCCTGACATTTTCGGGAATATGTTTTCTGAGTAAATGGAAAGGGTCGTTTCTAGATGCGTAGACTTGATAAACCAGTCGGATACGATTTAAGGATGAGGATGGTAATCCGGGAATGCGTTCGACACAGGCAAGAATCCAGGACGCGGGTATTTTTGGCCGGGAAGGGTTGAGAATACTTAAAGGCATCGCTGATAGGGCTGCGAGGGTGACCCAAAAGACAAGGCAAGGGTGGCGGGATACAGGGGAACGGGGCAGCAGTGAAAGAGTTAGGAGAAATAGTGGAGGATAAAAGGGGGCGATGATTCGAGCCGTGGCCTCTGTTCCAAGTTGGGTAAAAAGTGCGAGTAGCGCTGCCAAAGAGAAAAAGCCAATCAGCAATATATCGGGAGCAGGAGCTGAAACAGGCCACAAAGGCCTGGCAACAACACAGAGCAGGGCGAAAAGGAAAAGAAGAAAATGAAAGGGGCCAATGCCTGCGCCCTCTTCTTGAAGAAGCTCGCGAAATCCAACTGCGAATCGTGGAAAACCCGAGTGGATCCACTGAATGAGTGATGAGGGCTCGATGTCACTTTTGAGCCAACGATTGATCGCCATAGCAGATGGAAGGACAGGTGGGGCTAGGTTGTCTTGAGAAACTTGAAAAAGATTTCCCACAAGCCCAGCGATCGGTTTTTTGATTTTTAAGTCACTGCTTAGTGCGCCACTCCAGTGTCCTGCATTGTTCTGATTGAGAATGGCTGTGGGCAGAAAGGAGACTAAAAGCGCGAAGATCGTTATCGCGAGCATTGTCACAGGTTTTGAGGTCAAAAGACGCAATAACTTCCCAATCAGGGGAGTGAGAAGGCAGGGCGCAAGCGCCACATTCGAGGCTTTGATGTTCGTCAGAAGTGCGGCCGCAAGGATTGGCCAAAATGCTGTTTGCACGGATGGGTATTTTTTCATCTGACCCGCCAAGGCGAGAGTGGAGAGTGCAAAAACAGCACCGTAGTGGTCATTGCCAATACTGGCGGCCTGGCAAACGAAGCAGTAACCCAGTGGCAAGAACCACATTCCGATCCAGCTCATTTTTGGAGGCAGACCGAAAGAGCGGGCGGCAGAGAAGAAAAGACCCGGAAGGAGCAGGTATCCGAAAATATTTGGGAGAAAAAGAAGGCGATCGGTTCGGAAAATCAAGAAAAGTGGAGCGGTTGCCCATTCAAAGCCAGGGGCGGAAAGATTTTGCCTGTCGTTCGGGGTAGGAATCCAGAACCAGTGGTTATCCATCCACCAAGCCAAGACGCGTGGGAGGCGATAAGTAAGGGCATCGTAAAGAGTGGGTGGGTAGAAAGAACCGCCTGCGAATGCCAATCCCGCATAAAGGAAAAACCAAAAAGGTAAAAATTGAAGGAGCGAAGGGCGGCGCCAAAGCCTGTGGGGATATCTCATCCAGGATTGCCAGCGCACTGTTTGAAGAGCTTTTGGAAAGGACTTCAGGATCCTGGGAAAGGCCACTAAAAGAGTGGCGCAGGTAGCAACGCTAAAACCTAAAGGATTAAACTGGTTGACCCATGATAGAAGCCAAGACGAGGGAGCGGCCCATGCTTGGAGCAGAATAAGCCCCTTGGCACAGGACAAGGCGTTGAGCTTCATCGATGGGGTACGATAGCAAATTTGACAATAACCCACAGAGCTCGGACTCCGTCCTTCCAGCCAATCTTTTTACCTTCGGCATAGGTTCGACCGTAATAGGAAATGCCCACCTCGAATATTCGCACTCCCAGCCTGGCGACTTTAGCCGTAATTTCCGGTTCGAAGCCGAAGCGGTTTTCTTCGATTCGAATCGATTGGATAATTTCCCGCCGGAAAGCCTTGTAGCAGGTTTCCATGTCGGTGATGTTCAGATTTGTGAACATATTCGAGAGGAGAGTCAGAACAGTATTCCCCACGCTATGCCAAAAGTAGAGAACCCGGTGAGCCCGGCCGCCCATGAATCGGGAACCAAAAACAACGTCTGCCCGATTTTCTAGCAGGGGTTGAAGGAGAATAGGATATTCGGACGGGTCGTACTCTAAGTCGGCATCTTGGATAATAAGGAAGGGGGCGGTGGCGAGGGAAATTCCAGTACGTAGGGCTGCGCCCTTTCCTTCGTTGTGGGAGTGGCGTGTTGCTCGAATTTTGGGGTTTGAAGCGGCCAGGGTCTGGAGGAGCTCCCACGTACCGTCGGTGGAGCAGTCGTCCACCACAATCACTTCCATGACGCTCGGCTGGGCCAATACCCTTTCTAAGACAGATGCGATTGTCTTGGCCTCGTTGTACGCCGGAACAACCACAGAGAGGAGTGGGCTCATGATTGTGAGTTTGAGCCTGACCCGCAGGTGAGGGAAGGAGAGATTTTAGCCCTATTCTGGTTCGAACCTCCTGTGACTCCTGTAGCTAAAGATGTCCAATTATTTAAATTCGCGGGTAGGCTTTAGAAAAAGCAGTATCTAACCAAGCAACAAATTATTCGCCTGTTTATTTTCGTGAAGAAATCTAACCTGCGACTATACGCTTCTTTACAAAAGCAACTTCTGGCTATCTTGTCTTAAATAATTTTATAATGATAACGATTGTCCGACAGGCTCTGCCGCTCTTTATAGCCGTAATTTTGCTTGGGCTGAATTTGATTACAGCATCATGGTGGCCAGTCCCTTGGACTGACGAGGCGCTTTTCCTTGATCCTGCTGCAAACTGGTTTTTACAAAAGTCCTTTACATCAAGTCTTTGGCATACGCAGCCCTACGGTGAATTTTGGATTTCCAACGCCCCAGGCTACAGCTTGGTACTAGCTGGATGGCTGAAAGTGTTTGGTTTCAGCCTTCTGTCCTCGCGGTCCCTTAACATGGTTTTGCAGGCCATTTTAGTCTGGATCTGTATTAACTGGGCCCAAAAGCGGCTGAAATTTAAACCCCTCCAACTCGTTTTGCTTGCGCTCTTGCTGTCTTGGCCCAACTCGGCTGCTTTTATGGCAAGAAGTGGTCGATATGACATGATGGCCTGCTTGTGCAGCACACTAATGGTACTGTGCTTGTTAAATGGTAGAGCAGTAAGAATAGCGGTTATAGTAACTGGCGCTCTTATGCCTTGGATTTGTTTGCCCGCGTTGGCATTTACTGCTGTAGCAACCATACTACTTGGGCCAACTTCTGGTCGCTGGATCAGAATTATTTTACATTTAGGTTCGGCGGTGATGGGTTTTTTGGCCCTTTGGTTGTTTGCCGAATGGCATCTTGGGGGGACTAAGTTTCTTGCAATTTTAGGCTCTCTTTGGTTAGGGCCATCCACGGGCACAAAAAGCCGCCTACTATTCGAGAACTTACTTGGCCTTGGAGCGGACCGATTTTGGCTAGCTACGGTTGGATTCATGGGGGCATATCTGTTGTGGCAAAAAAAAGCTGCGGTTGCATTGCAAGAGATCAGTTATGAGCTCTGGGCATGGCTGGTAAGTGGCGTAATTGCTGCAGTGATCTGCGCCGTCTTGTATAAGATGAACATTCTCTACTGGTGGATGCTGGGCGTGCCTTTAGCGTTCTTGTTTTCTTCATTTAGCCGAATGTTCCGAACTAAATATCTCCTGTTAGCGCTCGGGGTTAGCGGGACGCTCATAGTTCTAGGTCTACCCCTGCGCCTGCTAATTGGAGCAAGCCAGTTTGATCAGGCTAGTGCGAATAGTCAGCTAATTCGCCAAGGCTTGGCAAAGATCGAAATAAACAATGAGAGAGCTGTAGTCTATGTGAATTGGCCATTTTATTATGAGGTGAAGCAGCGTTCAGCTATTGTCATTGGGCCAAATTTTCTGGGCGGAGATGTTGGGAGCGATTTACAGCCGGTGCTGGCTTTTCTCGCATCGGGCGAGGACCTGCCTAAGCGCTATTCAGCCTTTCATAAAGTTGTTAGGAGCGAGCTAGGCCATCCAAAATCTGGTGAAGCTGGTTCAATAAAATTGTTGCTTCGCAGGATGTCCGCCGGGCCGATAAATCATGTTCCCGAAGTTCAGGTTTTTATTCCTTAAGCGAATTTGCGTGAGCAAATTTAGAAATCTTCTATATCGGGCGTTTTAATTCACGACTTTTGATAGTCCCCTCGGCTGAAATATTTTTCCAGCCAGAGGTAGAGAACGATGAAGAGGTAGCGGCTTCCCATTTCCCTTATCTTCAGTTTCGCAATTCCGTGGCGGCGATTGCGCCAAGTGATGGGAATGACCGAAAATGAGTAGCCGCGAATAATAGCCTTGAGGGGTATTTCCACCGTGAGATTGAAGTGGGGCGAGAGAAAAGGGCGAAGCCCATCTAGGCAAGTTTTGCGGTAAGCTTTGAATGCATTGGTTGTATCATTCAGGCCATGGCGAAAGAGCATGCGGATGAAAGTATTGGCCAATCGGTTAACCCCCCACTTAATGGGCGGGTAGTCGATCGTTCCGCCGCCCTTCATAAACCGGCTGCCAAAGACACAATCGTATCCCTCGTTGAGCTTGCTCCAGTACCGGGCCACATCCCGACAGTCGTCCGACTCATCCGCCATCATAATGACCGCGGCGTCCCCGTTCATTTCGTCTAGGCCCCGAATAATTGCACGTCCAAAACCGTGTGGTGAGGGGTTTTGTACGGGTCGAAGATACGGGCTGGTTTTGGCGATCTCTTGGAGGATACAGAGGGTGCGGTCGGTACTGCCATCGTCGACGACGATAATTTCATGGGGGACTTTTTTTAGGTCAAGTTCGAGGTGTAGATGTTGAACCGTCGAGGCAATGCAACCCTCCTCGTCCCGTGCGGGAATCACTACACTCAGCAGTTGGAGCGCGCTCATTGTGGCTTTCTTAGGATCACGAGGAACTGTTTTCCAAAAAATCTCCAAAGAAAAGGAAGGGCCAAATAGATTCGGATCGTCCAGAGGGGAGGTTGGAAGCCTGTACTCATCGAGTAAGGAAGGGAGGCAGGGAAAACCTGCTCTGGCGTAAAGCCGCAAAGGGATGCGCCCTCAACAAGGGATTGATCGGTCAATGGCAGGTAGTGATCCCAAAAATCCCAGTAGGCACCCGGCAGAAGACGAATGTTAGGTCCTAATGCAACAAGCCTGCCGCCAGGTTTCAGTGCTTGGTAGGCTTGTTGAAGAGTTTGTTTGAGAGCGTTCTTATCTGGGAGGTGCTCGAAGAAATTGCTCGTGAAAATAAGGTCCAGGGTGTTTGAAACAACCGGCCATGGCTCGCAACAACTTTGCTGAAGGAATCGAACCTGGGGATCCAAGAAACGAGCCGTATCGGGATTCATATCCATGGCCGATAGAGCCTTACCCTTTACTTGGTTGATAAACTCGCCATGGCCCGCCCCTAAATCCAGAATTTCCCCATCCTTGGGGATCCACCGGGAAAATAGGTGCCGAATCAGAATCTTCCATACTCCCATCCGATAGTCGGTTTGGCCGGAAAACCGGGTTTGGTAAATTTTAGAGAGTTCAGCGGGATTTTCGGTCAAAGGGGTGGGAGTCATGAGTTGGCGATTTCCTCAAAAATCATCGGGCAGGGGGTGGAGACATGCCAGTTCCAAAGTTGGGCTGCACGGGTGGAGTCGAGAATGACCCAAGGAAGATCGTAAGGACGGGGTTGGGAATCGGAGGCGACTTCGTGCGGACCAAATTGGGCACGACACCAGTCACTCAATTGCGACAAAGAGATAGAATTCTTGGTGCCACCAGAAAAGTTACAGATACGCACATCGATTTCATCCTTTGGACTGGAGGGCTTGTGACCTTGAAGCTGTTTTTGGAGGAGGGGAAGCAGGTCTCGTGGATGAAGGCAGTCTCGAACCTGAGAGCCACGGCCATCGAAGCCGATATATTTTAGTGGCTTCTTTTCCTTCCAGGAACGAATCCAAAAGGAGAAAATTCCCTGATCGGCTCGGCCGAACTGTCCAGCACCGGCCAAAACACCGCAGCGGTTGATCCAAACAGGAAACCCGAAAGCTTCGGCATACTCCAACGCAAGAAGCTCCGAGCATCGCTTCGAGGTTCCGTAAAGGGATGCGGGGGGTGTTGTGGGGAAGATTTCGGAAATCCCTTTTTCGGTAAGGCCGATTTCCGGGCGAAAGGATTTTGGGCGAAAAGCGCCTTGGATCGATTCGACTGGCAAGGAAGTGAGGGGAGGGATGGAGTAGACACGGCTTGTGCTCATCAGAATGAATCCGGCGCTGTGCTGCTTGCAAAATTCAAGCATCTGAATGGTTCCGATTAAATTGTGATCCAGCAAATCCATGGAGGACATCTTTCCACTAGTCCCCGCAAGGACACTGGGTTCGGCGGCGCAGTCGATGACCCAGTCGACCTTTGGAATTTCAGCAAGATCTGCAGGACGCCGGATGTCGCCCTCCACCATCTTAACGCCTAGGGATTTGAGATTAGGGAGATTAGCGCGACTGCCTTCCCGCAAAAAGTTATCCAAGCCCCAGATTTCGATTCCGGGGAGAACGGACGGTAGCTCTCGAGCCAAGCAGGAGCCGACAAAGCCACAGGCCCCTGTAATGAGAATCTTCACCGAGCTTTCCAGGCTTGGACAATTTCGGAAAAGATGTCGTCGAGGCTCTTGGTAAGATCCCAGGAAGGATAGTGGGAGCGCATTTTGGCGAGATCGGAAATGTAGCAGATATGATCCCCTTCCCGGTTTTTATCGACGTAGGTGGAGAGCATTTTCTTGCCCGTTAGTTTTTCGACTCGGGCAAAAGCCTCTAAAATGGAGCAGCTGTTGGCTCGGCCACCGCCTAGGTTATAGATCTCACCCGAGCGAGGTTTTTCAAGAAATGCGGCGATAAAGCGTGCCACATCCAGCGAGTGGATGTTGTCTCGGACCTGCTTGCCCTTGTATCCGTACACGTTGTAGGTCTTGCCCTCGAGATTGCATTTCACGAGGTAGGAGAGAAATCCGTGGAGCTCGACCCCGCTGTGGTTGGGGCCGGTGAGACAACCGCCGCGGAGGCAGCAGGTTTTCATCCCGAAGTAGCGCCCATATTCCTGAACCATGATGTCGGCGGCGACTTTTGAGGCTCCGAACAGGGAGTGTTTGCTGGCGTCGATTGAGAAGGTTTCCGTGATGCCGTTTGTATAGGTAGGGTCGTCGTAGTCCCAACGGGTTTCCAGCTCTTTCAAGCGGATGGTGTTGGGCTTGTCCCCATAGACCTTGTTGGTCGACATATGGACGAAGGGGCTGGTGATGCAGGAGCGGCGGGTGGCTTCTAGAAGATTGAGGGTGCCGACTGCGTTGACGTCGAAGTCATCGAAAGGGCGAGAGGCAGCGAGGTCGTGGCTCGGTTGGGCGGCGGTGTGAACGATCGCGGTGGGTTTGAGTTTTTCGATGAATTCGAGGACTGAGGAGCGATCCCGAATATCGAGCTCGTGATGACGGAAGGAGGGGAAGGCCTTAGCGAGGCGGTGTTGGTTCCAGCGGGTGTCTCCGCCTGGGCCAAAGAAGTCGGCTCGCTGATTATTGTCGACGCCGTGGACTTCTTCGCCACGGGAGGCAAAGAAGGCAACCACTTCGGATCCGATGAGGCCGGAGGAGCCAGTGACAAGAAGCTTCACGCATATAATTTATGGGTGAGAGAGGTGGGGGTAGGGAAGGGGATTTTTGAGGCTGGGTAGATTAGGGGTTAAGGGTTAGTGGGATGGGCCCTGCTACGCTCAGTATCGGCAGGCTCGCTGAGCTACGCAGGGCGCCCGCAACGGGCGGGTTGCCCTACTACGTCCATCGATGACGGGACTTCGAAGGCTATTGGATGATGCGCCCTACCTAGGTTTGAGGGCGGGTTGCCCTACTACGCTCCTAACCCGCTTCGCGGAGGAGCTTCGAAGGGTTGGGGCTGGAAGAGGGGATCAGGACGAGGCAAAATAGAATGATGGCGATGGAGAGCAAGCGAGTGGATGTATTGGGAATGGGGTTGCAGGCAACCGATTATGCGGGCGGAGTAAAATTGCTGGAGGAGTTGGCCCAACGGGAAAAGCCAGGAATGGTGGCGGCCTGCAACACTCACTTGGTGGCGTTGGCTCGGCATCGGCCTGATTATGGGAGGGTTCTGGCTGAGTTTGATCTGCTTCTCCCCGACGGAATGCCCCTGATCTGGTCAATGCGACAAAAAGGAGCGGATCTGAAGGATCGGGTATACGGCCCATACTTCATGCTGGAGGCATTGAAGAGATTGCCGCGGCCTTGGAAGCACTTCTTTTTTGGCGGAACGGAAAGCTGTCTGTTGGAGTTGTCGGCGGCGGCTCGTCAGGCTCAACCCGATGTAGAGATTGCGGGAACTCTGTCTCCGCCGTTTCGGGCATGGACGGAAAAAGATGAAGAGAATTTTGCAAAAACTATAGCGAAATCAGGAGCTGATTTTATCTGGGTCGCTTTGGGAGGAGATCGTCAGGAGCGGTGGATTGCAAAGAATCTGCGGCGACATAAAAAAGGAGTTTTCTTGGCGGTAGGGGATGCGTTTGAACTTTTGGCGGGAAGAAGGGCTTTTGCCCCTCGATGGATGCAGAAGGCGGGACTGACTTGGCTGTACCGCTTGTGGCAGGAGCCGAGGCGCTTGTTTCCCCGCTACTTTAAATATAACAGCCTGTTTCTTTACTACACCTTGCTGGATCGAGTGCTGGGAGTTACTCCAAAGCCGTCGGACGGACCCATGCCCGGGAAAGCGAGAATCGCATTTTTGGGATGTCGTGGAGTGCCCGCACGGTATTCGGGGTTTGAGACGTTGGTGGAGGAGTTGGGGACAAGGTTGGCGGGTAGGGGGCATGCCGTGACAGTTTACAATCGTTCGCACCTGTATCCGGATCGTCCAAGGGAGGTGAGAGGGATGAAGGTCGCCTACCTGCCCAGTTTGAAGACGAAGAGCACGGAGACGATCACGCACACGTTGCTGGCGGTAATTCATGCAGCCGTACGAAAGTTCGACGTGGTGTATCTGTGCGGAGTCGGCAACTCGATTTTGGCGGGCATCCTAAAACTGGCGGGTAGTCGGGTAATCGTGAATGTGGACGGGGACGATTTTCGAAGGCAGAAGTGGCATCCTTTGGCCCGTGCGTGGTTGAAGTGGAGCGAGTTGTGGGCGACGAAGTTGAGCGATGTGGTGATCGCGGACAATCAGACGGTGGTGGAGAGGTATCGGAGGGATTATGGTTATGAGGCGACGTACCTTTCGTACGGAACTCCTGAAAAACCGAAGGAGGTTGCGAAGGGGACGCTAGAGATGTTTGGGCTGAAAGCGGGGGATTATGTGTTGTACGTGGGGAGGTTGACCCCCGAAAATCTAGTAGATCTGCTGGTGCGTGCGTATGGAAAGGTGAAGGGAGATTGGCCGTGCGTGGTCGTGGGGCCGGCGGGGTATGAGGTGGATTATGGGATCAAACTCCATAGGTTGGCGGGGCCCAGGGTAAAGTTGGTGGGGCCTGTGTATGGGAAGGGTTATGAGGAGTTGAGCGCAAACTGCGGGATTTTTGTTTTGCCTGGAGTGGTGGAGGCGACGCGGTTGGTGCTGTTGGATCAGATGGGATTTGGAAGTGCGATCGTCTATCACGACTGTCCTGCAACGCGGGAAGTGATCGGGGAGGCGGGGTTGGCATTCGGTGGCGTAGATCCCGAAAAAGATCTGGCGGAGAAGTTGAGTGGCCTGATCGGGAGTTCTGGAGAGAGAGAAAGATTAAGGAAGGCGGCGCGAGAGAGAGCGGAGAAATTTTATAGCTGGGAGAAGGTGACGGATCGGTATGAAGAGATTTTGAAGGAGCTGGCGCCGGCGAAGAAGTAGGGGGGAGGGGCCCTACTACGCTCAGTCTCGGTAAACCTGGCTGAGCTTGGCCCCCTCGGACCTGCCCCCGCCTATCCTGGGCACTCGCTCCGCGATGGGGTGACGTTCCGCTTTCGCGGGGGGATTCGAAGGGTTAGACTAGCGGAATTCGGTGTCCCAATTAAAACCGATAGCAGGATCGTTCCAAGGGCGGCGAACTTCGTCTGGATTTTTACGATTGTAGGGCTCGGACGGCAGATTGATGAGGAGAACTTCATTGGGGGAGATGGCTTTGAATCCGTGAAAGATTCCCGGCGGGATATGGATCAAAACCCGATGATGTTCACCGACGACGATGCTGTGGGTCTTTCCGTGGGTGGGGCTTTTTGGGCGGGAATCGTAGAAGCCGATTTTGGCCATTCCGTGAATGATGGACATGCAGTCGGTCTGTTTTTCGTGTGCGTGCCAGGCTTTGATGACGCCTGGGTAGATGGAGCTAAAGTAGGTTTGGCCGAAGCCAACAAAGTGGGGGTCGTCTTTGCGGAGGATCTCCATGACGCGGCCTCGATCATCGCAGTGTTGCGTGAGGGGCAGGAATTTGAGGCCGTCGAGCATGAGTCGAGTATGGAAGATTGGCGTTAGGTTGAAAGATTAAGATGTGGGGCCCTACTACGCTCCTAACCCGCTTCGCGGAGGAGCTTGGCCCCCTAAGACCTACCCCCGCCCATTCTAGTTAGTAATTCCATGACGGATGGTATTTCCGCTTACGCGGGGGAATTCGAAGGGCGCCCGGGGCGGGCGGGGAATTAGGGGCTTAAGGTCCCGCGGTTGCGGGATCCCGCATGCGCGGGAGATTTACAATTTCGGATTGGGGAAGGGCTTGCTCACGCTAAGGACGGGATGGAGGAGCAAGACGGAGAGGGGAGTTACGGCTTGGGGGGAGCAAGCTTACGAAGAATGCTGCGCGCGAGGTGTTCATTAATTTCATTATGTCGA
>JASGCJ010000019.1:0-16049 GCA_030054195.1 Minisyncoccota bacterium
ACCTCGATCACGGAGATTGATGCAAGGCCAAGTGATTGTGTTGCGGTGGCGTTGGAGACGCAGAAACCCATTTTCGTGGCTAAAAGTGTCTGGGATAAAGTTTCCGACATGACTCCTTTTTTGCAGGAATTGAAAAAGAAGTTTGAGACTGGGGAAGGGATGGAAGAGGAGGGTGGAGATGAGAGCGATGGGGGAGCAAAAGGAGAAAAACCGAGGGACGGCGGTAAGGGGCCAGGAAAGAAAAGTTAGAGAGCTATGTTTTGAGGTTTACTCTGTGGGATTTGGAGGCTCGATTTCGGTCATGATCTGAAGGATTCGGTCGCCTCGGCGCTGAGCTTCATCGACGTGGAAGTGGAGGCGAGGGGTATATTTAATATGCAAAGTCTTGTTCAACTCACCCTGCCACTGCTCCTTCAGCATGTTGAGAGTATGGATGACGTCCGCATCGGGTGAGGATCCATCCAAGTGAGTCACATAAACTTGTGCATGTCGCAGGTCGGCACTGACCTCCACGCCCGTGATGGTGATGAGCTTACCCTCCAATGTTCTTTCGCGGCTGACTAAGCGAGCGAGAACTGAGCGAATGGATTCAGATACCCGAAATAGGCGACGACTGGGCATAGGCGGACTCTAGCCCAATTTATGGAGGAAGAAAGTCGTTAGAGAGTTTGGGGGACTTTTTCGAGTTGGTAACATTCGATGATGTCGCCCTCCTCGTATTCGTCGAAGTTGCCCAGACGAATTCCGCACTCCAATCCTTGGCGCACTTCGGGAACGTCCTCTTGGAATCGTTTGAGGGTAACCACAGCACCGTCGTAAATCGGTTGTTTTTTACGGATCACGCGGGCACGACCGCTCTTGGTGATGCGGCCTGTCTGAACCTGCGAGCCTGCAACCATAAACTTGGAAAGTTCGAACACTTTTTTGACCAAGGCGGTGCCGAGGGGGCTCTCGCGCAATTCGGGATCCAGAAGGCCTGTCATGGCCTCTTTCACTTGATCCACAAGCTCGTAAATAATGCTGAAAAGTTTGATCTGAACGCCTTCGCGTTTGGCGGCATTGGCAGCGGAATTGTCTGTCTTGGTGTTGAACCCGATCACCACGGCACCCGAGGCCTTGGCTAGTAGGATATCCGATTCGGAAATGGGGCCGATGGTTGACAAAACGACATCCAAAGTGACCTTTTGGCTCTGAATTTTCCGAATCGCCTCAACAATGGCCTCGACTGAGCCCTGTACGTCGCCCTTCAGGACGACTCGTAAGCACTTCTTCTGGCCATCCGCGATGCTGGCAAAAAGGTTTTCAAGAGTGACCCCTGTGGGGGCTCCGGGTCCTGCGGCTAGGCGGGTCACGCGCTGGGCTTCTTGGCGCTCTTCAACAATCGAGCGGGCCTCGCGTTCGGATCCGACTACGACCACTTCTTCACCAGGGGAGGGGGCACCACTCAAACCAATGATTCGCGCGGGGACAGAAGGGCCAGCTGTTTTGATCGAGTTGCCGGCATCATCGAACAGCGCCTTCACCTTGCCTTGATGAGGTCCGCAAACAAAAGAGTCGCCGACTTTGAGAGATCCTTGCTGAACCAGGACTGTGGCCGTAGGGCCGCGGCCTGTTTCGATCTGGGTTTCGATTACGCGGGCCCGAGCATGGCCTGTGGGATCAGCCCTCAGCTCTAAAACTTCCGACTGAAGAGCAATCATTTCGAGTAATTTTTCGATGCCTGTGCCTTTGGTGGCGGAGACTTCACAAACCACGGTTTGACCACCCCACTCCTCGGGGGCGAGACCCAGCTCTTGAAGCTGGCCTTTCACCTTGTCGAGGTTCGCATTGGGAAGATCTACTTTATTGATTGCGACCATGATGGTGACCTTCGCGGCTTGTGCGTGGCGAAGGGCTTCTAGAGTCTGAGGTTTAATTCCGTCGTCTGCTGCAACTACAAGGACCACAATATCGGTTACGTTTGCACCACGGGCACGCATCGCGGTAAAGGCCTCGTGGCCAGGAGTGTCCAGGAAAGTGATCTTGTTATCTCCCCGAGCTACGGTGTAAGCGCCGATGTGCTGGGTAATTCCGCCTGCTTCTCCCGCGGCCACTTTGGCCCGGCGAATCGCATCAAGGAGGGAAGTTTTTCCGTGATCGACGTGACCCATGAATGTGACGATCGGGGGACGAGGTTTTAGGTTGGCGGAGGGAATCGGCTTGGGCTTAGGAGGTTCGACCACTGGGGCAACCTTGTGAACGCCACCGCCTTCCTTCCTCTTTTCTGCCAAGAATACGAAGCCACGTTTTTCACAAATCTTTTTTGCGACGGCTTCTTCAATGTTCTGATTAAGAGTCGCGAAAACATTCATCTCCATGAGTTCATGGATGAGTTGGAAAGGTTTCAGGTTGAGACGGGTAGCGAGGTCGCGCACCTGGATCGGGGGCTTCATCTGAATGACTTTGGATTCGTCGATGTCGGCTACAGGGGTCTCCTGGTCGGCAGGAACGGCCGCGACGGGCGTAGGAATTTCTTTTACTGGTGCTGGTTTCTCGGCAACAGGGGCAGGAGCAGGGGTTGGGGTAGG
The DNA here is from genome assembly GCA_030054195.1 of Minisyncoccota bacterium. Lineage (GTDB taxonomy): Bacteria > Verrucomicrobiota > Verrucomicrobiia > Methylacidiphilales > Verrucolacustridaceae > Verrucolacustris > Verrucolacustris abundans. Next base: position 2,568 of record JASGCJ010000019.1, read on the forward strand.
AGCGGGTTCTGCTTTTGGAGCTTTCTCCTTTACGGGAGATTTTTTTAGAGCTTTAGCCGAAGGATCTTTCGGCGTCGTGGCTTTAACGGCGCGAGGTTTTTTTGGGGCGGCGGCTTCCCCCTCGGGTTTGGCCGTCTTTTTCGTGGACGAGGTGGCCATGCCGGGCGAGGGAGGTGGCTTCAGGTTTTGGCGGCTGTCAGGGCCGCCTGGGCCTTAGTGCGAATCTCCAGTGCTTTTTCCGGGGTGAGGTCGGGTACGGCTTCCGCAAGGTCGGACTCGGAGGCCTCTGCAATCGCTTCTGCCGTGCTGAAGCCGACGGATGCGATCTTTTGCGCGAGAGGTAGTTCGATTCCCAGGGTAGTTGCGAGGCCTTGTACGGCGGCTTCGAGTTTCTGCTCAAAGCCTTGTACTTCGGTCTTATCTTCCTCCACGTCGATATTCCAGCCGGTGAGGCGACTGGCGAGGCGTGCGTTATGGCCTTTTCTGCCGATCGCAAGGGAAAGATTTTCTGCATCGACCAAGGCTCGGATGCGGCGATTGGGTTCATCGATTTCAATTTTGCGTAGTTTTGCAGGTTTGAGGGCTTCGATGACCAGCTCGTGAATGTTGGGGGACCAGCGGAAGAGATCGACCTTCTCGTTGTTGAGTTCTCGAACGATATTTTTTACGCGGGAACCGCGGATTCCAACGCATGCACCAACGGGATCAACTTTTTCCACATCCGACCAGACGGCAATCTTGGTTCGGAAACCGGGTTCGCGGGCGAGGGATTTAATCTGGACGGTTCCGTCGTTCAGCTCGTTGACTTCAAGAGAAAGGAGTCTGCGAACGAAGTCTGGGCTGGAGCGGGAGAGAATGATTTCGGGACCCCGTTGGCCTGATTGAACTGCGAGGACGAGAGCGCGGATGCGTTCGCCAGGGGTGTACTCTTCGGTCGGAACTCTTTCGCGAGAGGGCATGATGCCTTCGAACTTGCCGAGATCGATCACAACATCGGCACGTTCGAAACGGCGAACGGTGCCTGCGACGATATCGCCGACGCGGCCTTGGAACTCCTCTAGGATCATGGTTTTCTCGATCGAGCGGAGATTCTGATTCATCGCCTGTTTAAAGACTTGGGCGGCGATACGGCCGAACTGACCGGCGTCCAACTCCACTTCCACGAGTTCACCGACGTGAGCGGTGGGCTTGATGGAGCGGGCTTTGACGAGCGAAATTTCGTCCGGAAGAGGGCGAGCACGATCGCTGGCCTTCAATTTTGCGAACATTTGGATTTTACCAGATTTTTGGTCGAGGTTTACGCGGATCTCGGTCTCCAAAGGGTAGGTCTTGTGAGCGGCGGTAATCAGGGCATTCTCAATGACCGTGGCCATCACCTTGCGGCTTATGCCCTTCTCCTTTTCCATGTAATCGAGTACTGTGAGGAAGTCTTGTGTATTCATGTGCTTATATATTTTGTTGTTGGAGGACGGCTTGTGGCGAAAAAAAGGGTGGAAACCTTCGAGTTCCCACCCAACATCCGCCGCGAGACGACTCCTTCCAAATCGTATCAAAACCTATGAATCGGTCAATCCATGAAATGCCTACCCGTTGGGCGGGTGTAACCCTTTGATGAAAGGGAAGATTGGGCTGGTAGCAGGTAGGGGGATATACCCCTTAAAAGTGCTGGATGGGGCCAAGGCACGAGGCGTGAGTTTGGTCGTGGCGGCGTTTGAGGGAGAGACGGAAGCACGGGTAGCGGCACGGGGTCAACCCACGGAGTGGTTGAGGGTCGGGCAGTTAGGTAAGTTGATCTCGTTTTTTAAAAAAGCGGGGGTGCAGGAGGCAATTTTTGCGGGTCAGATCACCCCCAAACGACTTTTTGATTTGAGACCTGATTGGAAGGCGTTGTGGATTATGGCCCGATTGAAGGAGAGAAATGCGGTCACTCTTTTTGGAGCGGTGGTTGCGGAGTTGGCGAAGGCGGGTGTGAAAGTTTTACCTGCAACTACTTTCGTAGAGGATCATCTGGCGGGTCGTGGAATTTTAGCAGGACCCAATCCGCCGAACCATCTGTCGTCCGAGATCGCGTTTGGTTGGCCTTTGGCGAAGGCGGTGGCGAAGCTGAATATTGGGCAGACGGTTGTTGTGAAGAAGGGAACGGTGATGGCCGTGGAAGGGTTTGAGGGGACGGACGAGGCGTTGCGGCGGGGTGGAAAGCTGGGGGGAGGGGAAGCGGTTGCGATCAAGGTAACGGCACCAGGGCAGGATATGCGCTTTGATGTACCTGTGATTGGGCCGCGCACCCTGCAAGCAGCTGCGGAGGGAAAGTTGAGCGTGCTTGTCGTCGAATCGGGAAAGACACTGATTTTAGAAATGGAAGAGGTTCGGAAGCTTGCCGTGCGGCATAAAATTACCGTCTGGGGTGCCTCAGGAAAGGCGGGCTCATGAGCCAGCGTGTGAAAGTGGGCGTGGCAGGGGTGGGTCACATGGGAAAAGAGCACGCACGGATTTATTCGGAGTTACAGGAGGCGGAGTTAGTGGGAGTGCACGATTCTAACCCTGATACAGCTCGTAAAATTGCCGCTAAGTGCAAGACAAGGGCCTTTGGGTCGCTTGAGGAGATGGTGGATGCGGTCGACGCAGCGAGCATCGTGACGCCCACAACCACGCACTTGGCGATTGCGGAGCCCTTTTTGAAAAGAGGAAAGCATGTGTTGGTTGAGAAACCGATCGCGATGGATACAGAGGAGGCGCGCAAGTTGGTTGATTTGGCCGAAAAGCACGGGGCGAAATTGGCAGTTGGCCATGTGGAGCGATTTAATCCGGTGCTGGTGGCACTTGAGGAGAGGTTGGGGCGACCTCGGTTTATTGAGGCGCATCGGCTCTCTCCTTATCCTGGCCGAAGTACGGATATTGGAGTTGTGATGGATCTGATGATTCACGATCTGGAGATAATTTTGCATTTGGTGAGGTCTCCGGTGACTTCGGTGGATGCCGTAGGGGTACCCGTACTGAGCAAGGGGGAGGATATTGCAAATGCACGGATTCGTTTTGCGAATGGGTGTGTCGCGAACCTTACGACCAGTCGGATTAGTCCTGAAAAGTTACGTAAGATTCGGGTGTTTCAGGATGATGCGTATCTCTCTTTGGATTACATGAAGCAGGAAGGGGAGATATACAAACGCCTGGATGGAAAGATCACGAGGGACAAGATTCCTGTGATGAAGGGGGAACCGCTCAAGAATCAGTTAGCGGAGTTTGTTATGAATGTGCGTGAGAATACGGATCCGCGGGTGGCTGGGGCGCACGGGTTTGAGGCGTTGAAGTTAGCCTCCCAGATTTGCGGTCAAATTGGTTCCGTGCAGCCATGAGTGAGGCGAGAGAGGGAGAGTCCCGCGTTTATATTGTTGCGGGTGAGGCGAGTGGGGATCGGTTAGCGGCTGATCTACTGAGGGAGTTAAAGAAGGATAAGAAGTTGCGGGCGTTTGGGGTTGGAGGGCCGATGTTGAAGGCGGCTGGACAGGAACAGTTTCTGGATCTGGCAAAGCATGCGGTGGTGGGATTGACGGACGTGATTCGGAACCTTCCGAAGTTTCTAAAAATATTCAGGGATGTGAAGCATGACATTGCGGAGGTGAATCCAGATGTGGTTGTGCTGGTCGATTATCCTGGATTTAACCTGCGTCTTGCGAAGGCATTGCATGCGGAAAAGAACGGGCCGGCGATCGTGTACTATGTGAGTCCGCAGGTTTGGGCGTGGAAGGCAGGTCGGGCTAAATTCATGGAGAAGATTCTTGAGCGGTTGCTGGTGATTTTTCCTTTTGAGGTGGATTGGTTTGCGCGGCATGCACCTTCGTTGCGAACGAAATGGGTGGGGCATCCTTTGGCGGATCGGTGGATTCAGCAGTCGCATGCGGAGCGGGATGAGGTTCCTTGTGTGGCTCTGTTGCCCGGAAGTCGGATTAAGGAGATTACCAAGCATTGGCCGATCCTTTTAAAGACGGCACGGCGAATTGTGCAGGAGGAAAGAAGCGTGCGGTTCATTTCGATGGCCACGGACTATGAGATGAGGCAGAGGCTAGAGGAGATCTGGGCCAAGTATCCGATGAGTGGCGTGAGTTTGGATATTATTACGGGGCAGTCGTTGACCCAGCTCACACGTTGTTCGATGGCGATTGTGGCTTCGGGAACGGCAACTCTGGAGTGTGCGATGGCGGGGTTGCCGATGCTGGTGATTTATAAGGCGTCGTGGCTGACGTACTGGGTGGGGCGAATGTTGGTCAAGTTACCTTATCTCTCTATGGTGAATGTTCTGGCTGGGGAGAAGGTGGTGCCTGAATTTTTACAAGGGGCAGCGGAGCCAGAGCGATTAGGCAAAGCAGCGCTTCAAATTTTGCGAAATCCAAAAGGGGCGGAAGGGATGGCGAGTCGGATTCGGGATGTGGCGAAGAAGTTGGGCGGCCCCGGTGCGGCGGCGAGGGCTGCTTCGGAGGTGGAGGATGCTATCCGCCAGAGAAAATCTTTAGTGGTCGCGGCGAAGAAGAGTCTCGGCGATGGCGAGAAGGGGAGCGGCGGAGGAGCCCAAGGGGCGTAAAGCGGAACGGGCGATGGCGGTTAGGCGGTCGGCCTCTTTTTTGGCACCTGCGAGGCCAAGCAGGCGGGGGTAGGTGGCTTTTCCTGAAGATTGATCTTTCCCGATCGATTTACCCAATTTCGCCTTTGTGGAGGTGATATCCAAAATATCGTCAATGACTTGGAATGCCAGGCCAAGGGCTTGGCCGAAACGTGTGAGGTGGCGAAGTTTTTCGGGATGGACACCTACCGACATGGCGCCGAGGCGAAGGGATGTGGTAATAAGGGCGCCTGTCTTGGCGCGGTGGATTTCGACCAATTTTTTCAGCGGGATTCGCTTTTTTTCCGAATCGAGATCGAGAACCTGTCCTGCGATCAGGCCGAGGCTACCGGAAGCGTGGGCGAGTTCGGTAACGAGATCGGCGGGGGAGTAGCGGCGATTGGGTTTGGTGCGAGCGACTGAGGCGAAGGCTTGGGTCAGGAGGCCGTCACCCGCGAGGACAGCGACAGCTTCGCCATAGACGCGGTGGTTTGTGGGGCGACCCCGACGGAAATTATCGTCGTCCATGCAGGGGAGATCGTCGTGAATGAGGGAGTAGGTGTGAATGCATTCGACGGCGCAAGCGGAGGGAATTGCAAGGGCCTCTTTTCCTCCAACGGCTCGAGCGGCGGCGAGGCAGAGGATGGGGCGAAGGCGTTTGCCCCCTGCGAGAAGACTATAGCGCATAGCACGGTGAATGAGGGGTGGATTGGCCTTGGGGGAGATGAGTTGATCGAGGGCTTTTTCGACCAAGGGAAGGCGGGATTTCCAGAAGGTTTGAGGGTTCACCGTGGAGAGATATGACGAAGTTTGGGGTAAGAAGGCAAGCGTATCATTTTGCTTGGTGTGTATGCCGATTGGAGTTGGGCGGGAGGAGGCTGGAATGGTGCGTAGGGTTAGCGTAAGGTGCGGGTATGTCGTCTCAAGTGGATACAGCGGCAAAGTGGAAGATTGCCGATCGGGAGTTTCAATCCCGATTGCTATTAGGTACGGGCAAGTTCTCCTCAACCACGGCCATGAGGTCGGCCTTGGAGGCGAGTGGGTCAGAGATTGTTACGGTCGCTTTACGGCGGGTGGATTTGACGGGGCGAAAGGATTCGCAAGCGGACATGTTGGAGGAGATAGATCAGGATAAGTATCTGGTTCTAGCGAATACGAGCGGGGCGATGAATGCTGAGGAGGCGGTACGATTAGCTCGGCTGGCGGTGGCGGCAGGTTTACCGAAGTGGATTAAATTGGAGATTCATCCCGACCCGCGTTATCTGTTGCCCGACCCGATTCAGACGTTGAAGGCCACGGAGATTTTGGTGAAGGAGGGGTTTACGATTCTTCCCTATATCCAAGCCGATCCAGTATTAGCGAAGAGGCTTGAAGAGGTGGGGGCGGCAACGGTGATGCCGTTGGGAGCCCCGATTGGTTCGAATCGCGGAGTCGAAACGCGGGCGATGATTGAAATCATTATCGAGCAGGCGTGTGTGCCAGTGATTGTGGATGCGGGCTTGGGGGCTCCTTCGCATGCGGCGGAGGCGTTGGAAATGGGGGCAGACGCAGTTTTGGTTAACACGGCGATTGCGGTGGCGGAAGATCCTGCGGAGATGGCGCGGGCTTTTCGACTGGGAGTGGAAGCGGGTCGTAGGGGATTTGAAGCGGGGTTGGGGACAAGATCGCAGACGGCTTCAGCCACGAGCCCATTGACAGGTTTTCTGGACGAATGAGCGGAACACCTGGAGATCCGCTGGAGGGGTTGCCTTTCGCGAGATCGAGGGCGGTGGAGAGTTTTGAGGAGTGGATGTTTGGGACCATCCGACTGGAGGAGTTGGCCGAACGTGCGAGAGAGGAAACACGCAAGAATTTCGGAAAGACGATGCGTTTGTTTGCCCCGTTGTATTTGTCGAATGAGTGCGTGAACAGCTGTAAGTATTGTGGATTTTCTAAGGAAAATCCGATCCGGAGAGTGACCTTAACGCCGGACGAGGTGGAGGTGGAGGCCAAGCATCTGGCGGGGGTGGGATTTCGGAATCTGCTTTTGGTGAGCGGGGAGCATCCTAAGGAAGTACCTGTTTCCTATTTGGCGGAGACTGTGCGTCGAACCGTGGGGCTTTTTCCGTCCGTCGCAATCGAGGTGGCGCCACTGGAGGTTGCAGAGTATCGGGAGATTGTTGCGGCTGGGGCGGAGGGGTTGGTTCTGTATCAGGAAAGTTACGATCGGGCGGCGTATGCGGAGATGCATATATCGGGGCCAAAACGGAATTTTGATGAAAGGTTAGGGGGACCGGAGAGAGGGTATGAGGCAGGGTTTCGGAGGATTGGGTTGGGTGTGCTAGTGGGATTAGCCGATTGGAGGAGAGAGTTGGTGGCACTGGCGGCGCACGTTTCCCATTTGATGAAAGTGGGATGGAGGTCGCAAGTGACGTTAGCGTTGCCGCGGTTGAGACCGTCAGCGGGTGGCTTTCAGCCTCGGGTCGCAATGTCGGATCGGGATTTTGTAAGGGCGATCTGTGCATTCCGGGTGGCGTTTCCGCAGGCGGGGATTGTTTTGTCCACGAGAGAGCCGGCGAAGTTGCGGGATGGGTTGATGGAGCTGGGGGTAACGATGATGAGTGCGGGGTCTGAAACGGAGCCAGGAGGTTACACGGGGGCGGGCAAGGCAAGGTTACATCGAACTGTGCGGGGTCGGGAGGTGGCGCTGGAGGCAAGTGAGTGGGAGAGGGCGGAGGCGACGGAGCAGTTTGAGATTTCGGATGAGAGAAGTCCGGACGAGTTGTGCGAGACGTTGCGGAAACGTGGGCTGGATCCTGTTTGGAAAGATTGGGATCGTGCGTTGGCGGGGTAAAAAGATGGCTGAGATGGTCACAATTTTCGCAAATGGGAAGGCACGTCAAGTGAGGTCCAGTCAGACTGTGTCGGAGATGATTCGAGACATGAAACTTGCCCCCTCCTCTGTTTTAGTTGAGCGGAATGGGGAGGCGCTTCTGAGGCATGAGTGGGCGGAGAGTAAGGTGGAGCATGGGGATCGGTTGGAGATTGTGCGAGTGGTGGCGGGGGGATGAGGGATGGCTGCCAATCAGGAGAATGAAATTGATCAGGCCCTGATTCTCCGAATGGGTCAGGGGAATGAGGAGGCTTTAAGAGATTTTATTTTGCGGTATCAGGACCGGGTGTACGGGACGGTGGCGAAGATGATCGGAAATACAGGACCGGATGTGGAGGATCTGGCCCAGCAAGTTTTTTTGCGGATATGGAAAGCCGCACCTAGGCATCGGGCCGAGGCGAAAATTTCAACCTGGGTGATGACGGTGACTAGAAATCTAGTGTTTACGTTTTGTACCTCGCGGGGGAGTCGGAGAGAGGTTTCAGATGTGGTTTTGGATGAGGAGCCGGAGGAGTTAAGAGAGAAGAGGGGGCCCGTGACGGAGAGGAGTCCGAGAGAAGATTTGTCGGGAAAGGAACTGGTGCATGCAGTACAATTGGCCTGCGCGCACCTTCCTATGAAGCAGAGACTAGTAGTCCATTTAAGGCAACACGAGGAGTTGGAATTTGCCGAGATTGGTGAAATACTTGGAATCAGCGAGCTCGGAGCTAAGTCATTGATGTTCAGGGCTCGAGAAAACTTAAAAATAAAACTATCTGAATTTTTTACCGAACCTAGTTAGAAGAAAGTCAGTTTAATCCTATATGAAGAGAGAGAGCCGAGGAGATGAGAGTGTGGAGGGGTTGGGTCCAGAGCTGGGAAAGCTGTGGGACTCGGCTCCTGTACCGAAGGCGCCACCGTGGTTTGCGACGCGGACGTTGGCACGTATCCGTCGTGAGGAGAGTAGGGTTGGGGTTTGGTTTGGGCTTCCAAGGTGGGTTTTCATTGGGTTTGGGGCAGCGGTTTTGGCTGTGGGGTGGTTACGGTGGGAGAGGGAGCCGGCGCTGGGGGATGAGGAGGTGTTTGCGGCGTTGGATGCGATGGTGGAGGAGGAGCGGGAGAATCGGTGGTGGGCAGGACTATGAGGAAGGCATTTCTCTACTTCGTGATGGGGTTGGGTTTATGGGGTGGGATGTTGGAGGCACAGGAGGAGCCGAAAAAGGGGCTGGATGGGTCTGGGAGGACGAGACCGCCGAGGGTTCCAGACGCTCCCTTTGTACCCAAGCGGGATATGGTGCAGAGGCAGAAGGATCAGTTTTGGGCGGGTCCTCAGGATGAAGGGCGGTTTGTTCAGATTTTAACTTTGGCTTTGGTTCCTCGGGAGCAGTTGGACGAGAAGCTTCAAGCGTGGCCGATGTACCAAAAATTATCCCAAGAGCAGAGGGTGCGGTTAGTCGAGCGGATCGATGAATTTTGGGTAAAATCAACAAAGGAGGCTCTGGAGGTGGCTAAGGAGTTTCAGTTAAAGGTGGGCCCAGAGAATGAGCAGGCCTTTGTACGAGCCTACTGGACAGAGAAAATGGCAACAGAAAAGGCGATTCGGGAGCAGTTATCCCCACTCCGAAAAAAGCTGGAGGATGAGGCAAGACAGAGGCTGGAGAGGAACTTCAAAAGCAACGTAAAGTAGTCTTGGTGAGGCGAAAATTGAGGGCATGAAGACGGGTAAATTTTGACATCAAATTGTGACATTGGCGGACTTGCTCTGCCTTTTCCCCAACTTATTCACATATGAGCGTGAAAGATGTTCTAATCCTAACGGGTGGGCAAGAGGAGCACCACTATGTGGCGCGGGCGTTGCGGGATGTTTTGGAGGAGGAGTCTGGGGCAGAGTTACGGGTGGAGGTTCGGGAGGTAGGGCAGGGGGGGATCGAGGGGTGGTTGGGGTGGATTTCGGGGAAGCTGGGAAAGGGAAAGGCTAGAGGGGAGACATTAGGGAGATGGATACGGAGGGCGGGGATAGATGTGTTGGGAAGTTCAGGTTGGCCTCAGTTGCGCCGGTTGGTGGCATTAACCTTGGAGGAGACGCGGCCTGAGGTGGTTGTTTTCTTTCATCCTGCTGTTGCGCTGGCTCTGCAGGAAAGAGTTCAAGATCGGTCTGAAGCAGGTTTTCAGCGGGTGGGAGTTGTTTTGGAAGCGGAGGAGTTACCTGGGTGGGATGGGGTGACGGCGGATCTTTTATGGGTTGCGGATGAGGGCTCGGCCAAAGAGTTGAGAGAAAACAATTCAAAAGCCAGGGAGGTAGTGGCAGGGGGATGGCCCGTACGGCCGACCTTTGAGCCCGCGGAAGAGGGGAAAAAGGGATTCGCGAAAAAGGGAGAGCCTTTTCGCGTTCTGTATTTGATTAATTCACGCCGCCGAAAAGCGATCCGTACTGTGGAGAAGATTCTGCAGTTGCCCAATGTCGAGGTGACAGCCGTGGTCGGAAAGGAAGAGGAGTTAAAAGGGGAATTGCGCAAAGCATTTTCTAAAAATGATGGGAAGTTGGAGATTCATGGATGGGTGAAAAATCTGGCAGGAATGATCCGAGGTCATGATGTGGTGGTTACGAAACCAGGCACGATCAGCGTGCGGGAAATTCTGGCCACGGGACGGCCTGCCGTTTTAGTAGAGGGAGGAAGGAATGCAGAAAAGCGAAAAGGGATTTGCCATTTGATCACAAGGCTGGGGGGTGGCGCGCTGGCGGATTCGCCAAGTGAGATTGCATCGAGAATTCGGCAAGCATTAGAGGGAGGAGGCGTGGGATTGCGGGAGTGGGGTCGGAGGGCAAGGCAAGAGTCGGTCCGAACCCTGGGAGCGACTGAGAGATTAGCGAGTCGCATTTCGCAAATGGCTCAAGCGGCGACGGATACCGAACGCCTGCCCGAACTCCGTTTAATGCATCATGGGCATCATGGAAAGAAGGGGTTACGGATGGTGGATTTGCATACGCACACGATTTTTTCGGATGGCAGATTAACGTTGCGGGAGATTGTGGATTTTTACGGCCGGCGAGGTTTTGATGCCATGGCCGTGACGGATCATCTGGTGGATCGAAGAAGGTTGTTGGGGCGGTTAGCGAACTTATCGGGGTTAGTTTTAACTGTGGATGATCTTCCCGACTATTTTCGTGCATTGGCTGAGGAGAAAAATCGTGCCTGGACTAAGTATCGTATGATTTTATTTCCTGGGCTGGAGTTCAATCATGATGGTTTGACGGCTAAGGGTTCGGCACATCTTTTGGGGGTGGATCTTCGGGAGCCGATTGATCCTGCTTTGTCTCTCAAAGAGATTTGCCTGGCGATTCGGGAGCAGGGCGGGCTGACGATTGCGGCTCACCCGCACCATATGAGTTCAGCTTGGGGCAAGGATACTCTTTATCTATGGGAGAGGCAGAATGAGTTTCGTCCTTTGATCGACGCTTGGGAGATAGGAAATAGGGATGATCTATTTAATCCGGTGGGTTTGAAGCGGCTTCCTTTAATTGCAGGAAGTGATTTTCATAAGCCGAAACATTTGACGAGCTGGAAGACCATGCTTTGGTGTGAAAAGGATCCTGAGGCGATCAAAGATTGTATCCGTAAAAACAAAGATGTTTCGATCACGTTGTATCGGGATCACCGTTTCGGTGGGGAGAGTGATGAGCGGGAGGAGAAACGGACGTCAGTCGAACGAAGGGGTTAATAAAGAAGCTGGAGGCGGGTGATAAAGCCCAGTTCATTATTTTCCACTACAGTCCCTGGTGCGCCTCCGCCTGTGAAGGCATTGTACTCCACAGTAACACCCAATCGGATAATTCGGTTGGGATACCAGTTAAGAGCCATTGAGGCTCCATTGACACCTGTTGCATTCGTAGTTTGAGAGATTCCCAAGCCGCCTTGATCTACGGGTCGGAACATGTTGGCACCAACTGCAAGACCATCGTATCGAAAGCTGATTTCCCAGGCGCCGATCTCTCCAGTCGAAAAATCCAAAGGGTGTTGGGGAACGACACCCCCCAAGGAAGCTGGTTCTCCCGTGATGACCCAATCAAGTTCAATATTCCAAGCGGTCGTCTGGTAGTTACTGAAACCTCCACCTGACGTATTAACGATTCCAGCGGTATTGACCCCCTGCTTTTCGGCGGTGAATTCGCTGATCAGGGAGAGCGGGCCATATCGATAGTAAAGCTGTGGGCTGATTCTCCAGACCTCACCTTCAACGGTTAGACCAGAGGGGAAGGTCAGAAAGGTGTTTCCGCCATCCGTACTGTAGTTTTGAAAAAGGTTAGAGGTTAAGACACCATTGTTTTGTGATTGCCACCCAATATTACCTCCAACACCGAAGTGTAAGCCCTCCAGCTCTTCGGGAACCTCCGATTCGTCACGAAAGGGTTGGCAGAAGAGGCGAAAGTACCCCACGGGTCCAGTGCCGTAATCCAACCCGCTTTGGACTGTATCGTTTCTAGCCCCGGCACCGACCATAGCAGCCCAAGAAAGTTTTTCTGAAAAGAGTAGGCCGTGGGCCATCACACCTAGATCTCGGTTTGGAATCAGATTAGAGGTAAGGGATCGTTCGGAAAAAGGAATAAAGGCGGCGGGGGTAAGCATTTCGAGGCCCAGTGGGACGGTAAACTTTCCTGCCTGAACTTGGATTTCATCAATGGTGTCATAATTAATAAAGGCATCTGCAATGGTCGTTTGGTAGGCTTGAGCGTTGGGCGAGGAGAGAGCGAACTCGGGTGCGAATCGGTACTCCCAATCATCATAAAAGAAGCCAGCAACGTAGGGTCGAGCTCGGCGAATGAGGAATTTGGACATGTCACTGGACCCTGGGTCAACGAACTCTCGATCATCGAACTGAAGTAAGCCTCCAAGGCGAATCATGTGCTGGTTATCGGCGGAGCGGAATATAAGCCCTTTTTCTGATACATCCAATTGGGGGAGATTCATCTGCTGTTGCTGCTCCGATCTTGGGGTGAATTCAGTCGTGCCCTCGACCACCTGCTCCATCGAAGCCTGTTCCCTCACCTCGGATGAGAGCATTGGTTTGCGGTTTGGATTCGAAACCTTTGGGGTAAGAAAAGGAGTATAGCCAAGGGGCTGAGGTGCAAGCGGGAGGGGAGGTTTGCTGGAATCGGTTGTCTCAGGTGTGGGAGAGCGAAGGCGAGCGACAGAGGTATTGGTGGACTGCTGACTCTTCAGTTTCTTCACTTCATCCATCAGGGACTGCATTTGAGCTTTAAGATCAGCAATCGTTTTCGCGGTTTCTTCGTCCATGGCGCGGAGGGGAAGGGCGGTCGTGAGAATGAGAAGTGCTGCAGATACACCCCATCGGACTGATTTTGGTAAACCCACGATCATGGGGAAAGAATCGGGCAGAATCTTGGAAGTCCCAAGACGTCAGCATGTCATAGGAAAATGAGTTGAGAACAAGAGGGAATAAAGTGGGCCTGAGAGGACTTGAACCTCCATGGGTTACCCCAACAGATCCTAAGTCTGTCGCGTCTGCCAGTTTCGCCACAGGCCCATTTTGAGATCCTACTAAAGAAGCATCGGAAAACGAGAGGAAGAAATTTTTAATTATAGCCTTGAAATTTGGAAATTATGTGGCAATTCATTTTATTCTATAAGAGACTAATAAACAATTATTTATAAAACATCTATTTATATGCCTAAAGAGCTAAAATATAAAAAGGGATTTACTTGGCGTCACCATTTGGACGAGAAGTGGGACCGACTCGATTACTCTTTTAAATTAAAAATTCAGGCCTTTTTTTTAATTTTTATTCTTGGGGGTGCTTTTCTGGGGTTGGCCTGGGCGAATCAAAAACACGAAAAGGCACAACTCATGAAGGACGGTGCCACAAAGAGTGAGAGAACACAGGAAAAGGACTTCATGAGTAGGAGTAGAAACGTTTCGCCGCCACCTTTGCGTAATGCAGAGGATTAAAGTTTCCTTTAAGAAAACTTAGCCGAACCCTTGGCCCGTTTCGGCAGTTTAATCCTTGTATGAGGATTTG
>JASGCJ010000019.1:16149-31096 GCA_030054195.1 Minisyncoccota bacterium
AACTTAGCCGAACCCTTGGCCCGTTTCGGCAGTTTAATCCTTGTATGAGGATTTGGATGCCTTTCTTGGCTTGGATTCTAGCCCTTGGAAGGCTTCATGCGGATTTGTGTCTTCCCCCACCTGTTTGGAGGATTCCCGAAATATCCTCCCCCAAAGAGAAAACTTATCCTGTTTCGATTCCCAGACATTGGGTGAGTTGGAATTTGTGCTGGTTTCCGGGGCAAAACCCTATGGCGAGCGAAGCTACGAAAAAGAGTCATGAAAATGAGGTTCAAGTGTGGATCGAGCGACTTAACCCGAGTGTTGGGATTTTTCAGGAAGTACTGAGCGCTGAAGCGATGAAAAGATGTGCCCCTCAGCTTCCGTGGCAGGCTGTTACACGGTTTGCACGAGCAGAGGATGAGGGGGCAGGGCTTCCGCCTCAGAACCTAGCCATCTGCAGTCGAATTCCTTGGATGGATGCGTGGGAGGTTGATTTTGATTTACTTCCCATGACTCCAGATCGTCCTGTTCGTGGTTTTTTAGGGGTGGAGTGGAGAAATAAAAAAGAGGAGTGCTGGACGGTTTATGCGGTTCACTTAAAAAGCAATCGTGGTGGAAGAGAGGCATCCTCAAAAAGGAGAGAGAGAGCGATCGAGTATTTGCGGATGGATTGGAGAAAACGGGGGCTCGATCCGGATCATGACGCTATTCTAATAGCGGGAGATTTTAACTGCTCTTTGAAGAATCCCGAGTTTCGAAGGGAGAGAACGATCCGTGGGCTTCTGGCAGAAGGGTGGGAATCGGTGACACAGGAGTTGCCATGGCCGAAGGGTGCAACGGTACGGCCTGATGAAGAGAGGGGATACCCGTCTGCCGACTTTGACCATATTTTACTTTCGCCAGGATGGAAAAGGAGGATGGGGTCGAATCGAATTGTTTCAGGTGTCGATCAAGGTGCGGATGTGCCCAGTGATCACTGGCCCGTTTGGATGAAATGGTAGGAAGCTCTGTGAACGTGGGTCTACGGAACGACTTCGACAGGAATTCCCGGTCGAACCGCACGAACGAGTTTTGATGCGTTCCAGTTCGCGAGTCGAAAACAGCCGTGGGAACCTGTCCGAGATATATCTTCAGGTTCAGGTGTGCCATGAATGCCATAGCCTTGAAGGGAAAGTCCGATCCAAGCTGTTCCGACGGGATTATTGGGTCCTGGCGGAAGGACCAACTTATTAGTGATGCCCTCCTGTTGTGCAACGACGGTCAGGACTTTGGGATCGAAGGTGTAGTTAGGGTTGGGTGCAATATTGGCTACGGTGAGGGGTAGGTTAGGAACTTTGGTTTTATCAGCCGCGATGGAGCAGGGAAAACAGGCAACGACCTTATTATTTGTATCAAAGGCCAGCAGTGTCGTTTCGGAAATCATAATGACGATTCGTGATACGGGTGGGAGTTTTCGTGTCCCTTCCAAATTCGGAAGGGTGAGTTGGGTTCCGACAACGAGGTTTGTGACGGTCGAGTTCAGCTCTTTAAGGAAGGATGGGGTGGAGTGTGTTTTTTCCGCGAGCATTTCCCAAGGATCATTGAAGTCGAGAATGGGTATTTTGCTCATGGCTAAAAACCCTTTGGGTTTAGGGATCACACGTCGGAGGTCCTCTTCTGTCACCGTGTAATCTGAATAAGCGTCTCCGGGTTTTCCTAGGTTGATCCGAGTTTCAATATCGATTTCGCCTGTGGTGGCGAGTGCACGATGAATCTGAAATTGGGTAATCGCCCGGCGACTTCTTTTGGCAAAATGCCCGTCAATTGTTCCGCATGAGAAGTTGAGGCGATCGAGGAGAGTCTGCCAGCCCGCCATCTCAATCGTATCGCGAGGTTTGTCAGTTGCGATGGGTTCTGCCCGGCGAACCTCTTTGCCCATAGGGGGCGGTGGGGGGCCTTCGATTTGGGGAGGGGGGATGGGTTGGGACGGGACCGATGGGGTTACGGGCGCTGGGACTTCACTTTTTTTTTATCCACTTCGGGAGCCGCGAAGACCTCTGCATCGGGATATTTTTTAGCAAGATCTTCAGCCCGCTGGGCTGGAGCTTTTGGAGTGGGTTCTGGAAGCCGAAGGAGACCGCGATCCCGCAAATAAAGAGTGATGCCAATCAACACGAGACCTCCCGCCACACATCCGACAAAAAGATTTCCCGAACTGGAGCGACGAGCCATGAAAATTAGTACACGTCCTTCAGATAACGCTTTTCTGTTTTTGCAAAGGTAACAGAGACCCATTCGTCAGCCTGTTCAGGAGTTTTCCCTCCATGATGGGACACAATCTGAAGTAGGGCCGCATGGACATCCTTGGCCATTCTTTTGGCATCGCCACACACGTAGAAGTAGGCCCCACTCTCGAGCCACTTCCAGAGTTCCGCTCCCTCTTGCTCCATTCTGTGTTGGACGTAAATCTTTTCGGACTGATCTCGAGAAAAAGCCGTGGAGAGCTTGTGTAAGTGCCCCGCTTTTTGGGCTGCAGAGAATTCGTCGCCGTAAAGGAAGTCGCTCTTAGCGTGTTGATCTCCAAAAAAGAGCCAGTTCCGACCCGTGTGGCCGTGTTGAGCGCGGTGCTGAAGAAAGGCACGGAACGGGGCGATTCCTGTTCCAGGTCCGACCATGATGATATCCTTGTCGGCCGGAGGAAGATGAAAGTGGCGTGTGGGCTGAACATAGACCGGCACCTTGGCTTGATCGGGTAAGTCCGCAAGGTATCCGGACGCGAGTCCCCTTTTATTTCTTCCGTGAGAAGTATACTGGACGAGAGCGACGGTTAGGTGGACCTCGCCCCGACGGTGATCGGGTGAGGAGGCGATTGAGTAGAGACGAGGTGCAATCTTGTTAAGGAGGCCAGGAATTTCCGAAGGCTCCAAATGAACTCCTGGGGCGTCGTGAAGAACGTCGACCACATCTCGATCAAAAACATACTCATCGAGCTTTTTTTCATCTGCACAGATCGCTTGTAATTTGTCACGCGATGGTCCGGAGGCCTTTTCCGCCACTGTTTTCACGAACTTTTTTCCGACACGGTTGAGGATGGCTGAAGTGGCGAGGGTCTCGTGTAGGTTGGCGTCTTCATGAAGTCCCAATTTCTCAGTGAACTCACGAACCAAGGATTCAGGGTTCCGTGGAACAACTCCTAGGGAGTCGCCACAAACGTACGTGGGGCCGTCCGAGCCGAGTTCGATGACGATGTGTCGGGTATCTTTACTCGAGCCGTGTTGGTTCAACCGCCGGTTTTCGCGCAACTTCGAAGAGAAAGGATTATTTCTATTGAAAGCAGGGGTGGAGGTAGGAGTAGGGGTTGCGGACATGGTTAATTATCGTTTCCGATGGAGCCTGTTGGGCAAATATCTAAGGCACGTTGGGCGGCGTCCAATTCTTCAGCAGATTCGGGCTGTTTGAAGAAGTAGACGTAGGTTTGGTCCTCGTTATATTTCAAAAGCTTCGGAGCTTCTTCGAGGCATACGTGGCACGGAGTACAGCTATCGTCGACGTACCATTTGCCGGGGACGTTTTCTTTTAATATGCGGGTCTTGTCAGCCATAGGGTTACGAAAATACACACGTCGGCGAGTGGGGCAACTCTGGAACGGGGATAGGGAAAAGAAAGTGTGCCCGGGGCGGGGGTCGAACCCGCACGGGGATTTCTCCCCAAGGGATTTTAAGTCCCTTGTGTCTGCCATTCCACCACCCGGGCAGGGGGACACTCTACGATGAGGAGGGGGGTGGGGGCGAGAAAAGGCGGGTGGGAATGATTTACTTTTTTGGAAGCAGGTGCGGCAAGCCTTGTGAGAGTGAAAATTTGGGAGACCAACCCGTGGCACTGATCCGCTGAATGGATGCGGAGGAGAAGCGAACGTCGGCGGGGCGGGCAGAGGTGTGAGTGATGGTGGAAGAGGAACGGGTTAGAGATAGGATGGCTTGGGCAAGTTGGAGAATGGATGTGGATTGGCCTGATGCGACGTTGAAGACTCCCTGAAGTTCGGGATGAAAGGCAACGTGGGTGAGGGCTGAGGTGACATCATCGACAAAAACGAAGTCCCGAGTTTGCAGGCCATCTCCGTGAAGGGTGAGTGGAGTTCCAGCGAGGGCGGCCTCAAAAAATCGGGGAACGGCTGCGGCGTAGGGGCCGCGTGGGTCTTGGTTTGGACCGTAGACATTAAAGAAACGGAGAGAAACTGCTGAGATCAGGGCGGCCGAGCAGAGTTTTTCGCCTGCAAGTTTTGACTCGGCATAGGGGCTAGCTGGGGCAGGAGGCAGGGTTTCAACTTTCGGCATGGTAGGTTCGTTCCCATAGATGGCGCAGGAACTGGCTAGGACGAGACGTTGGGCACCTGCGTGTGCGGCGGCTTCAAGAACTTGGCGAGTGCCGTCGATATTAACCCGCTGGCATTCCAATGGATTTTGCACGGATTCAGGAACGCTAACCATAGCCGCGAGGTGGAAGACATGGGTCACGCCAACAAGGGATTGGGCGAGAAGGTGCGGATCTAGGATCGAACCTTCGATCCAGTCGTAATTTAGATCGGCCAGGTTTTTGCGGTTTCCTGAGCTAAGATTATCCAGAACAGTGACTGGCCCGTGGTGCAGTAGGCGGCGGACAAGATGGCTTCCGATAAAGCCCGCCCCTCCTGTGACAAGGAATTTCATGGAAACCAACTTTGCCCGATGGGGTGCTTTTGAAAAGACCAGTAAAATTGGTTTGAGCCACCCTATTTGTTCTGGGAGATTAGAGCTATGAGGTTTGCCCTTTTTGTCCTTGGTTTCGTATTTTCTTTGGGTTTGAGCGCGTGCGGAAAGAAGGAAAGTCGATCCGAGGAGGTTTCTGCGCCTAAACCCAAGGTCGAGGAGGCATTACCAACAGACGGGGAGGAGCGGTACCGCGCGACTTATGTGAAGGCTGCCCAAGCTTTTTCACGAAATGACTTGGATGGGGCCTTGGCAGCTTTGGAGCTGTCGGACCAAGCTAAACCGAATCAAGCCAGCAACGCCAACCTACGTGGGGCTATTTTCACAAGAAAGCGGGATTGGGCAAAGGCAGAGGAGGCGTTTCGGCTCGCCCTTAAATTGCAACCGGATCTCCCTATGGCTCAGTTTAATTTGGGAGAGGTTCTGTTTCTCAATAATAAATATCCAGAGGCGCGTGAGAAGTTTCAGATTTTTATCAATAGCCAACCCAGTAATGACCTTGGTCTTTACAAAATTTACCTTTGCGATCTTTTGGGAGGAAATACATCGAAGGCGAATAGTTTTCTTGATTCATTAAAACCCAGTCCCAATAGCCCGATTTACTATTTCTCTAAAGCGGCTGAGGCTTTTCACAGGAATGATAAGGTCGTAGCAACTGAGTTTGTCACCTCTGCCTATCGCATTTATCCGCCGGACGCGAATTCAACTTTCGCTGATTCACTCGTAGAAAAAGGATACTTAACAGGGGAGCAGGTGACCGCTCCTCAGGCGGAGGACACGAAACCCAAGACGGACGAGTTGAAAACGCTTCTTCCTCCTGTTGAAAAGTCAGAGAAGAAACCCAAGTCCTAATTCTCGTCTGTTTCGATTCTCTTCATGATTTGAAGTTTGCCCCAAAGGGCGTGTTCGCGAACTAATGGATCTAAGTCCTGTGAGGCTTTTTCTAGGGCGGGAAGGTCCTCTGTCGTTCCAATGTTTCCAAGCACGACACAGATGTTTCTTAACCATCTACCTCGTTTGAGTCGAAAAATAGGTGTACCACGAAATTCTTTTCGAAAGCGGGTCTCATCCCAATCGAGCATTTCTGGGAGATCAGATCGGGGAATTGGAGATAGGCGAAGTTCACGTGATTGCTGGGCGTGACGGTTCCAAGGGCAGACATCCAGGCACTCGTCACACCCAAAAAGTCGATCTCCAACTAGAGTTCTGAACTCCTCAGGAATCGAGCCAGGGTGTTCTATGGTCAGGTAAGCCAGACAGCGCCGAGCATCCAGAACGTAGGGCTGAGGAAAGGCTTGGGTGGGACAGGCATCGAGGCAACGCGTGCAAGTACCGCAGTGGTCACTCGAGGGGGAGTCGGGGGTGAAATTGAGGTTGGTGAGGATGCAGCCAAGCATTAACCAAGGGCCGTGTTGTGAGTGAATGAGCAGGGTGTTTTTTCCCTGCCAACCGAGTCCTGCCATAGCTGCGAGGGGTTTTTCCATGAGGGGAGAGGAGTCGACACAAATCCGGTAATGTGCGCCCCATACGGCCAAGGTGTTTTGCGCTAATCTCTCTAGCTTATCGCGAAGGATGTCATGGTAATCGAGGCCTTGGGCGTATGCGGCGATTCTGCCCCGCCGAGAAGGGGTAGAGGTTTGGTGGCTCGTGACACCAGCGACGATGATTGTTTTCGCGAGGGAATCGTATTGGCGGGGATCACTTCGAATTTCGGGTCGCCGCGCCATCCAACCCATTTCGCCTTGATAGGAAAGCTTGAGCCAATCCTTGAGATGGTCGGCGCCTTGCGGAGCTTGGGCCTCTACAATGCCGATCGCATCGAAACCAAGAGTTCGGGCTGCTTCTTTAAGTTCTTTAGATCTGTCCATGAATTAGGACGAGGCAAGTGATAGAAGGATTCTTTCGCAAATCTGCTCAGGTGTGTCCAATTCGATGGGGATTGCAACTTCGCTTTCCTCGTACCATTTCTTTCTCTCCGAAAGCTGGCGCAGAAGATTAGGTTCCAGTTGATCTGCAGGCAGGAGGGGGCGGTTGGTGCATTTGGATAATCGCTGGATCAAAGTAGAGAGTTCTGCCTTTAGATAGATACGAACCCCTGTTTTGGATAAGATCTGGCGATTTTCGGGGGAAAGAATAACGCCTGCACCGCAGGAGATGACAGTGGGAGGCTTCTGGGCAAGCTGAGCCACAATTTGGGATTCCCACTTTCGAAACTCTGTCTCTCCGCCCTCGGCGAAGATCTGGGAGATGGGGCGTTGGGCAGATTGAGTGATCTGCGCATCTGTGTCGGCAAATGGAAGACCCAGCTTTTGGGCTACAAGTGGGCCGACGGTGCTTTTTCCCGAACCGCTCAAACCGAGGAGCCATATATGGGAAGACCTTTTCACAGGTCAAGGGTGGCAGGGAACAGGCTTTTGGGCGAGTGCGGGGTCAATTCCAATGCTTGGGGAAAAGGCTTTTTTCGTGCATGGTGGGTGTATGGCAAACACATTCGGCCATCTATATCGAGTGACTACTTGGGGTGAGTCCCATGGGGGTGGGGTAGGTGCGGTGGTGGACGGTTGTCCGCCTCAGATCGCCTTATCGGAAAAAGATATCCAACCTGATTTGGATCGTAGGCGTCCTGGTCAAAGTAAGATCGTAACTCCACGGAAAGAGGCGGATCGATGTGAGATTCTTTCCGGAGTCTTTGATGGGAAAACATTGGGGACACCGATTTCGGTTTGGGTTCGAAATGAGGATGCGCGGCCCGAGGCGTACAAAGAGATGGAAACGATGTTTCGGCCGAGTCATGCGGACTACACCTACCAAGCCAAGTATGGGACACGAAATTGGCAAGGTGGGGGTCGGACATCGGCACGGGAGACGATTGGAAGAGTGATTGGGGGATCGATTGCGAAGAAGATGTTTGGCCAGTTGGCTCCTCGTCTTTCGGTTACTACCTTCGTTCGTCAAGTGGGCTCGGTCGTGGCACGGATTGACGCTGGTAGAGTGGACCAGAAAGAGGTCGAATCGAACCCTGTCCGTTGGCCAGATCGCAAGGAGGCAGACCAGATAGTGAAGTTAATTGAGCGGGTGCGTGCGGAGGGGGACTCGTTGGGTGGTGTGGTGGAGTGTGTGGTGCGGGGATGTCCCGTGGGCTTGGGGGAGCCTGTTTTTGATCGTCTGGAGGCGGATTTAGCCAAAGGAATGATGAGCCTGCCTGCGAGTAAGGGGTTTGAGATTGGCTCAGGTTTTCATGGGGTCACGATGCGGGGTTCGGAGCATAACGATGAATTTTTCCTTGAGGGAAGTAGGGTGCGAACTCGAACAAACCGAAGTGGCGGAGTGCAGGGTGGAATTAGCAACGGGGAGGAGATTGTTTTTCGAGTTGCGTTTAAACCTGTTGCTACGATTTCCCAGGCTCAAAAGACCGTGAACACAAAAGGAAAGGCGGTGGAGTTGAAGGCAAGGGGACGACACGATCCGTGCGTTTTGCCTCGGGCAGTTCCCATGGTGGAAGCGATGGCTTTACTGGTGTTGGCGGATCACTATTTGCGGGATCGCGCGCAGATGGGCCTATCCCGAAAGTAGGGCAGAATTAAAAGGAGAAGTTTCCGCCCAACTCAATGGAGTTGGTGACGGGAGACCCGAAAGTGACCTGCTGATTATCGCCCATATCGACGGTGGGTTGGCTGGTGCCATAAAACTTATAAGCGAGGGTGAGGCCTAGCTGTTCCCAGATTCGCCATCTCACACCAGCCGCGATTTGATAAGCGTTGTTCATGTCGTTTCCAGCACCTGATAAAGTTGAGCCTTGGCCAGCGGGGGGATAAGAAATACTTCCAATGTTGAAATAGTTCCAGCCACCCCCGAAGCCAAAGTTAAGGTAGGGGATAAACCCCGTATCGTTTGGATACTGGAAACAGAGCTGAGCCATAATGGGAACGCTCCAGTAGGTACTACTGGACACGGTCATGCCCTCTGTATTTCCCCGTATGGCATTTAGTGCAAAGCCAGTTTCGACCGCGAGTCCGAACCAAGGAGTCAGCCAGACGCCGATATCAATGTCTTGGCGATAGCCTGTGCTGAATGCGATTTCTTTTTGGATCATTGGATTTGTTGCTCCCACTGGTCCAACGATATTGACAATGTTCATCGAGCTTACGAATCGGGCGCCACCCTCAGTTCGGACGTAGAAGTAGTCCTCTTCCATTTGGGGTTCGGTGAGCGGGGATTGAAGAAGTTTTCCGGGCCAGCCGATTTCTGTCGGGGGAGAGGACAGGGCATTTCCTTGTCCCGCCATTGGATCGGCGGGTGTGCTAGTCGTGGCTGGTTGGGTTAAATTTATGTTGCTGTCAACAGGCTCTAGATTTTTATCAAGGGTAGTTTCGGAAGTCTGAGGATTTTGGGCGGGGATTGGAGGAGGGGTAGGCTCTACGACTTGAGCAGGGATTGGAATCGGGGTTGGAGAAAGTTGGGTAGGGGGTTGTGGGCGGGAGGAGATGTTCTGAAACTGAACCGTGCCTGCAGGAGCGCCGTCCATTTTCTCGATCTTGTGAAACTCGTTTAGGGCAATTCTTAAACCAGATTTAGGTGGGATTGTGACTTGGGAATCACCCAAAAGAAAAACAACCGGAGTTGTGGCGGAGGCAGGGAGACTTACGAGAACAGTCTGTTTTCCGGCTGAATTAAACCCGTAGCTAACGTTACAACTTTGGCCGTCCAGTTGAATTGCCTGTCTGGGCGTACCTTGTTTTACAAACTCAGCTACGCCTCCTTTCGCATCGAAAACAACGAGAGAACCATCTTCTTGAAGTGAGAGATTTGTCGCGGCATTTCCCGTAGTACGACCATGTGGCGAGAGAATGATTAGTAGAGCCAATATACAATATGTTGTGCCCTGCCTATTCCGCATCCCTATATAAAGGGGTAATATTTGCCGAAAGTCTATTCAAGGAGGTGGCAGATGGGAGTAATTAGTGCTTATATTTGTATTTTATAAAATATTGATAGGTAGCTATCTATGGGTTTTTAGGAAAAGTTATTCGGAAGATATTTCGCTATCACTTTGGAGCCTCCTATGAGCCACAAGAGAGCAGCGAGGGCAAGGTAGGGGCCAAAAGGAACTTTTACGCCGAGTTTCTGTTTTCTCTGTTTTAAAATTCCAATTCCGATGATGGTTCCGATGAGAGAGGAAATAGCTAAAATAAAAGGTAAACTTTGCCATCCTAAAAAAGCGCCTAAGGCAGCGAGAAGTTTTGCATCGCCGATTCCCATGGCCTCCTTCTGAAGTAGCCAAGAAGCAACTTTTGCAACGAGCCAGAGTGACCCTCCAGCGACACTTGCAGAGAGGGCGGATCGAATCATTGCATCCACTGCATCCTCTTTCCCTTGAAGAGAGGGAAAGAGATAGCTTAGTGAAATTCCAGCAACCACGCCTCCCACGGTTAAGGCATCGGGAATGACAAGGTAGTCGAGATCGATACCCGAGGCCACAATCAGGCCAGCAATAAGAAGGCCGTAGACCGCGAAAAGTTGTGGTGGGTACTGGATCCAAAGAGCGGTAAAGACGCAAGCCGTGCCCGCTTCAACGAGGGGGTAGCGAGAATCCAGATGAGCTCCACAGCACCGAGCCCTTCCCCGAAGCAGGAAATAGCCAAAAATCGGTATATTGAGCCACCCTGGCAGTTGTAAACCACAGGCAGCACAACGTGAGGGCGGACGAACAATGGATTGGCCTAAAGGAATGCGAAGAATGCAGACATTTAGAAAGGAGCCTAATAGTGCGCCTAACACAAAAACAAAAGCTGCAATCAGGAAGGGAGGGATCATAGATTTCGGCCGGCGACTTGTTCCAGCGCTGCACGCATAGGTTGAAGCGGTGCAGGTTTTTTAGACCATAACTCAAAAGAGAGCGCCCCTTGATGGAGAAGCATCCCCAAACCGTCGATGGCTAAGCACCCTCGCTTACGCCCCGCTTGCACGAGGGGTGTTAAATCTTTTCGATAAAGAGTGTCGTAGATTCGCATAGGTGGATTGAGATGATCTTCTGGTATAGGAGAAGGATCCGTTTCTTTAAGCCCGATACTAGTGCCGTGGAGAAGGAGGTCGGTTTCTTTTAAGGCCTTACGAAGTGCAGAGGGATCCCAGTCCATTTGTCGGATGGGAAACCGTCCGGCAACAAGAGGGGTTAGCTCTCGCAAAAGTCTTTGGGCTCTCAGAGGATCTCGATTCACAAGGGTAAGAGATTCGCACCCTGTCCGCGCAAGGAAGCGGGCGATGGATTGTCCCACGCCGCCACATCCTAATAAAAGGACTCGGCCAGGAGGAAGGGAGTTTGGCCATGATTCATTTATCGCCCGAGCCCAACCTGCTGCGTCGGTGCTTGATCCATGAATTTTTCCGTTGAGGATCTGAACGGTGTTCACGGATTCAGCCTCCAGTGCAGATGAGTCTTTGATTTGCGAGAGTCGAAACATTTCCCCCTTATGGGGCAGAGTACAGTTCCATCCCGCAAGACCCGCTTGGATAAGTTGAGGAACGGCCTTCTCCAGATCTCCTGATGGAATTTCGATACGGAAGTATTCGGCGGGGATACCTAGAGCCTGCCAACCTGCTAGTTGCATGGGAGGGGATAGGGAGTGGGATATTGGAGAACCGATTACCCCATAACGCAACACACCCCTCTTGGCTGGGGGAATGGTTGTGGGGGTAAAAACCTCGGCTTGCACCTCCCTATTGAGCCATCGGAAAGGACTTCCGCCCAACAAAAACGCACTCCGCCCAAGTTGCTCCTTGAGAAAGTTTCGCATAGGATTTCCTCTTGAACGCACATCACCCATTAACAGATCTGATGGTTCGCTCTTACGCCGAACTAGCTGCAATTAACCATTTGGGGGGAACCCAACTCCCTTCAAAAGCGGCTGTTGCGGCAATTACGGAAGATCTGCTCCATCTGCTTTTCCCTGGTTTTTATGATGGGGATAATTTGGAGGGGAAGGAACTTGGGCCCGCCATTACGTCTCTTCTTCGATCTGTTGAAAAGGCACTCACAAAAGAAATTGGTAAAAGTATGCCTGCCACTGAGGCCGCCGGGGAAACAGCAGTAGGTAAAGTGGAGGCATTTCTGAAGCGACTTCCTGCGGTCCGAAAAATTTTAAAGACCGATGTGGAGGCCGTTATGGCAGGCGATCCTGCGGCACGAAATGTTGAGGAGATTCTTTTGGCTTATCCCGGAATTGAGGCCATTGCTGTTCAGAGAATGGCTCATGAACTTCATCTTCTTGGGGTCCTTCTTTTTCCTAGAATGATGACCGAGTGGGCTCACAGTCGTACGGGAATCGATATCCACCCTGGGGCAGTGATTGGCCATTCATTTTTCATCGATCACGGAACGGGAGTTGTGATTGGAGAGACAACAGAGATCGGGCAAGAGGTTCGAATTTATCACGGGGTGACCCTAGGTGCGCGGTCGGTTACAGGAGCTCAGACCTTGCGAGGTCGTAAGCGACATCCGACGATTGAGGATCGCGTGACTATTTACCCAGGGGCCACAATTCTTGGGGGTGAGACGGTCGTGGGCGAGGGAAGCACGATTGGAGGGGGGGTTTTTCTTACGAAGAGTGTTCCCCCTCATCACCTCGTATTTGCTGAGCATGCGACGTTAAAAATTATTCCCAAGGCGGAGAGGCCTCAGGGCAGTGAATACACGATATGAATAACTTCATCTTTTCCGGTTGGCCTGCCACCCTTGATTGTCCGTATTGTACGTTGTGAATTCGTCCCCCCAAACTGTGGAACGGGAGCGGCTCCCCCTGCTTCTTGAGCAGGAGATGCAGGGCTTTTTCCATCGGCAGAAGGAGCGGTATGACTTCGGGGATCTTTTTGAACCGATCTTTTTCGATATGTGCGAATTTGTTGGCAGAAAAGGAAAGCGAATCCGCCCGCTTCTTTTTCTTCTCACTTATCGGGCCCTAGGAGGCGCTAAGGGCTGGGCGGATAAATCTTTAGTTCAGGCAGCACTCTCTCTCGAGCTTTTGCACGCATTCGTTCTTGTTCATGATGATTTGATTGATCACTCTGAAAAAAGGCGGGGTTTGCCTACGTTTCATAAACTGGTGGAGCAGCGGCAGGGTAGGATGAGCCATGCGGAGCGGACGGGGCAAGGCGTGGCCTTGGTGGTGGGAGATCTGCTTTTTGCACTTTCGGTTGAGACCCTCCAGCAGAGCTCTTTTGATGTGGGTCCTCGGCAACAGGCCTTGGGTAAACTTCTCTCGTATGTGACGGATACGGGGGTGGGTGAGATCTTTGATATTCTTTTGGGTTCTCGTGATATCGGGCGAGTGACTCGTGAGGAGATCGAGCTGACCTACCTCTTGAAAACCACAAGGTATACCTTTGAAGCACCTTGTGTGATTGGGGCATTACTTGCAGGTGCCAGTCCCGAGAAAGCGGAGGATTTAGCCAAAGTGATGGAACCTCTCGGGTTGGCCTTTCAGATCCAAAATGACCTACTTGAAGTTTCCCATCTTGACGGGAAAGACCAACTCCTGCCCACGGATCTGATGGAGGGGAAAAAGACTCTTCTTATTCACGAGGCCTATCAGCGGTTGGGTGAGGTGGATCGGTCTTTCTTACAGATGTGTTTTCACTCCGCTGCCCGAAGCGAGGCATCTATTTCGAAGGTGCAGGATCTGTTGAGAAAGTCTGGGGCGATCCAGGTCATGCAGGAGCGTTGCCGCGTTTTATTTGAGCAGTCGAACCGACTCCTTCTCGAGTCACACTTGTCACAGGAAGAGCAGGCCTCGATTTCTGAGGCGATTGCTTGGGTAAGGCAGACGGTTCGTTTGGGGAGTTAGTCGGTTGGGCTCCTCCTCGTCCCCAAGTTTGGCGGACTCATTTCGGTCGGCGAAGGCGATCACGCGAACGCACGCACGCACTTTTTATTTCGCATCCCATGTTTTAGCGGAGCCCATCCGCCAAGATGCTTACGCTGTGTACGCATGTTGTCGTTCGATTGATGATGCAGTGGATCAGGTGGCCGCGAGGGGAGAGACTGTCCGGCCTGAAGTAGCAGGGGAGATGTTAGTGAGGGCGTTTGAATCGGGAGGGGATCTGCCTGGTGAAGAGTGGATGCCAGCATTTCGAGATATAGTCAGCCGAAAGAAAATCCGAAGAATATGGTTTGAGGATTTGGCGATCGGGGTCGCGGGGGATGCGGGACCTGTCAATTTGCAGACTTGGGAAGAGTTGGATCGCTACTGTTATCGTGTTGCAGGAACAGTGGGATTGATGATGATGAGAGTCTTTGGATCTGAAGATCCTCAAGCTGAACCTAGAGCTTTGGACTTAGGAAGAGGAATGCAGTTGACCAATATTTTAAGAGACGTGGCGGAGGATGCTAGAGCGAGGAGAATTTACCTTCCTGCACGCGAAAGAGAGAAGTATGGGGTACGTGCAGAAGATCTTCTTATGGGCAGGATGTCGGGGCATTGGGCTGAATTCATGCAGTTTCAAGTTTCACGAGCGAGGGAGCAGTATCGATTGGCTGAGCCTGGTATTGCTTTGCTGCCGGAAGGCGGGCCTCAAATGTCGGTTTGGTTTATGAGAGAGTTATATGCTGGAATTTTAGATCCGATTGAGGCTTCTGGATACGACGTATTTCGAAAAAGGCACTCTCTTTCCATGGGGCAAAAACTGGTGCGGGCGTTAGGAATCTGGTGGAAAAGAAGAAGCGGTTGTCGGTCGTAATTCCTTTTAAACACCGTGGGCAATCCGGGCGGCAATAAAGAGGCCGCTCATGAGTCCCAAAGTAATGGCAGGGCGAGGGTCGGCTCGTTGAGCAGGCTTAGAATAAACGGGGGTGACCCAAGCCATCAAGGCGCTGAAAATGAACCATGAAAAAAAGTTTTGTGGAGGGACAATATTTCCAGCCCAGTGCCAGTACCCTCGGATGGCGTAGGCAAATGGTTCCATAAGAAAATCGAAAATCATGGCAAATGCGCCGGTGGCGATCGCAATCGGTGCGCGGGAACCATCGCGCCAGTACTGGCTTAAACTTAGATTTGCACCTGCCACGACGGTGAACCATGCCAATGGGATTGCTAGAGGCAGAACTCCGCCCATGCGGGGGCCGAAGGCATCGGTGTAGGAGTAGGATCCGAACGGAATCCCACTCATGGTTCCTACTGTTTCGAGTAGTGCAGAGGAAATGAGGATAGCAGCCGCCGTGATGCGGGCACGGCGCAGGCCCAATCGAT
>JASGCJ010000019.1:31196-33250 GCA_030054195.1 Minisyncoccota bacterium
GAGGAAATGAGGATAGCAGCCGCCGTGATGCGGGCACGGCGCAGGCCCAATCGATCGACAGCCGAGAAGTAGACATGGCTTGCAGCAAGAAGCATGGAAATAAAGTCACCATTCCGAAGGCAAAAAGTAGTGAAAAGAATTAACCAGGAGGGCAGAGGAAGAGTTGCGGCCCAAGCTGGAGTCAGGCGAAAGGTCACAGCCAGAAGACCGATTCCGGCCCAAATGAGGAAGAATTTCCAGAGCCATTCGCGAAGGCGTGCTGAGATCACCCCTTGAGGTAAGAGCAGGAAAGCTTCCGCGACAAGCTTCGGTCGGCGTTGACTCGGGGGCGATAGGGGACGAAAAAAGAACATGTTTGGAATTCCGACGATCGGCTGGCTCTGTGCGGGGTGCACGGGTTTGGGATTAACCATGGGTTTTGCGCCATTCAGTCAACCTTTGGCTGGGTGGTTAGGATTAATTCCACTGGCGTACTATGGAGTTCGAGAGAGGCCAAACCTGAAGCAAAGCTTCATATTGGGTTGGTTTGCGGGTGTGACCCACTTTCTAACGACCTTCAGTTGGTTAACGACTGTTACCGTGGCGGGGTGGGTGCTTCTGTGTCTGTACATGGCGATCTATCCAGCGCTTTGGTTTGTCCTGTGGGTTCGGTTTGCTGGTGGCGATGTTGGGAGAATGACGAGTGCCGGAAATATCCGGCATGTGGTTCTCGGAGCCTCGGCTTGGGTCCTAACCGAGTGGCTTCGGGGGATCGTTTTTAGCGGATTTGGTTGGAATGGGTTGGGGGTATCCCAAGGAAACCTTCTCCTTTTGGCGCAGGTTGCGGATTTGGGGGGAGTGCCGCTGATATCTTGGGTAGTTGCGTTTGGGGGGTTGACGTTGACTCTAACAGCAAGGCGTTTTGAGCTGGAAATTCGAGGAATGCAGAAGTGGAAACCGCGTTGGGACTTTACGGCTGGGGTTTTTGTTTTGGGGATGACGATGGTTTATGGAGCACGAGGGGTCCTGCGGACGGATGAGAAGCCTTTTGTAACGCTGCGATACGCTGCGATTCAGCCTGCTGTTGCCCAAGATCCGTGGCGATCTGCCAAGATGGTTAAAGTCGCGGAGGAGTTAACGCGTTGGTCGGAGATTGTGCTCGTTGGAGGAGGTCCAGTTGATCTTTTGGTTTGGCCAGAGAGTTTGGCGGGGACTGGATGGAGGGAGGAACCTGCATTTCAAACCGCTGTTCAAAAAGCTCGTCAGTGGGGAGCAAGAAGTTTGCTAGCAGGTTCGCTGGATATTCGTGGTACAGAAACATTTAACAGTGCGGTGCTTTTTACAGGCGAGGAGGGTCGACCTCCTCAGGTTTACGATAAATCCCACCTCGTGATCATGGGGGAGTATGTTCCCCTAGCGGATATTTTTCCTTGGCTAAGAAAGTTGGTTCCACCAGGTGGAGATTTAACAGCGGGAAAAACTCCAGGAGTTCTGGAATTGGCGGAACGAGGAGTGCGAATTGCACCTTTGATCTGCTTTGAAGATTCGGTAGCAAGGCTAGTGCGGCGTGCTGCCATTCAGCTTCCCCACCTTTTGGTGAATGTAACGAATGATGCGTGGTTTGGCAGTTCGGCGGGAGCAAGACAACATCTGGAAAACGCACGATTTCGTGCGATCGAGACTCGTTTGCCTCTTCTCAGGGCTACGAACGATGGGGTGACAGCTTTGATCCATCCTCGTGGCACAATCCTAGCTGAAGTTTGGGATGCAGAGAGAAAGTCCTATCAATCCCCTGGATTTATTTCGGGCGAATTGGAGTTAAGTGAACCTAAAATCACATTTTATACTCGTTGGGGAGATTGGATGGTTTGGGTCTCCATGGTGTTGGTTGCGATGGGGTTGATTCGGTTTCGGGATGTCACTTGAGCCCCCGGGCATTTTCGGGCATTTTGAGGGAGTTATGACTCTACCGGCAGAAACAATCGATCTCACCTCCGTGAACTCCCGCTTGCGGGAGTTACGGAGGTTTCTTTGACCCGGCAAAACTTGATTCGCAACTGAAGGAGTTCGAGGGG
>JASGCJ010000020.1:0-16635 GCA_030054195.1 Minisyncoccota bacterium
CCTCGCCTCCAAAATTTCTTAAACTCTCCCTTGCAAGGAGATGTGGCTTAAGGGGAGTCGGGAATTGACCTCAGTTGCAACACTTTTTTACAACAGACTCGTCCCAAAAATAATCGCCACCATCGGTTCTATTCCCTTTTTCCGCCGTATGCACGGTAGCCCTGTATTTGTCCCATGACATCCTATAAAACTTTGCTGTGGCTTCGAACCTTGCTGAGACACTTAAAGGCTGCCGTTCCTGGGCTGACCTTCAGGGCGGTGGCGACCATTAACCAAAAAGCAAAAGGGCGACCTTTTTGAGGAGCTGACCAAGCATTATCTACTCCTCGAACCAGAATACGCCAGCAAGCTGAAATCGGTCTGGCTTCTCGGAGAAGTCCCCACATCACTAGCTAAAAAAATTAAACTGCCATCAGACGACTAAGGAATCGATTTGGTGGCTGAGACCAAGGATGGCGAGTACTGGGCTATCCAGTCCAAGTATCGTGAGGAATCCGATCAATCAATCACGTGGCGGGAGATTTCCACTTTTACCGGACTATCCTTTGGAGTGCGCCGGGGCTTTTCTTACGGCCTCATTGCCTCAACCACGGAGCGAATTACCAATGTCCTGAAACATCAGGACAGGATCGGATTTGCAGCACTGGATGTATGGCAGGGACTCGATCAGGAGTTCTTCAAGCGCCCCCAACAGCACCTCTTTATCTTACGCTGGATCTCAGCGTGGGCGGGCTGTTATATGCGGATGATCTTATGCTAAACGGCTGTCGCCACTCCTTTGACTCATACCGCATGGTCGATATCAAAAACATTTATCAGGTGGCTGAGGAGATGTGCAATTCTCCGGCAATGGCCAAAAAACACTATTTCCAAGCGGTCACAAACGCTTTACGAATCTTTTTCATGATTTTCTAAGCATGTTCACAAGAGGTTAATCGCAAGTCCGAATGATCCAAAACCAGTATTGTCCAGAATAAAACACTTTGACGCAGGGAGCGATTCGGCCAAGGTCACCCCTTATGAAGGTCACAGCGTATGAGGTTACCGATCCATGGGTGCCTCGCGGGTTCTTGGGTCGCGTGAGGTTGGAAATCCTTCAGACCATCTCAACGAAAGCTCCATAAAAATGAGAATAAATCTAAACATTAGCCGGAAAGGGAAAACGTAAATGTTAAGCGGACCGATCATAGGTGTCATTTATCATTGGCTGGGTGGACTTGCCTCGGCCAGTTTCTATATCCCTTATCGAGGGGTGAGGAGATGGTCTTGGGAAACCTATTGGCTTGTTGGCGGGGTTTTTAGTTGGATTATTGCGCCCGTCACCTTGGCCACCTTCTTGGTTCCTGGTCTTTGGGACGTTATCGGAAAATCCACAGGCCAGACTTTGGCTTGGACCTATTTCTTTGGGGCACTTTGGGGAGTAGGGGGTTTGACCTTCGGTTTAACGATGCGGTACTTGGGCATAGCCTTGGGCATGGCCGTAGCACTCGGATTTTGCGCGGCCTTTGGAACCCTCGTTCCCCCTCTTTTTAATGGGGAATTCGGCCAGATTCTTAGTTCTGGGGCCGGCAGGATGATTCTGGTTGGAGTGGCGACTTGCCTCCTTGGCATTGCAGTCAGTGGAGTGGCCGGGATGTCCAAGGAAAGGGAATTATCTCCTGAGCAAAAAGTAGCTACGGTCAAAGAGTTCCACTTCAGCAAGGGAATGCTGGTGGCCACATTTTCCGGGGTCATGAGCTCTTGTTTTGCTTATGGATTGGCAGCTGGGAAGCCAATTGCTGAACTCGCTGCAATATCCTTAGAGGAGAATGGGGGAAGTGACCTTTGGCAGAATCTGCCGGTGTTGGTGGTGGTTCTTGCCGGTGGTTTCACAACTAATTTTATTTGGTGTCTCATCCTCAATTTAAGGAATCGCTCGGGGCACGAGTATATCAATCTTAGCTCCAAAGTCGTGGCTGAAGTCAGTGCCTTCGAGGGGGTCTCTCTTTCTGCGGTGGTAGAGGAAAAGATGGTCAGGGATGCGAGTATGAATTCTCCCGACCGGGTGAAGCAATCTGCTGGCCAACCCGATGCTTCTGTTCTTATCAAAAACTATCTTCTTTCAGCATTGGCAGGGATTACTTGGTACTTTCAGTTCTTTTTTTATAGCATGGGCCAAACACGGATGGGGCAGTATGAGTTCAGTAGTTGGACATTGCACATGGCAAGCATCATCATCTTCAGCACTCTATGGGGGGTGATGCTGAAGGAGTGGAGCGGAGCGAGTCGGCGAACACATGGTCTAGTCGGTTTGGGGTTGTTTTTCCTAATTTTGTCCACGGTGATTGTTGGCTACGGAAATCTTCTGAAAGGAACCTCCTCGAGCCATTAAGTGCTGGGTGAAAAAATCCTAGTATGCATCCTCTCTTCCCAGCTCTTATTTTTCCAGTTCAGGGATTCCCAAAGTGCGGGACATGGTTGATCGAGGTCATTACAAAGGGGGATCTCTGTAGTACGAGTATCCACAAATAGGCACCTGGCAAAAAAGCCTCGCCCGGTGAAGTCTTTGGAATTCTGAAGAGTTTCTTTAACTACGGGTTGCATGCACCAAAGTAGTCCAAGCCATCCCTCGGCTGTAATACGCCCTCTTGTAAGGGTGTCGTCGGTTCGATTCCGACCCTCGCCTCCAAAATTTCCTAAATTAAGCTTAAGCGGATCAAAAAATCCCGAATCAATGCAGGGGTAGGGCGACTGAATCCTTATCCATCCGTTCGCGTTAGCGAAGGATCAGATAAAGAGCGAGTCCCAGCATGATCGCATCGACCAGAAACATCAGCCCCGCGGCCGTTTTCTGGATCGGTGTGACCGAACCGGGTTTGGGTTCCAAGTCTTTCACGTTGCCGTGAAAGTAGACCATCGTGGCGAAGACCAACCCAATCCAGAGAGTGAGAATCACTCCCGGCAGGTTGTTTACTAGATCCGCTCCACGAGGGACAAACCAAGGAATCCATCCTAGTCCCATGATCATCGCATTCATAAGAGGAACGTAATCCTGCAAAAAGGGAAAGCAAATGAAGGGTGCCTTTGCAGGTCACTCCATGAGTAGTATGAGAAATGGATTTTTGGCGTAAGCAGTGGAAGTGGATTGTGGGGGTAGGAGGTGGGTTGTCGCTCCTTGTCGGTGGAATGCTTTGGTTGGCAGCAGGGTTCCTTGCGACTTTAGCCACCATGATTCCTCCATCGGCACGGCCTGCGATGCATCCGACCCGTCTGGGCTTGGTTTGTGAGAATGTGGAATTGACGTCGGAGGATGGAAAAAAAATATCCGCTTGGTGGCTACCCAAAGGGCGGGAGGGTAAGCCGCCTGTGCTTGTTCTGCACGGGTTAGGAGCGAGCAAGGCTCACATGATGGATTACATTCTGTTTGCGCAAAGAGAGGGGTATCCTGTTATGGCGATCGATTTTCGTGGGCATGGTGAAAGTGAGCCGAGTTTGACGAGTATTGGTTTTCACGAGAGTCGGGATGTGGAGGCTGGGATTCAGTATATTCGTGGGACAGGGTCGGGAGATCCGGTTTTATGGGGAACGTCGATGGGGGCGGTATCGGCTCTTCTGGCGGCAGAGAGGGATGGTTCGGTTGCTGGGCTAATTGCAGATGCGCCGTTTGATACGTACCGAAACACCATCTGTCATCATGCGAAGTTGATGTACGGAATTCCTGAGTTTCCGTTGATTGTCCTGGCGTGTCCGATGATTGAGGAGCGTGCCCATTTTCGGATGGATGAGGTAAATTCTTTACGGGCCGCAGCAAAGATTCACGCGCCGATGCTGGTTTTGGCAGGAGAGAAGGATGTCCGTATGGATCCTGCCGTGGTGCAAACGGTTTATGATGCGGCGGGAGGGCCGAAAGAGTTTTGGGTTATTCCGGGAGAGGGACACGAGAACCGGACGTTTCAGGAATCATTTCAGGAAAAGATACGAACTTTTTTGGCTCGGATCCATTCGAGCAAAAAAAGTTAAACGAGAGAGAGGTGAGCTTGGGAGGAGGGAGCCTGAGGTGCGAGTTCGCGGAGGAGTCCGTCTGTGCCGACATGGCGGGCGTAGTGTTGGAGGGCGGTACGATCAGTCAGGCCTGAAAGAAAATCACAGATTGCCCTACTCACGCCCTCCTTTTTGATGCGAAGGGCGGCACGATCCGCGATGAGGTGGGGATGAAGATGATAAAATTCGAAGAGACCTTGAAGGACTTGGCAGGAGCGTTGGTTGACCTCGCGAACTCCAGGATGATGGTAAAGATTTTCGTTTAGGAAATTCCTAAGGTTTTGAATCTTCACCCGCATAGGGAGGGTAAAGGCAATGAGACGGAGGGAGTGGGACTGGGCGTCTGCCGCGGAAGCGGGTTTCGATTCCGAGAGGTGAGCGTCAGAGGAGCGGGTGGCGTCCTCGACTAGCAGGTCAGCCAAGCATCGGGCAACGTATCGGCGTGTGCGTTCTGGATCCAAGCGAGCGTAATTTTTGCGGATTGAGGATTCGGTTTCTTTCCAAAGTTCTATGGCTAGGAGGGCGGAGGGATCGATTAGGCCACTTTCGAGGGCGTCCTCGAGATCGTGGCAGGCGTGCGCAATCTCATCCGCGAGGTCGACGACTTGGGCCTCAAGGGAGGGGTGAAGGCCGGGACGGGGAAGGGGGTCAATGCCTTGACGAACTTCGTGGGTGAGGTTGAGTCCGTTGAATTCTGGGTATTTGACTTCGAGCTGTTCCACCACGCGTAGGCTTTGGCGGCGGCGACCGAACCCGCCTGAATCTTGCATCAGCTGGTCGAGAGTATGTTCGACCGTGTGTCCAAAGGGAGGGTGGCCGAGGTCGCGGGCGAGGGCAATGGCCTCGGCCAGGTCTTCATTCAGGCCGAGAGAGCGACAAAGGGAACGGGAGAGGGAAGCGACTTCGATGGTGTGGGTGAGGCGTGTACGGACATGATCACCCGAGCCGTTGAGGGGAAGCTGGGTTTTATACTCGAGAGAGCGAAATGCGGTGCTGTGAACGATGCGTTCGCGATCACGTTGAAATTCTGGGCGGAAATCGTGGGACTGTTCAGGATGCTTGCGACCGAGGCTTTCCCTGCTTTTCGAGGCGTAGCGGCTGAGCAGGGTAGATTCCCTTTTTTCCCAGTCTTTACGGGTGTGGATCGGCATCTCTCTGGAATGGACGGAAGCGGAGGGGAGTCGAGGGATGGGGAAAATTGATCCACAAAAGATGTGAACATCGGGTGGATGCGGAAGAATAAGTTGTGGGGGTAAAACTAGGCTTTCGACGGGATCGATGGCCTCAAGATCGTGCAATTGGAGTGATCTTGTTCAGACAAACCTACCGAAGTTTGCGGCTAGAGGGTGATACGGAGGAAGGTTTTCTTGCCGACTTGGAGGACTTGGCCTGATTTGAGGGAAATTTCTGCCTGTGGATCGTCGAGTTTGGCGCCGTCGAGTTTGACTCCGCCTTGGGTGATGAGTCGGCGGGCTTCCGAGTTACTGGGGAGAGCTTTGGTTTCTTGAATCAGTTTGGCGACGGAAAGGGTGGCGGAGGAGGGGCGAAAGGAGTCCATCTCGGCCGTGGTGAGATCTTTTTTCGAGAATTTGGCTTCGAAGTCGGATCGGGCTGAGGTCGCAGCGCTCTCGCCGTGGAAGCGACGTACGGCGGCAGCGGCGAGTTCCTTTTTGGATTCCATGGGGTGAACCGGCGATTCCTTGGGCAGGCCGAGAAAAGAGCCGAGGAGATCACGCCAAAGGGCACAGGTTTCGTCAGGGATGGACATCACTTTTCCGAAAATCTCAGTTGGGGGTTCGGTGATGCCGATGTGATTGTTGAGGGATTTGCTCATCTTCTGTTTTCCATCTGTTCCAGTGAGTAGAGCAGTGACGAGGACAACCTGAGGCTCCTGTCCTGCTTGGCGCTGGAGGTCGCGACCGACGAGATTGTTGAAGAGTTGATCGTTGCCACCGAGTTCGATATCGGATTTCACGGCGACCGAATCGTATCCTTGGAGGACGGGGTACTGAAATTCGGCCAAGCTAATGGGGATACCTTCTTTGTGACGTTTGGAGAAGTCATCCCGCTCAAGCATGCGGGCGACGTTGACTTGTCCGTTGAGGCGGAGAAGGTCGGCGCAAGAGAGTTTGGCTAGCCACTCACCGTTCCTGCGGACTTCTGTTTTTTTAGGATCGATAATTTTAAAAACCTGGTCGGTGTAGGTCTTGGCGTTTTGTTCGATGACCTCAGGTTCAAGGGCGGGGCGAGTTTTGGAGCGACCCGTGGGGTCGCCCACTCGAGCGGTGTAGTCCCCCACGATGATGACGGCGAGGTGGCCTGCCTCTTGGAATTGGCGGACTTTGGCTAAGACGAGGGCGTGGCCAAGGTGGAGATCGGGTGCGGAGGGATCGAAGCCAAGTTTGACGCGTAGGGAGCGGCCTGAGGCGATTTTTTTTGCGAACTCCTCACGTGTGTGGACGTGGGTGAGGCCAGAAAGAAGGGCTTCAGGGGACATGGGGTAAGACTAATCTGCGAGGGGCGGGAGGTGAAGGCGATTAGATCGAAAAGTTGGGTCAAGGGGGTGGGTTGATAAAAAGGGGTTGGCGAGTAGCGTGTTGGGTATGAGGTGCGGATCCATATCTGCAGGGGTGACTTGCGTCCTTCTGGTGTTGTTGGCTACAGGACGTGCGGGGGTGATTCGGGGTGATGTGCTGGACTCATTTTACACGGGTTTGGCGGCACAGAGTGTTTACGACAGCGTGGGATTTTTACGCTGGAATGAGGGCGCGAGTGGTTACATCGCATCTGGAACGCTAATTTCACCCGAGTGGGTATTGACGGCGGGTCATGTGGTGGGGGGGACGAACAACTATGGGGCTGGAGTGAGTGGAATGTTTTTTGGGTTGGGTAGCGTCTATAGCGGGACAGGAATCGCTGCTACGGAGTGGATTCCCTATGCAGGTTGGAGCAGTAGCAATGGGGATGTATGGGCAGGGGTGGATTTGGGGTTGGTGCGGTTGAGTCAACCGATCACGAGCGTGACACCTGCTCTGCTCGATTTCAGAACACCCCTTTTGGGATTGCTGGGCACGAATGTGGGGTATGGAAGAAGTGGCACTGGCACGTTGGGGATGAGCAGTGATGCTGGGGTCAAGCGGGCGGGGCAAAATATGATCGATGCTCGCGGAGGGATGGTCACCAAGATGGAAGGCGGAACTTTGTTGGAGTTGGATCTAAATGGAATTTCTCCCACTGTTCTTTTCCAAGATTTTGATAATCCTACTGATTTAGTTGCGAGTTCGATAGGTTCTGCAATTCCTGTCGCGCAGGAGTATCTGATCGCAAGTGGGGACAGTGGGGGTGGTCTGTTTATCGATGTGGGGGGAGTGACCAAGCTTGTTGGGGTGAATTCGTTTTTAGCGTCGTTGCCATACCCGTTGGACACAACGGGAGCCAATGCAGATTACGGGGATTTAGCGGGTGTGGTGTCTGTCCAGAGTTTCGAGAATTGGATTTTTACGGTGACTGGAGTGCCTGAGCCCTCTGTGATTTCCCTTCTCTTTTTCGGTCTCGGTGGTTTGGTGCTGACGCGAAGAAGGGCAGAATAATATTGGTTTTATGAACGAAAGTGGTTGGGTGTCCAACCAGTTTACCAAGGGGTTGCGGCCTAGTGAGTGTTTGCCTTTAAAGAGGCAATTGCCGCCATGATTTGATCGGCGAATCTTTGAAAGTCATCCCTGTTCTTGGGGTCGCCCTGAAAGCGCATGGGTTGGCCATACACGACCTGAATGGGGCGAAAGGGGTGCCAATTTCCATTTCGTGGCATGGCTTCGTGGCTACCGATAATGTGGACAGGAACTACAGGGACATTCGCGCGGGCAGCGATCATTCCAATTCCAGGCTCCGCTTTTCCAAGAGTGCCATCGAAGGTGCGCTGGCCTTCAGGAAAAAGAACGAGAGTCCCGTTTCTTTTTAGAACTTCAAAAATATTTTTGAGCGAGGAGGGTCCAGGGGAGTTCTGATTAACAGGAATCGACCCGATCGACGGCAGCAGCCAAGAGCAGATCGGGGGAGTGAATAGAGTGTGGCGTGCCAAGTAGTAGGTGACGCGAAAGAGGCCGCATCCTGCGGCGGGTGGATCCAGATAGCTCGCGTGGTTGGGGGCGAGGATGAGTGGGCCCGGGGGTAGTGAGCTGGCCCCAAAGGTTCGGAAGGAGTGAAAGATCTTAAAAAAGGTAAGACAGATCAGGCGGATGAAGTGAAACCAGACAGGGCAAACCTTCATGGAACTGTAGGGCCAGGTTTTTGACGGGAGCGAACCTCTTGAACGATCTGGTCGGCGAGGAATCGAGCATCGTTTTTTCCGCTATCTAACAAAGTGGCATCTGCAGCGCGAAGAAGAGGCGCGGCAGAGCGGGAGGAGTCGATCTTATCCCGAGCAGCGAGGTTGTCTTTTTCTCCCTGTTTGCGTCGGCGTTCTGCCCGAACGGTTGGGCACGCATCGATAAAATATTTGAATGGGCTATCGGAGCAAACGACCGTGCCAATATCGCGTCCCTCCATCACGAGGGGGGCAGAGAGGCGGAGCTTGCGTTGAAGATTCACGAGGTACTCGCGAAGTTCGGGAAGCGTGGAGACGATGGAGACAGCCGCGTTGACCTCGGGAAGGCGGGTGTGGGGAGTTAGATCACGGTTGGCTTCGCGCAAAGTGATTTCCCTGTTCTGGATTTCCGCATGGAAATCGACCTTCTCGAGAAGCTGTTTCATTCGGGGGCGGGAGGCGGGATCGTGACCCGCTTCGAGTGTTAGAAAGGTGAAGGCGCGGTACATGGCACCCGTATCGACGTACGTGTAGCCGAGATCGTGGGCTACGAGTCGGGCTACGGTGCTTTTGCCAGATGCGGCAGGCCCATCAATGCAGATGACAGGATGAAGCATAGCTTAGCGTCCGAGTTCTTGGATCAGAGCAACCTGCTTTGCGAAGCCTGGGTAGCTGGTTTCGATACAGGCCGTGTCTTTGACAAGGGTTCGGCCCTTTGCAAAGAAACCCAAAATGGCGGCGGACATTGCGATCCGATGGTCTCCATGGCTTTCCACTTCGGCTCCGACAATTCTGCAACCGCCTTCAATCAAAAGGCCGTCGGGCTTTTCTTCCACGGGGACGCCAAAAAGACGAAGATTTTTCGTGATGACGGCAAGTCGGTCGCTTTCCTTGTGTCGGAGTTCGCCCGCATCCTTAATTTCTGTTGTGCCCTCGGCTAACGCGGCAGCTACGGCGAGAATCGGAATTTCATCAATCAGATTGGGAATTTCTTTCCCTGAGACTTGCGTGGCTTTGAGGCGTCCTCCTCCCGTGACTGTGATTGTGCCGAGTGGTTCGGGTGTGGGTTGCTCGACCTTCTCCATGATTCCTGCGCCCATGCGAAGAAGAGCGGAGATAAGAGCGGTGCGGGTGGGGTTTAGTCCGACTTTGCGAAGAGTGAGCTTTGCTCCGGGCAAGCCTGCCGCGAGGACCATCCAGAATGCGGCAGAGGAGAAGTCGCCCGGGACATCTAACTCCGTGGCCTCGAGACGTTGTGGGCCGTGAAGGATGATAGACTTCTTTTCCGTGCGAAAACTGGCGCCAAATGCGGGGAGAAGTCGCTCCGTATGATCGCGGGACAGAGTGGGCTCTGTAAAAGAGCTTTTTCCCGAGGCGTGAAGGGCTGCGAGGAGGAAGCATGATTTGACCTGGGCACTGGCCACGGAGCTGGAGAAGTCGATGGCTTTGAGTTGTTTTCCGTGAATGGTCAGTGGGGGACGGTCTCCTGCGCCCTCGCAAATAAGTTCGGCTCCGAATTTGCGCAGGGGATCGGCAATTCTGGCCATGGGGCGTCGGGAGAGAGAGTCATCGCCAAAGAGGCGGGTCGTGAAGGGGTAACCTGCGACAATTCCTGAGAGAAGTCGGATCGTGGTTCCGCTGTTTCCGCAATCGATGGGTTCGGCTGGAGCGAGAAGTTTTCCTCCTCTGCCTTCGATCAGAACTTCGTCTGGGGCGACGCGATCGATGCGACAACCCAGCGCTTGCATGGCGTGGAGGGTTGAGAGGCAGTCTTCTCCAGGGAGAAAACCGCGAAGCCGGGTCGTGCCCGTCGCGATGCCTCCCAGGAGAATGCCCCGATGGGAGATGCTTTTGTCTCCTGGGACGGAAAACTCTGCATCGAGTTTACGTAGGTGGCGAATTTCGATCTGCTTCATGAGTGGGAGAGGGAGCGGCGAATTTGGGCTGCTTCCTGAAGAATATTTTTGAGTGAGGCGGCATCTTTCTGATCGATGGCATGGGCGAGGCGGGTGATAGAGCCTTGAAATTCTTTGAGCGCCGCAAGGATATCCGCGCGATTTTCGAGAAGGATTTCTGACCAGAGCTCAGCTGGGCCTGCAGCGATCCGGGTGGTATCTCGGTAGCCAGAGCCGGCCAAGGGTAGAGCGCGCGTACCTGCGGTGAGGACGAGAGCTGTCGCAACGCAGTGGGGGAGGTGACTGATCTGTCCGACTTGGGTGTCGTGTTCTGTGGGAGACATGGTCAGGACGTGAGCGCCTAAGGATTTCCAGAAGGTGGTGGCGTCCTGAAGAGTGTCGGAAGAGGTGGTGGAAGTGGGGGTGAGAATGACGGGGGCATTTTGAAAAAGGTCGTGTCGTGCGGCGGCAAAGCCAGAGATTTCGGATCCTGCCATGGGGTGGGATCCGATCCAACGGGCCTTTTTTTGGAAGAGTGGTGCTAGGGATTTTTCGATGGATCCTTTGATGCTGGATACATCGGTCACAAGAGTCGTGGGAGCAAGGTGGGGAAGGATGTTTTGAGCGAGAGGGACAAGAGCGGAGGGTGGAGCGGCCAAGACGACGAGGTCGGAGCCAGCGATGAGGGAGGGTTCAGTTCCGATTTCTGCTTTAGGCAAAGCGGAGAGAAGAGCGGGGATGGATTCTGAGCGGCGGGTCCACAAGACGATCTTTGCTTTTGGAAAAGCTCGGGATGCGGCCAAGGCGACAGAACCGCCGATGAGACCGGGGGCGAGAATGGCGATTCGGGAGAGGGTCATTTTTTTTGGGCAAGAATTTCGGGCAGAACTTTTTCAAGGCGCTCCATCTGTTCGGGGGTACCGATCGAGATGCGAATCCATGTGGGCAAGCGGTAACTGCGGAGAGGGCGGACGATGATGCCTTTCTTTTGTAAGGCGAGAAAGACGGCGTCTCCATCGCCGACTTCGACCATGACAAAGTTTGCGGTGCCTGGAATAAAGCGAAGGTTGAGTTTCTTGAGAAAGGAGTGGAGGCGATCGCGGCCCGCATCGGTCATCGAGACGGTTTTTTTAACGTGATCCGTGTCGGCCAGTCCGGCGAGGGCGGCGACTTGGGCGGGAGCGGAGGTGTTGAAGGGCTGGCGGGATTTTTGGAGGACGGCAGCGATGTCGGGGCGGGCGAGACCATAGCCGATGCGAAGGGCGGCAAGGCCTTGGACTTTGGAGAAGGTGCGAAGAACGACGAGGGGGCGACCTTCTTTTACCCACTGGACGGAGGGGGGAGGTTCAGGAATGAATTCGTAATAGGCTTCGTCGAGGACGAGAAGGGGGCCAGCGGGAAATTTTTCCACGAAAGCGGTGAGCTCAGCATTCGGAATACGGGTACCGGTGGGGTTGTTGGGGGAGGCGATGAATACGAGCCGAACATCTGGGGTGAGGCGCGCCGAGAAGCCTGCGAGGTCGTGATGAAAATTCCGATCAGGAACCTCCTCGAAGGGAATGCCAAAGAGGCGAGCCATCAGTCCGTAGACGGCGAAGGCGTAGGTGGAGGCGAGGACTTTGCCTTGTCCGGGCAGAGTGTAGGCGTGGTAGCAGAATTCGATAATTTCGTTTGAGCCGCATCCGAGGACGACATGGTCGGGGGTAAGGCCGTGGAGTTTCGCGATGGCTTGTCGTAGGTCGACGCCGGCTCCGTCGGGGTAGAGGTGGGTGAGATCGAGCGAGTCGCGAATGGCTTGAAGGGCTCGGGGGGAGGGGCCGAGAGGATTTTCGTTGGAAGCGAGTTTGGCGATTTGGGATGGGTGGAGGCCGTGTTCGCGAGCTACATCGGTGATGGGCCGACCAGGCTCGTAGGGGTGGAGGTCGGCGACGTGGGGGTTGGGCTGGGGGCTCATGGTTTTTGAGGGACGGATTGGGTTTGGCGAGAGCGGAAAAGGTGGAGGGCGCGACGGATTTTGGGGTGGGTGGGGGCGAGGCAAGCGGCGGCGAAGAGGGCGGCATTGATTTGGCCTGCTTTTCCGGTGGCGAAGAAGGGGCCTTGGGCAGAGGTAGCAAGTTTACGCAGGAGAGAGAGATTGCGGGCGGGGGAGGTGGCAGTGGGGACAAGGAGTGGTGGGACGGGCGGGTGTGATTGTCCCACTTTCACGGGAAAGTGGGATGATCGGGAGGAGGGGTAGGGGGTGATGGTGAGGGGAGAGGGGGAAGATGAGGACGCTAAGGATAGCCCGAGCTTGCGGAGGGTTTGCGCGGTTTCCTTTAGCAGGCCAGGCTGAGTAACACGGATGGAGGTGGCAAGCATCAGTCGATACTAGCCTGTGTTTTGGGTAATTCTCAACTGGAAGCGCTTTGATACCGACGCAGGCCGAGTTGAAAGAAAAGGGAGGCAAAGATAGCGGCGGTCAGGCAGGTGAGGAGAAACAGGAGAAGGGATGCAGGCTCAAAGCCGCGCAGGAGAGTGGAGGCAGGAATATTGGCAACCAAAAGAAGAGGAAGAGCAAAGGTGAATAGAATACGAAACCAGCCAGTGGCGGCCTCACGTGGAAGTCGTGCGACCTGAAAGATGCTGTAGTAGCCAAGCAGAACCGATTCGGC
Organism: Minisyncoccota bacterium; assembly: GCA_030054195.1. Lineage (GTDB taxonomy): Bacteria > Verrucomicrobiota > Verrucomicrobiia > Methylacidiphilales > Verrucolacustridaceae > Verrucolacustris > Verrucolacustris abundans. The sequence goes on from JASGCJ010000020.1 coordinate 12,870, forward strand.
CTGAACGATCCAAAAGGTAAGAGATACAAGGGAGAGAAGCAGAGCGTAGTGAGTTAGAAGCCCGGCAAGGATGAGGACTACATAGAGAAGGAGGGTGCTCAGGGAGGGAGTGATGTGGAGATCGTGAAGAGCGAGGGCAACGACAACGGCGGCAATCAGGGCGTTTGCCAAAGGGCCAATTTCAAGGTGCGAAGTGCTAATGAGAAATTGGGGAGGGGCAGGTTTGAGGAGAATAAAGTCTAGTTTTCCATCTCGAACCGATTCGGGAAGTTTCACCAAGCCGGGCATCAAGAAAGCGGTGAAGATTTGTTGGATGAGTTGATTGGTCGCAACAAGAACGATCATTTGGGGACGGCTCCAGCCCGCAATGGAGTCGACGTGTTGGTAAACAACATCGACAAAAGCGAGTTGAAGAACGAACCAGGACAGTTCCACGATCACCCAGATAAAAAAATTCGCCCGGAAGGCGAGTTCGCGAGTTGTGGCATACCGAAGTTGGATCAGCCAAAGGCGAAAAAGATGAAAGAGGGAACTCATCTTATCCACCTGCGGCGGTATATTTTCTAAGGCCTGCTTTCCACATGCCTTGAGCTACGAGAATGAAAAAGAGAGCCCAGCCAAACTGCATCGCCATTCCGGTCAGCCAAGCGGAGGGAGACAGAGTTCCGCACAGGGCCGCAGTGGGAAACCAGTACTCGTAGGCGAAGGGAAGGCACTGGGCGAAACGGAAAAGAACAGGAGGAAGAAGATCCAAGGGGAAGACGTGCCCGCCTGCTAAAAATTCGAGGGAGTAGACGAGAAAGATCAGGGCGCTGATATCTAGGAGCCAGAAGGAGGTCAGAGAGAGGCAGAGCGTTAGGCTGAATTGAAGAAGAGCAGAGCCGAGAATTGCGGGGATTCCCCGTGCCAAATCAATCGAGCCGAGCTCAAGGGGGACGACACGAGAAAGCAGAAAAAAACAGAGTAGAACGGGGATCGCGGCAGCAACAAGGTAGGCGCAGCGACCCGAGAGAAAAAGGGCGGCCCGATACAGTCCGTAAGGCAGAGGACGCAGAAGAATTGAGTTAAGAGTGCCCTCCCGTATTTCGCGGGAGATTTGAAAGTCGTCATCCGCAGGGGAGCTGACCGATTCAACGATGAGTAGAACTGCGTAGTAGGTCAGCAGGCTGGCGAGGGTATAGGATCCGACGGTGGATTTGCCCTCAAACACGGCTCCCCAAAAGACCCAAGAGACGAGAAGAGGCATGGCACTGAAGAGGGCTCGCAGAAGGTAGTTCCAGCGGTATGCGAGTTGGCGCTGAAGGCCAATCGAGAAGACGGTCGGAAGTGCGGAAAAGGAGGCGATCACGAGCGACGACGAAGATGAGCAGGCAGAATGCCGAGCTCGGTCCGATATTTCGCAATGGTGCGACGGGCAATGGGGATTCCGCGTTCTCGTAACATTTCTTCCAGTGCGGCGTCCGAGTAGGGCTTACGTGGTGTTTCCCTTCCAACAATTTCCGCCAAAATCTGTTTTGCCTGAGTATTGGCCACGGCGGGACCTGTGGCAGTTTCTCCGCCAAGGGCAGTAGCGAAAAAGAAGCGCAATGGAACAACCCCATGGGGGGTGCGGACATACTTATTTGCAACCGCACGGCCGATGGTGGTTTCGTGCACGCCAACTTTTTGGGCGACTTCACTCATTGTGAGAGGATGTAGAGCGGAGGGGCCTTGTGAAAAGTAGTCGGATTGGCGATGGGCGATGACCTCTAGAAGTTTCTGAATTGTTTCTTGCCGGCGTTCCAGGGATTGAAGAAGAAAACGAGCGGAACGAATCCGCTCTTTCAGGTAGGAGCGGGTTTGTTCGTCGGACGAGCTGTCGCCCAGAATATCTTTGTATGTATCGCTAATGCGGAGTCGTGGAAGAAGATCGCCTTCGATTTGTGGAACCCATCGATCCCCGTCTTTCACAAAGGTAGCTTCGGGTCGAACCACGAGGTCAGGCCGGTCGGGGGCAAAGGCGGAGCCTGGGCGAGGCGAGAGTCGGGCGATGGTCTCGGCGGCGGCTTGGACGGATTCGAGGGGAGCGGATGTGGCATTGGCGATTTCTGTAAACTTACGTTTTCCGAGGAGGTCAAAATGGTCTCGTAGGATGCGGGCTCCTAGGGAGTCCTCCAGGCCGTGAGACTGGAGTTGGAGAAGAAGAGCTTCGGGAAGAGTGCGTGCGGCTATGCCTGGAGGGTGAAACGACTGGACAAGGGCGAGGGCATGTTCGACCTGAGGAAGAGAGGTGTGGGTTGCAGTAGCAATTTCTGAGAGGTCGGCTTGAAGGAAGCCGTCTTCGTCCAGGTTTCCGATAATTTCGGTGGCGGCGGTGTGTGTGGCGGGGTCGGTCTGGGTGAGGGTGAGTTGTGAGGTAAGGTGGTCGGTCAAGGATTCGGGCAAAACTTTGGATTCGAGGAGGGCTTGGCGGGGATCGAGCTTGGGCCGATCGACTCTGCTGGAAGAGATAGGCCAATCTGAATCGCGAATATCGACGGAAGAGTCGTCCTCTTCTTCAGGAGGTGGATCTGAGGCTTCGGTTGGACGAAGTTCCTCTTCAAGAACGGGATTTGTCTGAAGCTCCGTTTGAAGAAGATTTTGCAGTTCGAGGGCGGGGGTTTGAAGAAGTTGCAGAGACTGCTGGATCTGGGGAGAGATCGAGACCGTCTGGCGGAGGCTGGGCTGAAGGGACAGAGACATAGTTGGATTTTTAGATTGGGCTTTCTCTGGAAAAAGGCAAAAGGTGATATGGGCAAAGTGATTTTGACCGTTCTAGGAAGCGGGAGTCGGGGTAATTCTCTTCATTTGGAGCACGGGGGGCAGGCCCTGTTGGTTGATGCGGGGCTGAGTGCAAAGCAGTTGGAGGCAAGAATGGCTGAGGCAGGGGCGCATGAGGCAGAGCTTTTAGGGATTATTCTGACACATGAGCACGGGGATCATACCGCGGGGCTAAAAACATTTGTTAAAAAAAGAAAGTGTCCGATTTTCGCGTCCCATGGAACGAAAGATGTATTGGAGGCGGAGGTGGCCACGGCCGATTGGCGCGGTTTTGAAGCGGGCCAGCATCTGGTGGTTGGGTGTTTCTCGATTGAGACTTTTCCTGTGCCACACGATGCGGCGGAGCCAATTGGAATGAGAGTGACAGTAGGTAAAACAAAGGTGGGATTGATTTCCGATTTGGGGTTCGTGACGCGGTTGGTCGTCGAAAGGTTGAAGGGGTGCACGGCACTGGTGCTGGAGGCCAACTACGATGAAGCGATGTTGCGCACGGAAGAGAAGAGGCCATGGTCGGTGAAGCAGAGAATTTCGGCCCGGCATGGGCACTTATCGAATGGGGCGGCGGCCAAACTCGTTGAGGAGGTGGCGGGCCCAGAATTAAGGGATCTTCTGTTGGGTCATATTAGTGAGGATTGCAACCGGCCGGAAATTGCGCGACGAGCCATCGAGGGGGCTCTGGAAAAAGCGGGAAGGAAGGGAGTGCGAGTTCACGAAACCTGCGCAGGTCGCGTGGGTCAAAGGATAGAAATTGAGGCGTAGGGGTTAGGGAAAAGGATTGCGCAGGAGAGGTGGGGAGGAGATAATTTCGGTTAATCGCGGGCGTAACTCAGTTGGTAGAGTGCAACCTTGCCAAGGTTGATGTCGAGGGTTCGAATCCCTTCGCCCGCTCAAGAAAAAAACTTTTCATGAACTTTCTTTGGGGAAATTCGGTCGCCTTATCCTGGATGTGGGGGTTGGGGCTATTTTT
>JASGCJ010000020.1:16735-33019 GCA_030054195.1 Minisyncoccota bacterium
TTCTTTGGGGAAATTCGGTCGCCTTATCCTGGATGTGGGGGTTGGGGCTATTTTTCAGCGTTCAATTTTCCCTTCAGTATGGACTGTTTGGATTGCTGACCTTTGCGATTCCGAATGCCTTGGGATTGATGCTTTTTGGCGGGCTTACGCAGTTGATTGCTCGACGTGCTGGAAACGGTCCTGATGCGCTAGGAACATTTTTTGCAAACTGGTCCAGACCTTACCGACTTATCTTTTTCCTCTATCAGATCTTGGCGATCACCCTGACAGTTTTCGCGCTCGTACGTTACGCATGGCAACCCCTGGGGTTGGAACCTGCAGGCCTTTACCTTTTACTGACGGTATTGGTGATCTTGGCCGCTGCGACTCTATTTGGGGAGGAGTTCGATATTCGCAGGATCAAGTACAGTCACGCGGTGCTGGGCATGATTGCGTTGGGGGCGATGCTGATTCTTTTTTATCAACTTCCTGCCTTGGGAAGTGGGCAGCCGATTGCGACGGGAAGCAACCCCTTCTTCGGTTTTAATTTCTGGGGATACGCGATTCCGATCTGTGTTGGATTGACGCTGGGGCCTTGGCTGGATCTTCAGCAGTGGCAACGAGTCATCCAGATTCAGCGAGAAGGAAAGTCTCCTGCCGTTAGTTATCTTTTGGGTGGTGCCCTTTTCTTTCTTCTGCTTTTGGCGCACGGAGGTTTAGCCCTATGGGTCGCTGGGCAAACGGGGGGCACTCTAATGCGAGAAGGTATCGACGGATTGGGGTATGGCGAGGATGGGGTAACCCGCTTTTTGTGGGCGGCGGCGGCCACTCATCCTTGGGCGTTTGGTTCCTATGTGGTGATTTTGTGCGTGATGATTTTAACGACGTTGGATAGCGGTTATATCGCACTGCGCTGGTATTTGAGTAAATCGGGTGGAGCCGGCAGGGCTTTTCCATTGACCCTACTGCCCGAAGCAATTTTGGGTTCACCACTGCCTGCTCTGATCTTGTCAGGTCTCTTCACGATTGTGGCCGTGGTGCTGAAATTGGAGCTGGAGTACTTCATGATTTTCTACGCCACATTCTTTGTGGGTTATGCGGGATTGGCTTTGTTGAGAGCGTTTCATACGGGGCAAGGCAATGCGTTGCCTCAGGTAAAGATGTTTTGCGTGGGAAGCGTGGCAGTCGTGATCTTCGCCTACGGATATTTTTTGGCGAATCCATTGGGAATGATATTGGGGTCTATTGTTCCTGTGGGCTATGTGGTTTGGCTTTTGCTGAAGCCCGGGTCAGCCCACGAGTTTGTTGGTGGGGTGGAAGAGTTGGAGGATTCGGCTGGGGGTCCTGGGGCCAAGTTTATAATCGATGAGAAAATTGAGCCTGGGAGAGTCGTGCCCTTTCCGAAAGGACAGGGTGGTGAAGCGACGGATCTATTCGGCCACTTTGAGGGAAAATGGTTTGTTCACACTTTTGTAGCGACCTATGCGGACACCAACTCAGTCGGGAATGTTTACTTTGGGATGTATGCGATGTGGGTAGGAAAGACGCGTGAACTTTTCTTCAATCACTGCTTGCCGAAATTTAATTTAAAAACCACCCCGTACTATATTTTGACGCGTTCCTTTGAGCATAAGTTCACAAGGGAAACGCGGGAGTTTGAGCGGGTCAGCGTGAAAATCAAAGTGGGTGAATACAATCGCAAGTTTGTCACCCTCGAGCATCAGATTTTCGATTCTGCAGGATATCAGCTAGGCAAAGGCAAGCAGCAGCTCATCTTTGTGTCATCGGGAGATTACAAGTTGCTGGATATTCCTGATGAGGTGTACGAGGCGTTTGTCGCCTACGCTTAATCCAGCTCGGCTACTTTAAAAGTTCTTGGGCGCGGGCAAGGGCGGTCGTGCGGTCGGTAAATTTTCCTTCCAGTTGCTCGTCCATCAGTTGATGGAGGAGTTTGCCCATCGAGGGGCCGGGTTTAGCTCCGAGTTGCTGTAGGTCGTGGCCTGTGACGAAAGGTTTGGGTTTAATTTCCTCTTGAGAAAACTCGCTCAACTTCGCCGTGAGGAATGAGTGAATATCGAGTTGGCCATGGCAAGAGGAGCAATCAATCCGGTGTAGCTCCAGCTCTTCGACGAACGTGGGGCGTGCGAGAAGCCGTTTGAGAGTGCTGATGCGCATATTTGGAGCGTCTTTAAAGGCCATATGGTTGGCGATACACGCAGTGATGGCAGAGACTTCGTCATTGGAGTATCGGAGGCGACGCAAGATTTCCTCGGCCATGCGGGCTCCGACTCCTTCGTGTCCAAAGAAGCGAATTCTTCCACTGGGCTCTGTTTTTGAGGTTCGGGGTTTTCCGATGTCGTGAAGGAGAGCGGAGAGGGCCAGTACGGGAGAGGGTTTTTTTAAGTGAGTCAGAAGTAATCGGGTGTGGACCCAGACGTCGCCCTCGGGGTGATGTTCGGGGGACTGTTCACAACCGCGCATCTCCAGGAGTTCGGGAATCCAGACAGCGATCAGGCCGGATTCGTGCAGTAGGTCGAAACCCCGAGCGGGATCGAGGCTGGTCAGGATTTTGGTTAATTCATCGCGGACACGCTCGGGCGAGATGACCTTGGAGGAGGGTGCGAGTTGGATCAGAGCCTTCCAAGTTTCAGGTTCGATTTGGAATCCAAGTTGGACGGCGAAACGGATGGCGCGGAAAAGTCGAAGGCGATCCTCTGTAAAACGGGCGACCGGGTCGCCGATGGCGCGGATGAGTTTTGAGGAGAGATCGGCCTGTCCCTTGACGTAGTCGAGAAGCTGATCTTTGAGGGGATCAAAGAACATTCCGTTGACGGTGAAGTCACGACGTTTTGCGTCCTCTTCGGCTGTGGTGAATGTGATGGAGGAGGGTCGGCGACCATCGTGGTAGGGGCCGTCGACCCGGAAGGTTGCGATTTCGAAAACATGTTCATCCAGGCGAAGTCGAATGACCCCGAAGGCTTTTCCTTGGGGATCGGAAGCTTTCGGAAAGAGAGATTGGACTTGGTCGGGCGTGGCCGAGGTGGCGATGTCGACGTCGGGGTAGGGGCGTTGAAGGAGAGCATCGCGAACGCACCCGCCTGCATAGACGGCCACGTGGCCAGCTTGAACAAGCTGTTGAACAATTTTTTCTGCCGCAGGGTGGCGAATCATATTTTTGGGTCGGGGGACCGGAGAGTAAGATAGGCGAGGCCGCCCCACAGGCTCCAGAAGAGTCCGAGCCCGTAGATGAGAACGGAGTATGCAATTGCGGATTCAGGGTCGGCCCCCAGACCCAAATGGAGAAAGAGAAAGACCATGACTCCTTCCCGGACGCCGTGGCCACTCACACTGATGGGAAGTGCGGAGGCGCTGAAGATCAGGACGAGAATAAGACCGGCGAGAGAGTAGTTGATGGGGAGGTCGAGGGCGCGGGCGAGGAGAGTTGCTCCTGCAAAGCTGAGGAGGTGAACGCCGATCGAGACGAGGATGAGCGCGACGGTGTTCCAACCTCCATGCATCGTATCGCGAAGACCATGGAGAAGGTCGATCAGCACAGCTCGACCAGGGAGTTTTTGAGGAAGGGGGATATTGGGAAGAAAAGAGGGAAGAAGAAATCCAAGGACGAGAAGGAGGGCTCCAAGAGGACCAAGCCAAGGAAGGGCGGAGGCGAGAGGCGCAAAGGTGGGATCGGCCTGAAGGCGGTCGGTTGCTCCGGGGAGAAAGAGAAGGGCGAGACCGAAAAGAGCAGCAACTCCAAAGACGCGATCTAGAAGGATCGAGAGTGTGGCACGGGCTTTTTTGTGAGGAAACCAGCGAAGAAGATAGAAGAGACGGACGGCATCGCCTCCTGTGGATCCGATGAGAAAGAGATTAAAAAAAAAGCCCACAAAGGTAAGATGAAGAGTGCGAAAATAGGAAAGGTGGATATTTTGGAGGCGCAGAAGGAAATAGAAGCGGGTTCCGCAAAGACAAATCGAGCCCAGCGTTACAAAAAGTGCAGCGGTGAGCCAAACTGGATGGGCGGAGGCGAATCGGTGGGCGAGGTTAGGCCAGTTGACCTTGGTGGCGAGGAAGCCAAGTACGGCAGCTGTGATGCCGATACGGATCCAAGGGGCGATCCGGCTTAAGAGCGTGGGGGCTGGTTTTGATTCCACCATAGAAGGCTGGCACGAACTTCGTCCGCGGACACACCAGGAGATAGCTCAAGTGAGAAGTGCGTGTTGGAGGGAATGAGGGGGAGGAGTTGGGCAAAGGGAATCGACCCTTGGCCGAGGGGTAAATGGTCTCCTTGTTCGGGGGAGAAGTCGTGCAGGTGAACACCAATTAGGCGGGGGGCAAGTCGGCGCAGATGTTGGGCGTGGTCGATCAGGCCAAGTGATTCTTTGGCTGCGGCGTGGCCGAAGTCGTGCCAGTAGCCGAAGGTGGGAGCGGGAAGGCGGGAGAGGAGCATATCCCAGGAGTCGTCGGGGGGGATTTCGCGGGGATTTTCGCGGCACTCCAGACCCAGTTGAAGGCCGAGAGCCTTGGCCCGTTCCCCTAGGCGAAGAAGGATCTCTTCCACGCGGGGCCAACTTTCGTGAAAGGCTTTTTCCCACGATTGGATCGCGGCGATTTTTTGGCTCACGTAGTTGCGGGAGCCCATCTCGCCCGCGGCGGCGAGGGATTCGAGCGAGTCGGCCCGGTGGTGGGGCCCCGCGGAGCCGAGATGAAGAACAACGAAGCGAGCTCCAACGCTAGCAGCGGCTTCGAGAGTGGAGAGGGAGTGGCGTTCGGCTAGGCGGCGGGTGGCAGGGCGTGGATCGGAAAATTCGTAGGCATTGGGATGGGGGCGTAGTAGTTCGACGGGTACGGGACAAAAATTGTGAAGAACATCGATCTTGGGTGCGGTAGGGGATTTATGTTCGGCAAGGATTCCTGGCCAGAGATTGAAGCGTGTATTGTGGCTGAGTTCGACGCGGTCAAAACCGAGAGACTTGGCTTGCTGCAGAAGAGAGGCGCCGTCGGTCGTGCGGTCAGCATGCCAGCATGTGGAGAGGGCGAGGGAGGGAGGAGGCATGGGGTTTGAGTTTCGCTAAAAATAGGTGGGGGGCGAAGGGAATTTTCAGGCAGGGAGGGGGGTTGAAGAATGGGGAGGAAGCAGGCAAAATACTAGAATGCTGGCCAAACGAATTTCCTATCGAGGCAAAGTGCAAGGGGTAGGTTTCCGTTATGGAGTCCGGCAAATTGCGGAGGGTTTTGCGGTTTCGGGTCATGCAAGCAACCAGGCCGATGGCACCGTGGAAGTTTTTCTTCAGGGGGATCGAGAAGAGGTAGAGGCGATGGAAAAGGAGATTGGAGAGAGTCATCTGGCCGGATTTATTCGTGAGGCGAAGGGGTGTGAGGTTGAGGTGGTATCCGGAGTGAAGGGATTTCAAATCCAGTGAGTGCGGCGGTGCAGACGGTGGGATTGCGTAAGGAGTTTCCGATGGGATGGTTTCGGGGTCGGGTGCTGGCTCTTGAGGGATTGGACATGGAGGTGCATCGGGGCGAGGTGTTTGGGCTTCTGGGTCCCAATGGGAGTGGAAAGAGCACTGCCATGAAGATGATTTTGGGGTTGTTGCGACCGACAAGGGGACGGGCGGAGGTGTGTGGATATCGTGCAGGAACCATTGCGGCGCGGAGGCAGATCGGGTTTCTGCCTGAAAATCCTTACTTTCCTAATTTTTTGAGTGGGGCGGAGTTGGTGCGTTACTACGGAAGATTGAGCGGAATGGGGGGGCGAGTCTTGGAAAAGAGAATTCAGGAGTTGTTGGAGATGGTGCGGCTCGGTGGGGAGGCAGGGAAACGGCCTTTGCGAACGTATTCGAAGGGTATGTTGCAGAGAGCGGGCTTGGCGGGTGCGATGGTGGGAGATCCTGAAATCTTGATGTTAGATGAACCCACGGCGGGTGTGGATCCCGCAGGGTCGCGTGAGATACGGGATCTAATTTTGGAATTACGGCAAAGGGGAAAGACGGTGATTTTCTCGAGTCATCTTCTTGAGCAGGTGGAGGACGTGGCGGATCGGGTGATTATTTTGCATCGGGGTCAAAAATTAAGGGAGGGAAAGTTGGATGATTTGCTGACGCGGAAGAAGGAGTGGGAGGTGAATGTGCAGGGATTGAAAGAGGAGGATCGCAAGGAGCTGCGCGGGTGGCTGGAGAAGCGGGGCGTTCAGGTGGTTCGCGAAGGTGCGCCGCGGGAGAGGCTGGAGGATTATTTTCTGCGGAGTTTGCCTGAGGAGAAGCGGCGATGATGGGGTCGTTCCGGCGGATTGGGGCGGTGGCTGGAAATACGTTTTTGGAGGCGGTTCGTCAGAAGGTATTTGCGGTCCTGCTGGTTTTCGGTCTGGTCCTGATTTATGGGGCAAACTACTTCACTGAGTTTTCTTTCCAGGAGCAGTTTAAGTTTCTGAAAGACCTGGGATATGCCGCGATAAGTTTGACAGGACTTCTGGTGGGTTTGTTGGGGGCGACTCAGTTAATTCCAGGGGAGATTGAGCGGAGGACGATTTTGACGGCTTTGTGTCGGCCCTTGCGGCGGTGGGAGTTTATTGTGGGAAAATATCTGGGGCTTTCGATTTTACTGGCCGTGATGATTGGTGTGATGGCGGTTGCGGTCGCAGGGGTGTTGGGGTGGAAGGAGGCGCAGCTCATTGCTCGCGAGGGATCGGATCCCGCGGTGGCAGCTTTGATTCGGGCAGAGGCAAGAGATCCGCGCTTGATTCAGGCTGTGGTTTTGCTGGAGGTGAAGTTGGCGGTGGTGGCAGCGATAGCGGTTTTTTTCAGCACGGTAGCCACATCCACGACCTTTGTGATGGCGATGACTTTAATGGTCTATCTGATTGGTCATCTCCAGTCGGTTGCACGGGAGCAGTGGCTGGAATCCGGGGAGGTGGCGAGTTGGGCGGCTAAGTTCTTTTTGGCGGGAGTGGCGTTTCTGGTTCCTGATTTTAACCTCTACAACTTGATTGATGAAATTGTGGCTGGAAATGCGGTCTCGTGGCGTTCGACTTTGGAGGTCGTGGGATATTCGGGTGTTTATATTGCTGTTTTGTTGACTGCGGCGTCGGTGGTTTTTGAAGGGCGGGATATTTGAGATCATGGGTTGCCGGCGGGTTGGCCTGCGGAATTCTCCTGCTTTGGGGTGGAGTCAAGATCACCTGGGAAAAAGCGATGACGCAGTCTCAAAGAAAGGCGACTTATGGGTTTACTGGGCCCACGGCGGTGGCGATTCGGGAGAAGCTGGGGCAGGGGCTAGCTTTGGCGGCGTTGGGGGGATTTCGTGGTTTGGCGGCGAATGCGCTGATGCTTCAGGCTCATGGAGCTTGGGAAGAGCAGCAGTGGGTGAGGGTGAGGAGTTCCTTGGAGTTGGCGACTCTTCTTCAGCCGAGGGTGGCTGTTTTTTGGGACACGGCCTCTTGGCATTTGGCCTGGAACGCGGCTGTCGCGGCCGAACGGTATAGTGGGGAGCCAAGTGAAACGCGTCGGCGACTTGAGGCACGGCGTTGGGTGGAAGCAGGGCGAAGTCTTTTGGAGAGAGGAACCAAGGCGGTTCCTGAGCGGGCGCTGCTTTTTCAGCGGTTAGGGGATTTGTACTGGCAGAGGCTGGAGGATTATCAGGCGGCGGCGGACTGCTATCGCCAAGCTATTGCGAAAGGAGACGCGCCTCCTTATCTCGAACGCTTTGTTGGATATGCGTTGGATAAGGCGGGCGATAAGCGTGGTGCTCTGGCTTATTTTCGTGAGTTACGAGCTCAGATGGGTACGCCCCCAAACCCCGAGAGAAGGCCGGAGGTGGTTGACCGTGAAATTCTAAAATTAGAAAAAGAGTTGTCGGGACAAGCCTCCCTAAAGAAAAAATGAAATACGGGATTTTTGGCGACGTGCACGGGAATTTGGAGGCTTTGGGAGCTGTTTTGGCCGATATGGAGGACCAGCAGGTTTCGCATCCACTTTGCATTGGAGATTTGGTGGGTTACAACGCCAACCCAAGCGAGTGTGTGGAGGTTGTAAGGGCTCTAGGTTGTCCTGTCGTGAGGGGAAACCATGACGAGCTGGTTACGCATAAGAAAAATCCGGAAGCCTTTTCGCGGGATGCCCAGGCGGCGCTAAGTTTTGCGAGAAATCAATTAAGCCCGGCTCAATTAAACTATTTGCGGCGTCTGCCCCTCACCTATGTGGACGAGGCGTTCACTCTTGTTCATGCCACACTGGATGGCCCTGAAAATTGGGCCTACATCTCGACCCAACTCGAGGCGCAAACCAGTTTTTTTTACCAAAAAACGCACCTCTGTTTTATCGGGCACACGCATCGCCCTGCCGCTTTCTTAAAAGAGAGGGAGGTGCGGCCCATTGAGTTTCGGAAAGTGGATGTTCATCCGGAACGGCTCAAAACGGCTAGGAAATTTATGTTTAATGTGGGGTCCGTGGGTCAACCCAGGGACGGGGATTGGCGCGCCAGCTATGCAATTTACGACTCCAAGGAGCAAACCGTTGATCTGAGGAGAGTAGGATATGAGGTAGAGAAGGCGGCGTCGAAAATCGTGAAAGCAGGCCTTCCGGATTCCCTTTCCGCCCGATTATTTCAAGGTGAATAAATAAAAAACGTTGATAGATAAAGCCTTAAAGATACGCAAACTTTCTGTAACTTGACAAAATAGCAATAGGCACTAATACTATATATATGAAAACAAGGTCTCGCAAAAATCTTCGTTGGTCAACAGAACGCGTTATAACTGAAATTCATCAGTGGAAGGATAAGGGGGAGCCCTTGTATGCGAACCATGTTCGCCTGAACTTCCAAGAGCTCCTTGCCGCATCGATTCGTTACTTTGGAAGCTGGCAGGCTGCCCTCGATCAGGCTGGAATTTCCTATGTGGACGTACGCAAGTATAGGAAGTGGTCGAAAGAGGTGATTGTGGAAGAGATTCGGGATTTGGCTTCCAAGGGGTTTGACCTCTCCTTCCGCTCCATGGCTCTCAGCCAGCACAACGCCATGGTCTATGCGGCGATTCGGCCAAAGTATTTTGGTAACTGGCGGGCTGCCTTGGAAGCCGCAGGATTGGCCTCTGAGGAAATCTATCGGTACCGCAGTTGGGATGAGGAAGGGATTTTGGAGGAAATTCGTCGCTTGCAGACGGAAGGTGCTGATCTCAGCTCCAAATCGATGGATGAATCCTCGAACAAGCTGATCGCAACTGCCCGTCGCCGTTTCGGCAACTGGGGTCGTGCTTTGGAAAAGGCCGGAATCAACTACTCGGACGTACGTCGTCGCAAGCGGTGGACACGGGAAAACCTTGTGGAAGGTATCTTGGAGCTCAAAAAGCAAGGGGTGAAACTGATCACTCCTGAAGTCAAACGTGCAAACCCCTCGCTCTTTGCGGCTGCCTGCAAGAAACACTTTTTCGGAACTTGGAAGAAAGCCCTTCGGGCCGCTCTCCGTACTGAAAAAGAGAATCTTCAAGTCGAGCCTGTCGCATCCGTGACCGAGGTGGCTCCCGAGGCGAAGGCTGTGGAACCCCATCTCGCTGGGCTCTCCGCCTAACCCTCCCGTTCCTTCCCTCTTGCCGTAGGCTGGGCCAAGAGCCCATATTCTTCCTTCATGTCGACACGGAAGGGCTTAAAAATTACAGGAGTTGGACTTTGCCTCGTCCTCGCCGCATTTCATACAGCCAGCGCTCAGATCGATCTGCGCATCGAGACCCCCAAGACAGCCTATCTTCAGTTTTCCCCAATTCCTTTTACCGTACGAATTAAAAACTTAGGGGCAGGGGAGTTAAAGCTCACTAGTGAGAATGGCAAGCCGTGGCTTGAGATGATTGTCCAGTCACGAGACGGCCTTCTCATCGCGCCCGAAAAGATTCTCACACCTCCCGATAAAACCTTGCGCTCAGGCGAGTCTGTTGCCATTCCGGTCGATCTTGCACCCCAGTACATGATTCGGGATACAGGCGGGTATCGTGCTCGGGCGAGTGTGCGGTTGCCTTCAGGAGAAGCATTGATGACCGATTCGCTCGATTTTTTGATCGGGCGAGGGGAGGTCATCTGGAGTGTGCCACGGGGAGATGGGAATGAGCGACGGATCTACTCCCTTCTCAAGTTTTACGAGGACCCCAATATGGGGCTCTATCTGCGTGTCGAGGTTCCTGAAAAAAATCTGGTCTATCCATCCCGTCGGCTTGGGGCTTACCTTCCCTTGGGAAAACCCGCTGCTGAATTTGATCCGCAAAATAATCTCCATTTGCTCTATGCCATTAGCGCGGGAACCTATCGCCTCTCGGTGGTGAACCCAGATGGTCAAATTCTACGGGAAGAGACCCGACAACAGGGGCCGGATAAGCCTGTCCTGCAAAGAAAGCCGGACGGCGAAGTGTCGGTTGAAGGAGGCATCGTGCAACTACCCTCTTCGTTACGAGAGCGTCTCTCCACACTTCAGGCTAGAATTGGCACGCAAGTCCCCCCCAAAGATCCGATTCAGCCTTAGCGAGAGTTCGCTCCTGCGGGTTTGGGTCGAACCGGTTTCAGTAGCCTCATTCCTGAAGGACCGAAGAGAGTTTCATCGAGCGGGGGAGCCATAAAAATGCGATCCCATGTCCGCTCGAATGCATGAGCTGCGTCGGGGAACGTGCGCGAAACGTCCCGCGCCTTTTGGTAAAAAGCTTTGGAGCGCCGATGAGCGGCCGTTTTGGATAACGCAAACTGGCTTCCGCCAACATACCGAACTTTTTCAGGGGCTGACTCTCCCCAAAGAGTCTGAAAAAACCCCTCCAGATTTAACTCCCTACGCTCGGGATTTTTGGACCAGGTGACAAAAGAGGGGCGCCCTCGCGCATCATCCGTCTCCCAAAGAAAACCCAGCCACGCAAAATCGGGTCTCGTGCCCTGCTCGCCTTGGGCATAGCCACGAATGATCCGGTGCAGATCGGGCGCATGATCGAAGGGGCGGCCTTGCGCAAATACGGTCAACTCTGCCAAATCGTCATACCGCTCCACCAGATGGTGAAGGCATGCAAAATCATCCCGACTGTGATTCGCTAAAGGATGTGATCCGGGCCACGGAGCCTGATCTTCAGGGCTTTTATCGTAAATCGTGAGACGAATTCCACGGGGCAAATTTCGCGTCCAAGCCAAGTCCTCCCCATAACGGCAGACCACCACCTCCACCATCGGCTTAGCTCCCGCCGGTGAGATCTTGAATGATGGTGATTAGGGGCAAGAAAAGCGCGACCACGATAGTTCCCACGACCAAGGCGAGCATGACGATCATTATGGGCTCAAGCATCGAAGTCAGTCCCGCAACCGCATTGTCCACCTCCTCCTCAAATACATCGGCCACTTTGGTCAACATGTCGGGCAGTTGCCCCGTCTCCTCACCCACCTGAACCATCGAGACCACCATCGGAGGAAAGATTCCGCTCGCCTCCATCGGACTAACCATCGATTCCCCCTCCTTCACATTATCGTGAATATTTTCCACGGCGCTGCTCACGCGAAGATTTCCCGCTGTATCTCTTGTGATCTGTAAGGCTTGCAAAATAGGGACTCCAGACGAAACCAGAGTCCCCAGAGTTCGGCTAAAACGTGCCACTGAAGTTTTGGTCAACATATCCCCGAAGAGCGGAATCTTTAATGTGTAGGTGTCCAGCGTGGCCGCCACTCCGGGCAACTTCATGGAAAATCGCAGGGCAAAAACTAGAGCGGTAATACCAATGGCAATCAGGATGAAGTTCCCTTGAATAAAACGGCTCAAATCCATCACCGCCTGCGTAATGAATGGCAGGGGACGTCCCCCTAACATATCTTTAAAGATCGCTTCGAACTTCGGCACAATGAAAAGCATCAGAAAGGTCACGATGCCAACCGCAATCGTTAACACGACCAGCGGATACACCATTGCCGAGGTCACCTTGCCTTTGATCCTTTGACTCTTTTCAGCAAATTCCGCTAGCCGCGTCAGGACCACCTCCAGCACGCCACCCAACTCTCCTGCCTTGACCATGTTCACATATAATTTGTTGAAGGCCTTGGGATGTTGCGAAAGAGCCTCAGAAAAAGTTGTGCCACCCTCCACAGATTCTGCCAACCCTGCCATGATCTTCTTTAAATTCGGATTCTTTTCCTGTTTCCCCAAGGTGCGAAGGCTTCGCAACAAAGGCAGACCCGCACTGATCAGGGTCGAGAGCTGACGCGTAAAGATGGTGAGAACCTTGGCAGGAACCTTGCCCGTACCGCCTCCACCACCCATTGAAAAACTAAGCGAGAACCCTTTCTTTTTCCCTTTGCCTGAGGCTTCGGCAGTCGTTTCCGAAATGTTGGTTGGAAATTGCCCCTTCTTTTTAACCGCCGCCGCTGCGTCCGAAGCGTTATTTGCCTCCAGGGTGCCCTGATGGGTTTTTCCTTGGGCGTCTACCGCACTGTAGGCAAAGAGGGGCATAGAGTTTAGGTGTACTTAAGAACTTCCTCGATGGTGGTATGTCCCTCAAGGAGATTCCGTATGCCGTCCTGCCTCAGCGTGGTCATGCCCAGCTCAATTCCCTTCTGCCGTATGACCACCGATGGGGCCCGCTCATTGATCAACAGCCGGATGGGCTCCCTCACATCCAAAAGCTCATAAATGCCAACTCGTCCCTTGTACCCCGTGCCGTTACACACCTCACAACCCTTGCCGAAATAAAACGGCTGGTCTCCCACCTCCGAAGGCGTCATTCCCAACTGACCCAGCACCTCCTCTTTGGGCCGAAACGGAGTCCGGCACTCCTTACAGACTCGCCGCAACAGTCGTTGCGCTAAAACTCCCTCCATCGTGGCCGACATCAAAAACGGCTCCACTCCCATGTCCAGCAACCGCGTCACAGCACCCGCGGCATCGTTCGTGTGCAAACTGGTCATGACCAAATGCCCCGTCAAACTCGCCTGAATTGCAATCTGTGCCGTCTCCAAATCCCGCGTTTCTCCCACCAAAATCTTGTCTGGGTCTTGTCTCAGAAACGCCCGCAACGCCCGCGCAAAAGTCAGGCCGATGGACTCATTCGCAGGCACCTGAATGATACCCTCCAACTCGTACTCCACAGGATCCTCCACCGTCAAAATTTTGGTATCAATCTGATTCACCCGACCAAGGCAGGAGTAAAGAGTCGTCGTCTTGCCCGATCCCGTTGGCCCCGTGACGATGAAAATTCCGTTCGGCTTCTCAATCGTTTCACAAATGTAGTCGTAAATGTGTTTTGGAATTCCCAGCTTTTCCAAATCCAAATTCACCACAGATCGATCCAACACCCGCATCACGACGCTTTCGCCGTACTGAGTGGGTAGGGTGGACACACGCAAATCGACCTGCCGCCCCGCCAACAAAGTCTGGATTCGGCCGTCCTGAGGAACCCTACGCTCCGCAATATTGAGATTCGCCATCACCTTCACTCGTGAAGTCAACGGAATCGCTAAACGCCGGGGCGGGGGGGCCATTTCATACAAGGCCCCGTCCACCCGATATCGAATCTTGAACTCCTTCTCAAAGGGCTCCAGATGGATATCACTCGCCTTTGCGTGGATCGCTCGTGCGATGATCGTGTTCACATACTTGATGATCGGAGCACTGCCTGCCTCGTTTAAGTCCACTCCCTCGGAGGCCAGGCTGGCCTCGGGCGCATTTTCCAGTTCCTTGAGCACATCATCGATGTTCACCTCGGCCGATCCGTAATGTTTGTCGAGAAGGGCCTGAACCTGTTCGGGTGGAGCCACCACTTGCGCGATCTCCCGACCCGTCGCAAACCGCAGATCCTCCAACGCCTGGGCGGCCAACGGATCTGCGAGAGCCACCGTCAATGTCGTCTCGTCTCCCGCCACAGGCAATGCCCCCAAATTCCGTGCTGTGTGTGGGGGGATCCTCGCTAAAAGTTCGGGACTCAAATCCAGTCCGGTCAAATCCGCCAAGAGAGGAAGGCCTAGGCTGTCAGAGATCTTTTCCAAAACCTGAGGCATCTGGATGATTCCAAAATTCCCTAAAATCGTTTCCACAGGTTTTCCGGTTCGATTCAGCTCATCCGTAATCTCCCTGGCCTGGTCCTCAGATAAAACATTCTGCTCCTGCAAAAAGGGAAGTAGGTGACGTGCGTCCATGATTAATCCTTATCTCCCATCGTGGCTGAGATCACCTCTTCCGGAGTCGTCATACCCGAAACCACTTTACGGATTCCGTCCTCCCGCAACACTCGCATGCCTAAATCTCGCGCCCGTTGTCGAATCTTCGACACAGGCACGCCTTCATTGATTAAGTGTCGAATCTCATCGTCCACGACGAAAATCTCGAAAATTCCTGCTCGTCCTCGATATCCTGTTCCTCGACACCTGTCGCACCCGTGCCCTTTCGAAAAGCGCGCCTCGGACAAATTCGCCGAAAGGAGATTCAACGCCCGCAACTCCGCCTCCGTCGGTGTGTAGGGTTGCTTGCAGTCAGGGCAGATCTTGCGGATGAGGCGTTGGGCCAGCACCGCCCGAATCGAGGAAGAAACCAAAAACGGCTTCACCCCCATATCCACCAAACGGGTGATCGCACTGGGAGCATCATTGGTGTGCAGGGTCGAAAACACCAAGTGCCCCGTCAACGACGCATTGATTGCGATGGAGGCCGTCTCCACGTCCCGAATCTCTCCTACCATGATAATGTTCGGCGCCTGCCGCAACATCGCCCGCAACGCCGCCGCAAAGGTCATTCCAATTTCCGTATTCACCGCGACCTGATTGACTCCAGGCAGCTGATACTCCACGGGATCCTCCACGGTGATCAACTTTCGATCGGGCTTGTTGATCGTGTTCAAGCAGGCGTACAAAGTCGTCGACTTGCCCGAACCCGTCGGACCCGTAACCAGGAAAATTCCGTCCGCGTAGTTGATGACCCGCTCCAGAATCGCTTGGTCGTCC
Organism: Minisyncoccota bacterium; assembly: GCA_030054195.1. Taxonomy (GTDB): domain Bacteria; phylum Verrucomicrobiota; class Verrucomicrobiia; order Methylacidiphilales; family Verrucolacustridaceae; genus Verrucolacustris; species Verrucolacustris abundans. Next base: position 31,651 of record JASGCJ010000020.1, read on the forward strand.
GCGAAAAATCCCAACTCGGGCAGACCCAGCATCAGATTCTTTTTGTCCAAGATACGCATGACAACCGATTCACCGTGAATTGTGGGCACGGTTGAAACCCGCAGATCCAACGTCGGCCCATCTACCGTGGCCAACGCAATACGTCCGTCCAACGGCAACCGCTTCTCCGCAATGCTGATGTTCGACATGATCTTAATACGGCTGATGATGCTGGATTGAAGCCGCTTGGGCGGGTCTTTCATCTCCTGCATGTTTCCGTCGATCCGATATCGCAGACGCAATCTCTTCTCCAGCGGTTCAATGTGGATGTCGCTGGCTCGCAATCGGTGCGCTTCCAAAATCAACCCGTACACCAATCGGATAATCGGTGCGTCTCCTTCGCCAGTTTCCTCATCTCCCCCTGAGCCGCTTGTTTTGAGTTCGAGCTCGCTTCCATCCATGTTCGCCATCAGCGAGGCCAAGGACTCATCCGTTTTTCCGAAAAACCGCACAATCGCATCATCCAGCTTGGCTAGAGGAACCACCACTGGCTCCAGATCCGTTTTCAACAGATATCGCAATGCATCCAACGTTTCGAAATCCAACGGGTCAGCAATCGCCACTTGTAATCCCGACGGCAGGCGTTTCAGGGGCAAGGCATGGTACCGCCGGCTTTCGGCTGGTGGGATTGTGGCCAGCACATCCTCGTCCACATGCGTAATCACTGCTTGGAACTCCATGCCGCAATCTTTGGCTACAATTTCCAAAATCTGATCTGGGGTGAGCAATCCCCGTTTGCTGATCCCCTCCAACGTCGAATGTCCCTGCATCGCCGCTTCTTCCTGACAAGCGGTCATATCCTCCAGACTCACCACCCCGGAGGTCTGCAGTAGCTCCAGCACGTAGGCTTCGTTTGAGATCATGGCTTCGGGGAAAACATCGCCTAGGTAGGGGGGAAGGGCAACCGTCTATGCAGAAAGTTTTGCCTTTAAAATTTCGTCCACCTGCGTGGGGTTGGCTTTGCCTTGGCTCTTTTTCATCACAAAACCTTTCAGCGCATTGATCGCGTTGCTTTTGCCCGACCTATAATCCTCCACGCTCCTCGGATTCGCCGCGATCGCCTCGTCACAAAAGGCCTCCAGTGCCCCCACATCCGAAATCTGTGCCAACCCCAACTTCTCCACCAGCGCCTTAGGGGAAGAAGGATTCGACATCAGCTCCGCAAAAACCTTTTTCGCCTGCGCGCTGTTGATGCCCCCCTCCGCTACTAAAGTCGCCAACTCACCGAAATATTCAGGTCGCACGGGGGTCGTCGCGGGATCCGGTTGCGTTGCCAGAAAATCGTTCAAAATCCAGTTGGCCACCCCCGCCTTGTGCTTTGTCCCTGCCG